>NZ_DASYOK010000160.1:0-56760 GCF_036007805.1 Yoonia sp.
AGGTTCATGGTCCGACCATGATTTGACGTCATCCTGCGTGAAACCGATGATATCCATCAGGCGGCGGAAACGGTATTGCGGGTGATCCTCGGCGGTCATGTCATCGTCCATCGCGTCCCAGACATGGGCGGGCAGATCGAAATCAAAACCGGGCAGGATGATCGCGCCTTGTGGCAGTTTCGCGACGGCCTGCATGAACAGCGCCGTCGCGCCGCGCGATCCGGTCGAGCCCGCGATGATGACCGGATGATCGGGTGGCGTGTCTTGCCAGCGGGCGGCCAGCGTTTCGATGACCATGCGTTGGCGTGCCTCTTTGTCGGGCGCTTGGTCCTGGTCGTCAAAATAGCGGGTGATGATTTTGACGAATTTGAGGGCGCGTTCCCAATGGCCGGATTCGTCGGCGACTTCGAGATTGGCGATCGTGTCGGGGTTGACGCCCTCGCCCTGCATTTCGTCCATCAGTTTCGCAAGGCTGTCGGAAAGATCGTAGAGCGCTGCCCGCGGTGCAAGATCGGGCTGTTGTTCCAGCAATTTGGCCACGAATTGGGACAATTCCAACCGCCTGTGCAGCGGTGATACCGCTGGCGGCAAGGCAAGCGAAACCGGATCATTGGCAAGGTCTGTGATCAGCCTGATGCGGGGAAGCAACCTTGCGGGGCCTGCGTCAAAGACGGCCCTGATCCGGCGCTGCATCCGTGTTGTGTTGACGTAGATTTCGACTCTTGCCAGATCATTGGGCGCCATCCCAGCTGTGCGGTTCAAGAGTCCTGCAACCAACCCGTCAGCGAAATCCACGCCGGGGGGACTTGCAAAGATGCGAGGGGTTTTGCCGGGGTCAAACATGCAGCATATCCTCGGCCAGCGGGATGCTTTCAGGCTGGCCGACATCGCACCATTTGCCTAGAAAACGTGTGCCAAAAAGCCCGCCGCGTGCTGCAATTCTATCCCATGCGGCGTTCATGGAAAACGCGGTGTCCGTGATCTCGCCCAGCACATCGGTCCGGATAATCTGGAGACCCGTGTAGATATCTTCCGGCGCGCGTTTCAGCCGTCCGTCCTTGTCGATCTCGAAATCACCTTTGCCCAGATGGCCCGCCACATCTTTCTTTTCGACCAGCAGCATCAGCGCCTCCATCTCGGGGCGCCAAGCATTGAGGATATGTGTGATCGGGTTTGGCCCCTGCCACACCGCATCTGTGTTCATCGTCAGGACCGGACTGGCGTCCAACAGTGGCAAGGCTTTCTTGAGGCCGCCGCCTGTTTCCAGAAGCTGTGCGCTCTCGTCAGAAAAGGTGATTTCCTGGCCTGCCAGATGCTGCCTGATCATGTCACCATGGTAGTGCAGGTTCACGACTTTTCGACCGACGGTGGCCGCGTTTGCGATATCCAGCGCGTAGTCGATCAGTGCTTTGCCAGCCACGTTGATCAGGGGTTTTGGCCGGTCTTTGGTCAGCGCGCCCATGCGTGTGCCACGCCCAGCGGCGAAAAAGAGGATGGGCAGTGTCATGTCGCGCGCCCCGCAAGCCGTGTTGCGGTGGGTTCGGGCACCTGATCCATCACCGCCTGTCGCAGTGTTGCCAGCGCGGGATCTTGCAAGTCTGCCGTGATGTGTGCCCATACGCGGGGCATGAAAGCGGCGTAGCGTGGTTTGTTGAGCGTGCTAACCAAGCGGGCGAAAACGCCCAAAATGCGCAGGTTACGCTGCACACCAAGGCAGGCAAGCGATGTGCGGAATGGTGTTGTTGCTTTGGTATGTGCCCCGAAATAAGTGATCATCTCCTCAACGACCGAAGGGCTGACATCGCGCCGCGCGTCCCGCAAAAGCGACGCAAGATCATAGCCGGGCGGGGCGACGAAAGCGTCCTGAAAATCAAGCAAACCGACCTGAGCTATGCCCGTTTTCTCTGCCCGCCAGATCAGGTTCTCGGCGTGATAGTCGCGCAAGGCCAGCACCGTTGGTTCGGGTGCGAACTCTTCGAGCGATTTTTTGACCTCGGAACAAAGGTCTGTAACAGGTGTGTGGGTATAATGAGTGCCGACAATCTCGATCATCTGTGCACCAACGGGAGGGGTGAGATGTGTGAGGTGCGGCGGTGGGGTGAGCTCTTCCAGCTTCAGCAGCACAGTCGTGGCGGATTGATAAAGCGTCCCCTCATCTGTCGGGGTTTGGCGCAACCATTGCGCATAGTCGGTCGTCCCAAGGTCACTCAGCAAGAGCAGGCCATTTTTTGCATCATGCAGCAGCACATCAGGGGCAGCAAAGCCCGCCTTGCGCAACAGCGTTGCGATTTCGACGAAGGGGACGGTGTCTTCGCCGTTCTCGGGCGGTGCATCCATCAGGATCGCCGATTGGCCGTGTGATGATAACCGATGATAACGTCGGGCAGAGGCATCACCGGCCAAGGGCGTGCGCATCCAGTCCTGCCATGCGGTATCAGTCAGAAAATTACGGATGAGAGCGGTGCGGTCAGACATGCAGGCCCTCAAGACGTTCGGACCACGGGTCTGGTCCATTGATCGTGACGTGATGCGCATGGGTGTTTGCGACAAAGGATAGGGTGAGCGCAGAGGCAGGGGCTGCATCGCCCAGTCTGTCAGGCCATTCGATCAGACAGATGGCGGTCTCAAACGCCTCGTCCAACCCCAACTCGAGCGCTTCGTCAGGGTGGGTCAACCGGTAAAGATCACAGTGCCAGATATCGCCACTGGCGTCCTCATAGGTTTGGACCAGCGTAAAAGTGGGTGATGGCACGTCCTCCATCCGGCCAAGTCGGGCGCGGATGACGCCGCGCGCAAAAGCGGATTTTCCAGCCCCGATCTCACCCTCCAGCAAAAGCGTATCGCCAGGCAAAAGCCGTGCTGCAATTTGCGAGGCCAATGCGCCGGTTGCGCCTTCATCGGCGAGGGAAAACTCAAACAGGGTGCGGGCCATGCACCGACATTATGGGGTTGCGCGGTGCCTGCAAGCAGAAATCAGCGCTTCATCAACTGTATCGCAGGATCAGCAGCCATCAGCTTTGTAAACTCGGGCCGTTTCGGGCGTGCGACCGAGAAACGCAGCATCGTCATGCCGCCTGCGATCGGGGTGGCGTGGCAGGACAGTTGCCGCCCATCATCCAGTAATACATCATCGTCCCACGGTTGCCGCGCACCAAGCTGCTGAATGAAATCACGCAGATTGTTCCAAATGGGCGATGGAATGCACTGGTTTTTCCAGATGCGCATTTCAGACTGCAGAACACGGTGTTCGAGAATGTGGTCTGTGTTGCTGGCCCAGAGATCGGCATAGGCCTGATTGGACATCACCAAAGTACCCGCCGAAGAAAACACCGCAATCGCGTCTGTAAGCGTATCAAGTACCGCTTGCCCTGTTTCGATATCCAACCGGAACCGCCGCGTTAGCGAGACCTCGGCGCTGATATCTTCGAACAGAAGTGCAAAAGCGCCATCAGGATAGGGCCGTCCGGTTACGCGGTATGTCTGCCCGTCGGGAAGAGACCAGTTCTTGCTGTAGGTGCCTTCCTTGGCGGCCGTTTCGACGGCCGTGAATTGTTCACGCCACGACACATAGTTTTTGGGTTCGGGCATCATGCGCATTTCGCGCAATCGGTCGAGTACCGTGTCGATTGTCGGGCTCACGCTGAGAAAATCAACCGGAAGGTTCGTCATGTCGAGCAGTGCCGGGTTGAACATGGTCAACTGCCTGTTGTTATCAAAGATGGCGATGCCGATGGACAATTCCGCAAAGGTTTTGCCAAGCGTTTTGACGAATTCGGTGCGTGCCGTGTCGGCCCGCACGACAGGGGTAGCGTCATTGGCAAAGTGCAGATAGCCGTCCGCGTGCTTGGCAGTGGAAATATCAAACCAGCGCTCTCTGCGGTCACCGGTCAGTTTGACGGCTACCCTGCGATCATGGGTTTCGACACCGCCTTTTTCTGGCTGAAACAGCGACATCTGCGTATGGCGTTTCAGCAGGTTTGCATAAGCATTATTCGCCCAAAGCAAATGCCCCTTGCTGTCTTCTTGCCAGATCAGTTGCGGTGAATTGGTAGCGATGCATTGCATCAGCGCGGCCTGTTTGTCGCGCGCCACATGGTGGAGCCGGTCGGTGGCTGCCTCATACGCGGGGGTTTCATCACCCTGGAGCGAGACACGCAGTTGTTGCTTGATGCGCCGGATCGCCACAAAAACAGACCGATCGCTTTCGCTACGGATTTGGAATTGCACTGCATTCAAGTCTGACAGCCGTTCCCTGAGCGTAGGAAACTCGACCTCTAGTACCAAAAGCATCGCATCCATATCGGTCAGGTTTCGGGGGCTATTATTGATCAGCGCCCAAGCCTGTGTTGTTGCATCGACGAGCTCGGTATCGTGAAAAAGAAAAACAGCGCCCTCGTCAGGGTGGGACTGGATATTGGAGCGCGGTGCTGTTCTGATTGCCCCGCTGGCCCGCAAAAGATACATGATCGCCATAGCGCCAACGACAGCCGCAGCCACGATGGCGCTAAACTCGACCAGGTTGATTACCATTTTTCGTCCGATCCTGCTCTACTCGGTGAAAGCATCCGTCAGGAAAGTTAATGTCGTGTTAATTATGGAAACAATGTCATGGCCAACTCGGGATTGGTTGGTTTTTGCCCAAGGGGGTGTCATTGGCCTGTCCGCGCAACAGCAGCGCATCGCTGGGCCAGCTGACCTCGACCACCGCGCCGCCTGTGGGGTGGCCTGTCCAACTCGCGTGACCGGGGCGGCGGCTGTTGGAAAATGAAAGCGTGGCGCCCGACCGTTCCAGCAGCGTTTTGGCGATAAACAGTCCCAGGCCCATCCCTTCATAGCCGGGTCTGCGTGCGCCATCTTCGGAAAAACGCCGCCGCCGGACGTAAGGGTCGCCGATACGCCCGATGACTGACTGTGGAAATCCACGGCCATCGTCAGAGATCTTGATATTGATCAGTGCTTCCGACCACGTCACATCGATCGTGACTTGAGTTTCTGAAAAATCGACAGCGTTCTGGATCAGGTTGCGCAAACCATGGATGATTTCAGGGCGCCTTTGGATATTGGGTTGTGTCAGGTTCGCGCCATCAAGCGGGAAGATATTGAATTCAACGTCTTTCCCGCGGTTCCGGTGCGGTTCGGCGGCTTCTCTGACAACAATTTCGATGGGTGCATTGCGCAGATGTAGATCGTCTTTTCCGACCCGCCCCATTGAGCGCAGAATATCGCGGCACCGGTCGGCCTGAGAGCTGATAAGTTCGGCATCATCCAGCAAATCAGGCCGGTCGGCCAGTTCTTCTTTCAACTCGCTGCTGACAAGTTTGATTGTCGCAAGCGGGGTACCCAATTCATGTGCGGTTGCCGCGACAACACCGCCAAGGTCGGTGAGCTTTTGTTCGCGCGACAAGGCCAGTTGGGTTGCGAGCAAGGCCTCGTTCATCGCGTTCATTTCGGATGTGACCTGCCGTGCATAGAAGGCCAAAAACACCAGACTGATCAGAAGTGCGACCCAAAATCCGAACTGGAACAGGACAGGAAGCACCAAAACCACGCCATCTGAGGTGATTAGCGGAAGATTATAGCTACTAATGACCGTGATGATCGTGATTGCAGCCAGCCCCAAGAAGATCGTGCTGCGCAGGTGAAGCACGGTGGCGGAAATCGTCACAGGCGCCAGCACAAGCATAGCAAAAGGGTTGTTCAAGCCACCCGTCAGATAGAGCAAAAGGCTCAATTGGATCAGGTCGAAGATAAGCCAGAGCGTTGCCTCAAAATCTGAAAGGCGCTTGTTTGAGGGGTAGGCGAACAACGAGACGAGGTTCGCAATGACTGCTGCGGTAACGACGAGGGCCGCCTGACCGACGGCGATTTCGATATTGTAAATGCGCACGGCCACAAGAATTGCGATGGCTTGTCCCACAACGGCAAACCAGCGCAGGGTCACAAGCGTCCGAAGGCGCACCCAGTCGGTGCGCTCTTGTCCTGTGATCAGCAAATTCCCTGTGGCCGACATAATCTGAGATCCAGTTCTACAATAACATGGTGAGGATAAGCCGTTTGCACACAGCTTCAATGTGCTCTGCGTTGTCGCCTGTGATTTGTCTTTGCAGGCTCTTGCGCAATTAACGCACAGGATAATCGCCAGCAATTTGACGACGGTCTGTTCTAGCCTATCTCACTTACAGAACTATGCATAGGGAAGCGCATGAACACCGTGGCCTTGGATTTGGGTGAAGACAAAAGCCTGCTGTTGGTAGATGACGACGAAGCATTTCTGCGTCGTCTTGCCAAAGCAATGGAAAAACGTGGTTTTAATGTCGAGATGGCAGGTTCTGTTGCGGCAGGAAAGGCGATATCGACAGCGCGGCCGCCAGCCTATGCAGTTGTTGATTTGCGGTTGGAAGATGGCAACGGTCTTGATGTGGTAGAGACATTGCGCGCCCGCCGTCCGGACGCACGGATTGTGGTTTTGACAGGGTACGGTGCAATTGCGACAGCGGTCGCTGCGGTCAAGATCGGGGCGACGGACTATCTTTCAAAGCCTGCGGATGCGACTGACGTGACAAATGCTTTGCTTGCTTTGAAGGATGAGTTGCCGCCACCGCCAGAAAACCCGATGAGCGCAGATCGTGTGCGGTGGGAGCATATTCAGCGGGTTTATGAGCTGTGTGATCGCAATGTTTCCGAAACCGCGCGTCGTTTGTCGATGCACCGGCGGACGCTGCAACGTATTCTGGCCAAGCGCAGCCCGCGCTAGTCTTCGGCTTCGCCGTCGCGGCTAAGTAGGCCGAATTTGCGTAATTTCACGTAAAGTGACTGGCGCGAAAGACCCAGCATCTCGGCGGCGGCGACGCGGTTGTTCATCGTCAACTCAACCGCTGTTTCGATACACATTTTTTCCACGACATTGGTTGTTTCCGACACAATGTCTTTCAGTGTCGCACTGCCAACAAGTTCGGCCACGGAGCGCATGCTTTCGTCGCTGCTGGGGTGCGGGCGCGATTGTGTTGTGTCACTGCGGCTTGCATCGCGCAGCACAAAGGCAAAAATCGTCTGCTGACCGGCCAGTAACCGCGTTACAGAAATATCCATCGCACGCGGGCTGCCATATTCGCCGGCAAGCTTTGTCGCATAGTTCCGCATCCGCCCGGCGCGCTGTGCGTTCTCAGCCATCACTTTGAAATCAACGCTGCCACGTTGCAGATAATCGGCAAGGCTCCTGCCACGCACGTTGATATCATGGGCCACATCAATGAGATCGAGGAATGCGTCATTGGCAGACAGCACGTCACCGTTTTCGGCGGTAAAGACGATCGCCTCGGGTCCGTCCGCATAGAGTGCGTGGAGATTATGGTTCAAATCATCGGCGAGCGCGCTGCCCTCACCTTCTGGGACGAGGCGGCAGAGCAGAATGCGTTCACCTGCGGCGCGGAAGAGCGTTGGAAAAACTTGTACCGACGATCCGTTACCGCGCAAATCGGCAAGAAAGACATTCTTCACACCCGAGATTGCCTGCGACGCCAGAGTATCAACCATATCACCGCGTTTGCGTCCCTCAAAACAACCCGAAAGCTGGTTACCGATGAGGTTTTCAAGCGGGCGGTCAAGTAATGCCACTGCTGCCGAGTTTGCTTCGGTGATTTCGCCGGTGGAAACGGATACAAAAACAATCGCTTCCGAGGTGCTCTCCATCAGAACGCGAAAGCGGGTGTCATATTCGCGCTGGGTTTCGTAGTCGCGCTCGAGCGAAAGCTGTGCTTCGACCAATTGCTGCTGCATTTCCGCGATCGGGCGCAAATCGCGACCCAAAAGCAGGATTGCGCCATCAGGCCCGATGCGATGGAAACTGTATTTGACGGGTGATTCCCACCGTTTATTACTATCGGTATGGTTCAGCTCGACTGGCCGAACCCGTGTCTTGCCATCCAGAAACTCTGACAAACGGCTGTCGAATTTCGAGACGCTTTCGATTGTCAGTGTTGTGCGAATGTCTTTGTTTTCCCAATTTTCCAATTGGCGGAAGACATCATTGGAAGGGTTTACAAGAACAGAAAGGATGGTGCCGTTTCCCGAAATGACTACGCCCACATCTGCCACTTCGGCGATGATGTCGCCAAGTATCTCGGGGGCAATCAAAGGGATTGCGCCGCTGTTCCAGTATTTGGTTCCGCGGGACGTCATTGATGACGCCTGTAACTGAGGACCTTCTTCATGGCTTAGGTCCCGCCCTTGGCGTGCGCTTTGTTCTGCTCGGTTTGTTGTAGGCCGCAAAGTCTTAGGGCCTCATCTGGTCTTTTTGTGGCATAGTTAGCCCCTGTCAGCGCCGTTACGTCATCAGTCTTCTCAACATCAAGAATGGAGCCGCCGACCACAATAGGACAAGGATCCTTGTACGAAGTTCTAATAACATCAATGATATGGCGCAACGATTCAAGCGTTTCGCCAGCGGATGAAGATATAAATACAGCGTCAAACTTAGTATGTGACAGCCGATTGGCAATATCTTCCGGTTTGCCGCCTAAAACAAGCTTCACAGAAAAACCCTTGCGCCGCAGCTGGCTGCTTAGGACGATCGCGCCAAGCGTGTGATACACCTCTTGCGGTACAATCAACAGAATTGACGCGTTCTCATTTTCCGTCGCGCTATCGCTGGCCCAATTGGGACCCAATGCACGCATCATGGCCTGCAAACGTGATACACCTATTGTCACCCCTGCAAAACCGAGCTGATCCACGCACCACATGTCACCCATATCACGCGCAAGGGCCGGGATATAAAAGTCAGCGAGGTCTTCTGGGCGTATCCCATCAGCAAGTGCCGCCTTGATCGCACGTCGGCTGGCTTCGGGGTTCTGGCTGAGTGCTGCGTCTTTCAAATCCTCAAAGAGGACGGGATCAAGATGTCGCGAAATATCTTCGGTCACTGCTTCAGCGACACGACGCCCGACAACGCCCCGTGGCACCTGAGGCACTACCGGCTCTTTCTTGACGCCAAACTTATGACGATCGGCCATTCGCTTGTCCTTTGGCTGAAGTACTGCGCGGAGGCGTTCTATACAGCAATTGCGTTATTGTCAGGTGTGATGCACTGAATGTCAAAGTAAATTGACATATTTGATAGCGACAGCGGGCAGATATTTGAAAAACTCCATATAAAATTATAACTTAAGTCTGATTTTGGCGTCAAGTTAGTGCACAGCTACATTCGGTCACAGTGTGTAAGTTAAAGTTGACACATGGGGTAAATGACACTTATTCTTGACACAAGACACTGTCAGGGAAGCTTAACATGGCCATTGCCAACACGAATACAGCAGGTGTGCAAACACTCGGCAGGCGGCTATACTCTGATGCAGAACGGGCGCGCCGCGACGCGACTAAATGGACCCTTGTTCAGGGCGTCTTGGCCCCTCTTCAGTTCCTCGTTTTTCTTGTCTCGCTCGCACTGGTGATACGCTACCTGATCACCGGGGCAGGCTATGACGTTGCGACTGTGTCGATCGTCATCAAAACCGCCGTTTTGCTATTGATCATGGTGACCGGTGCGATCTGGGAAAAAGTGGTCTTTGGACAGTACTTGTTTGCACCCGCGTTCTTCTGGGAAGATGTTTTCAGCTTTGCGGTTATCGCATTGCATTTGCTTTATATTTTTGCGCTCTATGCGAACACGCTATCGCCAAGCGGTCTGATGTATCTGGCGCTTGTGGCTTATGCGGCCTACGTCATCAACGCAGCCCAATTCGTATGGAAACTGCGCCTCGCGCGTTTGGATGCGGAGGCGCGGGCATGAACGTCCCTCTCCCCCCGACAAACGGCGGTTGCCGGACAGCGCCGATCCTCAAGGAACGTGGCCAGCGCGAGGTGTTCTGCGGGCTGACCGGGATCATCTGGTTGCATCGCAAAATGCAGGACGCGTTCTTTCTGGTTGTCGGGTCACGGACCTGCGCCCATCTGCTGCAATCGGCGGCGGGCGTGATGATTTTCGCCGAACCACGATTCGGCACAGCGATTCTCGAAGAGCAGGATCTGGCCGGTATGGCCGATGCCCATGTCGAGCTGGACCGCGAGGTCGAAAAGCTTTTGGCGCGTCGTCCTGACATCCGTCAGCTGTTTTTGGTCGGGTCTTGCCCGTCCGAAGTGATCAAGATTGATCTGGCGCGCGCGGCAGAACGTCTCAGCCAGGTGCATGCGCCTCATGTGCGGGTGCTGAATTATTCCGGCTCTGGCATCGAGACGACTTTTACTGAAGGTGAAGATGCCTGCCTCGCGTCGATGGTGCCTGTTCTGAAGGACACCAACGCGCGCGAACTGCTTGTTGTTGGTGCGCTGCCTGATGTTGTCGAAGATCAGATGGTGTCGCTCCTCACTGATATGGGTATCGGCCCGATCCGCCTGCTCCCAGCGCGCCGGATTGATGACACGACTGCGGTCGGCGAAAACACGGTGTTTGCGCTGACCCAGCCGTTCCTTGGTGATACGCATGCCGCACTTGAACGTCGTGGCGCGCGCCATCTGGCGGCGCCTTTTCCCTTTGGCGATGAAGGCACGACCGCGTGGTTGCGCACGATTGCGACAGAGTTTGGCGTCAGCGCCGAAACCTTTGAAGCCGTCACTGCCGCCCCGCGCGCCCGTGCGCGCAAAGCGATTGCGCAAGCAGCCGAGGCGCTGCGCGGCAAATCGGTGTTCTTCTTTCCCGACAGCCAGCTTGAAATCCCGCTAGCACGGTTTCTGACCCGCGAATGCGGTATGACTGCGATCGAAGTGGGCAGCCCCTATATTCACGACGCGCTGCATGGCCCCGATCTTGATCTGCTGCCAGCAGGCCCGCAGATTTCCGAAGGACAGGATGTGGATAAACAACTGGCCCGCGCCCGTGCTGCGCGCCCTGACCTGACGGTGTGCGGCCTTGGTCTTGCCAACCCGCTTGAGGCGGAGGGGCTGTCGACCAAATGGGCGATCGAACTGGTCTTTACACCTGTGCATTTCTACGAACAGGCGGGTGATTTGGCTGGTCTCTTCTCGCGTCCGTTGCGGCGCAAAGCCGTTCTCCAAATGGAGGCCGCCGAATGAAACTGACCGTCTGGACATACGAAGGCCCGCCCCACGTAGGTGCAATGCGCGTCGCCACGGCGATGAAAGGCCTGCACTATGTGCTGCATGCCCCGCAGGGCGATACCTATGCCGATCTGTTGTTCACGATGATCGAGCGGCGCAATCATCGCCCGCCGGTCAGCTATACCACATTCCAGGCACGTGATCTGGGTGCCGATACCGCGACCTTGTTCAAAGCATCCTGTCAGGATGCCGTTGATAGGTTCCAGCCCGAGGCGATTATCGTGGGTGCGTCCTGCACTGCGGAATTGATTCAGGATGATCCGGCGGGTCTGGCCGAAACAATGGGTCTGTCGATCCCCGTCATTCCGCTGGAATTGCCAAGCTATAGTCGCAAGGAAAACTTTGGCGCGGATGAGACGTTTTACCAGATCGTCAAAGCACTGGCCCAACCACAAGAGCGTACGGCGCGTGTGACCTGCAACATTTTGGGACCAACAGCGCTGGGCTTTCGTGCCCGCGATGATGTGGAAGAACTCACCGGGCTTTTGTCTGAAATGGGGATCAACGTGAATGTCGTTGCCCCTTTGAACGCAACACCTTCTGATATTGCACGCCTCCCTGCTGCGCATTTCAATGTGTTGTTGTCGCCCGAAACCGGTGAGGCGGCGGCGCGGTTCTTGGAAAAGAACCATGACCAGCCGTTCACCAAGGTTGTACCGATTGGTGTTGGCGCGACACGCGACTTTATCAAGGAAGTGGTTGCAATCACTGGCAAAACCGTTGCAGTCGACGAAAGCCGCCTGCGGATGCCGTGGTGGTCGCGCTCGGTCGATAGTACCTATCTGACTGGCAAGCGCGTCTTTATCTTCGGGGATGGTACCCACGTGGCCGCCCATGCGCGGATCGCCCGCGACGAGATGGGTTTCGAAGTTGTTGGCATGGGTTGTTACAACCGCGAAATGGCGCGTCCTATTCGGGCGCTGGCCAAGGAATACGGCGTCGACGCCCTCATTACTGATGACTATCTGGAAGTCGAAGCCGCGATTGAAGCGCTCAGCCCTGAAATGATCCTTGGCACCCAGATGGAGCGCCATATCGGCAAGCGTCTGGGCATTCCCTGTGCTGTCATTTCCGCGCCCGTCCATGTGCAGGATTTCCCCGCCCGCTATTCCCCGCAGGTGGGTTTCGAAGGCGCGAATGTGATCTTTGATACGCTGATCCATCCGCTGGTGATGGGTCTGGAAGAGCATCTTTTGACAATGTTCCGCGATGATTTTGAATTCCACGATGACGCCGGCGCAAGCCACCACGGCGGCAAGGCGAAAGCCAAGGTCGAAGAAACCGTGGATGCGCCGACAGTGCCGCAGGGCGACAACGTAATCTGGCTGTCGGATGCGGAACGCGAACTGAAGAAGATCCCGTTCTTTGTGCGCGGCAAGGCACGCCGCAACACCGAAACCTTCGCTTTGGAAAAGGGCCTTCACGAAATCAGCCTTGATACGCTCTATGAGGCAAAGGCACATTATGCGCGATGAAGTGATGCATAAGCCCTACCGCGTGGTGATTGTCACGCTGGATGCCCACGCAGCGGGACCGGCCTTGCGTGTGTCCGCGCGTTTGGCACCGGATTTCCCGGGGCTGGATGTGCAGGTGTTTTCAGCCGCCGAGTGGTCTGAATCACCAGATGCACTGACCCGCGCACGCGAAGCTGTCGCGCAAGGCGATATCATCATCGCGAACCTTCTGTTTCTCGAAGAACACGTGCAGGCCATTTTGCCCGCGATGCAGGCCCGTCGCGCGGATTGCGATGCGTTGCTGGGTGTCATTGCTGATGGCGAGATCGTCAAACTGACCCGTATGGGTGACTTGGACATGTCCAAGCCTGCCAGCGGTGCCATGGCGCTCTTGAAGAAGTTACGCGGCGCGTCCAAGCCGACCGCCGATAGCGGTGCCAAGCAGATGAAGACGCTGCGCCGCCTGCCGAAGATACTGAAACTGATCCCCGGCAAGGCGCAGGATCTCCGCGCTTGGTTCCTGGCGATGCAGTATTGGCTTGGTGGCTCTGACGATAATGTCGAGCAGATGATCCGCTTCCTGATTGGCCGCTATGCGAACCGTGCCGACTGGCGTGGCGCACCTGCTGCGTTGCCGATCGAGTACCCTGATGTGGGTCTCTACCACCCGGATCTGCCGGATCATAAGATTGTCACTGATCTTGCCGATTTGCCGCGGCCTGCGACCCCTGTTGCAACAGTCGGTTTGCTGATGCTGCGCTCCTACATCCTTGCCTCTGACTGCGCTCACTACGATGCCGTTATTCGCGCGTTCGAGGCCAAAGGTGTCCGTGTCATCCCTGCCTTCGCAGGTGGTCTTGACGGGCGTCCGGCGATTGAAAACTATTTTCAGGGCAACATTGACGCGCTGGTGTCACTCACCGGTTTCTCGCTGATTGGTGGGCCTGCCTATAACGACAGTGACACAGCCGTTGCTGTGCTGGGTGCGTTGAACGTGCCCTATATTGCCGCCCAACCGCTGGAATTCCAGACGCTTGGGCAGTGGGCGCAAAGCGGTCAGGGTCTTGGCCCGATTGAAACGACAATGCTGGTCGCCCTGCCCGAGATTGACGGCGCGACAAACCCGACTGTTTTTGCCGGTCGTCATGGTGTCGGTGGCTGTAACGGATGTTCGGTCAACTGTGCCGTGCAATCAGATTGCAAGGCAATGGCGCCCTGCCACGAGCGGATTGCAAGCCTTGTTGAAAAGACGCGGCGCCTGGCGGTCCTGCGGCGCAAGGAAAATGCCGACAAGAAAGTTGGCATTGTTATTTTTGGTTTCCCGCCGAATGCCGGTGCCGTTGGCACGGCGGCCTATCTGGGCGTGTTTGAAAGCCTGTTCAACACGCTGAACAAGATGAAAACTGACGGCTATCGCGTTGATGTGCCCGCCACGGTTGACGATCTGCGCGCCATGATTTTGCAGGGCAATAGCGCCCAATACGGCCAGCAGGCCAATGTTGCCGCCCATATTGATGCCGACACAATCGTGCGCACCAGCCCGCATCTGGCCGAGGTTGAGACGGTCTGGGGTCCGGCACCGGGGAAAATCCAGTCCGACGGACGCGGCGTTTATGTGCTGGGCCATCATTTCGGGAATGTTTTTGTCGGCGTGCAGCCTGCCTTCGGGTATGAGGGCGATCCCATGCGCCTGCTCTTTGAGCGTGGCTTTGCCCCGACGCACGCTTTTGTCACCTTCTATCTGTGGCTGCGCAATACGTTCAAAGCCGATGCCTTGCTGCATTTCGGGATGCATGGCGCGCTTGAATTCATGCCGGGCAAGCAGGCGGGTCTGGGGGCTGATGACTGGCCGGACCGTTTGATCGGCGAGATGCCGAATATCTACCTTTATGCCGCCAATAACCCGTCAGAGGCGACACTGGCCAAGCGCCGGTCCAATGCGATTATTGTCACGCATTTGACACCACCTTTGACCACGGCGGGTTTGTACAAAGGCCTGGCTGATCTCAAGGACAGCCTGACCCGTTGGCGTGAAATGCCAGCCGAGGACCACCAGCGCGCCGATCTGGAACAACTGATCCGTGATCAGGCCCATGCCGTTGATATGAAGGCAGGCGATATTGATGGTCTGTGGCTCAAGCTCTTGGAAACCGAAGGGTCGCTGATTACCGAAGGCCTGCATGTTGTGGGCAAGCCGTTGTCCGATGCCGCGCGCGCCGAAATGGTCGCGATGATGCCCGCGGGTGAGGCGGCAGATCGTGCGGCGGAACTGCTGAAAGAAGATCACGAACTGCCTGCGCTGATGCGCGCACTCTCGGGCCATTTTATTGCGCCTGTGCCCGGTGGTGATCTGATCCGTTCGCCCCAGATTGTGCCCACCGGCCGGAATATCCATGCATTCGATCCGTTCCGCATGCCCACCGCATTCGCGATGGCCGAGGGTGCCAAGCAGGCCGATTTACTTCTCGCAACCCATGCCAGCGTGCCCGGAACCGTTGCTTTGGTGCTTTGGGGCTCGGATAACATCAAATCCGATGGCGGACCGATTGCGCAGGCGTTGTCGCTGATGGGTGCTGTGCCACGGTTTGACAATTTTGGCCGTCTTGCCGGCGCCGATCTGATCCCGCTCGCCACCTTGGGACGTCCGCGCATTGACGTGGTGATGACGCTCTCGGGCATCTTCCGCGATCTGCTACCTTTGCAGACCAAGATGCTGGCCGAAGCGGCACTGAAATGCGCCCAAGCCGATGAACCGCTGGCACAGAATTTCATTCGCGCCCATGCGCTCGCTTATGCCGAAGAGATGGGATCCGATCTTGAAACCGCGGCTTTGCGTGTCTTCAGCAATGCAGAAGGCGCCTATGGGTCCAACGTGAACCAGTTGGTGGACAGCTCTGCCTTTGGGGATGAGGATGAATTGGCCGATGCTTATGAGGCGCGCAAATCCTTTGCCTATGGCGTGAACGGCAAGGCCGCCCAGAACCCCGCTTTGCTGCAAAAAGCGCTGAAAGACGTGGATCTGGCCTATCAGAACCTTGAATCGGTCGAACTGGGTGTCACCACCGTTGACCATTATTTCGACACGCTGGGCGGCATTTCCCGTGCCGTGAAACGCGCCAAAGGTGGGCAAAGCGCCCCTGTCTATATCGGCGATCAGACCAAAGGTGCCGCCAAGGTACGGACCTTGCAGGATCAGGTAGCCCTTGAAACACGCAGCCGCAGCTTGAACCCCAAATTCTATGAGGCCCTGCTGAACCACGGCCATGAGGGTGTTCGCCAGATCGAGGCGCATGTGACCAACACGATGGGCTGGTCCGCGACCACAGGCGAGGTTGAGCCTTGGGTGTACCAGCGCCTTTCCGAGACGTTCGTTCTGGACGAAGCCATGCGCAACCGTTTGGCGGCGCTGAACCCGCAAGCCTCGATGCGGATGGCAAACCGCCTGCTTGAGGCATCCGACCGCGCCTATTGGTCACCCGACGAAGACACATTGGCCGCCCTGCAGGATGCAGCGGACGCCCTTGAAGATCGCATGGAAGGGGTCGCAGCAGAATGACCGCTTTCACAATGAATAAAATGGAAAGGACTCTGATATGAGCCCGAGAGATGAAGTACCAAACCTGCGCGGCCAAGATGGCGAAGGGTCCGTTCAAGTGCATCAGCCTGAAGATGCCAAGATCGAAGGCGCAAAAGTGTTTGCGGTCTACGGCAAGGGCGGGATCGGTAAATCGACCACCTCTTCCAACCTGTCGGCGGCGTTTTCCATGCATGGCAAGCGCGTGTTGCAGATTGGCTGTGATCCCAAGCATGACAGTACGTTCACGCTGACAGGGACGCTTGTCCCGACGGTGATTGACATCCTCAAGGACGTCGATTTCCATTCTGAGGAACTGCGCCCCGAGGATTTCATCTTTGAGGGTTTCAACGGCGTCAAATGCGTCGAGGCCGGTGGCCCCCCTGCAGGGACAGGCTGTGGTGGTTATGTTGTTGGCCAGACCGTGAAATTGCTGAAGCAACACCACCTGCTGGAAGATACCGATGTCGTGATTTTTGACGTGTTGGGCGACGTGGTGTGTGGTGGCTTTGCCGCCCCGCTGCAACACGCCGATCGTGCCTTGATCGTGACCGCGAACGACTTTGACAGCATCTATGCAATGAACCGGATTATCGCGGCGGTGCAGGCGAAATCATCCAACTACAAGGTCCGTCTGGCGGGTTGCGTCGCAAACCGCAGCAAGGACACCGATGAGGTGGACCGCTATTGCAAGACCGTTGGGTTTAACCGCCTTGCGCATATGCCCGATCTTGATGCGATCCGTCGCAGCCGTCTGAAGAAGAAGACCCTGTTCGAGATGCCCGACGACGAAGACGTCGTGCAGGTGCGCAAGGAATATATGCGGCTTGCCGAAACGCTGTGGAACGGGACGTTGCCGATGGCACCTGAATGCCTGCCTGATCGTGAAATCTTTGAATTGTTGGGTTTTGACTAATGGCCAATTACGCCACCACACGTGACAGGGTCGAACACTATTTCGACCGCACGGCCACCAAGGTCTGGGAGCAGCTGACATCAGATGCGCCCGTATCCGGTGTGCGTGCGACCGTGCGTGCGGGGCGTGACCAGATGCGTGCCCTGATGCTGGCGCAACTGCCTGAAGACCTGCGCGGTGCGCGGGTTCTGGATGCAGGGTGTGGCACGGGTACGATGGCGGTCGAGCTGGCCCAGCGGGGCGCAGATGTTGTGGCCGTTGATATCTCGCCTGCTTTGGTGGGGATCGCGGAACAGCGGATGCCGGCCAGTCTGGGTGGCAATATTACCTGGGTTGCTGGCGACATGCTCGACAGCACGACGGGCGTGTTTGACTACATCCTCGCGATGGATTCGATGATCTACTACAGCGCGCCGGACATCGCCGGACTGCTTGCCAAGGCCAGCCCGCGTCTGGAGGGCAGGTTTGTCTTTACCATCGCCCCGCGCACCCCGGCCCTGATGGCCATGTGGCGTGTCGGCAAGATGTTCCCGCGCGCGGACCGCAGCCCTGTGATGGTGCCGCAAACCGTGATCGGCGTTGCAGATGCCTTGCGCACATCCGGCGTAAAGGGGCGCCTGAAAGAGATCGAGCGGGTCAAATCAGGCTTCTATATTTCAATGGCATTGTCATTCGAGGGTCCAAAGTCATGATCTTCAAGGCATCATCCCTCAAGAAGATCTCGGTTGATCTTTTGCCGTTCAGCGATGCGGTGAGCGATGATCTGCCGCTGGGCCAGTTGCTGCGCCTGTCTTTGTTCCAGGTGTCGGTCGGTATGGCGGCGGTGATGCTTTTGGGCACGTTGAACCGTGTGATGATTGTGGAACTGGGGATTGGCGCAACGCTGGTGGCCGCAATGATCGCGATCCCTGTGCTGGTGGCGCCGTTCCGTGCGCTCGTTGGGCATAAATCGGATAACTATAAATCCGCCATCGGGTGGAAGCGTATTCCCTATCTGTGGTTCGGCACGATGTGGCAGTTCGGTGGTCTTGCGATCATGCCGATGGCCTTGCTTGTGCTGTCCGGCGACCGCACGCTTGATTTCCCGATTGCGGGCTATGTGGGTGCAGGTCTGGCGTTCTTGTTGACCGGCATCGGGATGCATATGACGCAGACCGCCGGTCTGGCGCTGGCCGCTGACCGCGCGACGGAAGAAACGCGGCCCAAGGTCGTTGCGCTGCTTTATGTGATGAACCTGCTGGGCATGGCGTTTTCTGCCATTCTGATTGGTGCGCTATTGCGCGATTATTCCGCGCTGCGCTTGGTGCAGGTGGTGCAGGGCACAGCGGTTCTGACCCTGCTGTTGAACCTGATTGCCCTGTGGAGGCAGGAAAAGGTCAAGCCGATGACCAGAGCACAGCGCGAAGAGGCAAGCCCGACATTCCGCGATGCGTGGAATGATCTGGCCGCCGGTGGTGATGCGGGCCGTCTGCTTGCAGTCGTCTTTATTGGGACGATGGCCTTTAACATGCAGGACGTGCTGCTTGAGCCTTATGGCGGTGAGATCCTCGGGCTGTCCGTGTCCGCCACAACCTTGCTGACAGCCGTGTGGGCGCTGGGCGCGCTGGTCGGTTTCGGGTTTGCTGCGCGCTGGCTGGCAAAGGGTGTTGACCCTTACCGGATGTGCGCGCGTGGTATCCTTGCGGGTATTGTGGCGTTTTGCGCTGTTATCTTTTCGGCCCCTATCGGGTCGCCTGTCCTGTTTTATCTCGGCGCGGCCCTGATCGGGTTCGGAGGCGGCCTTTTCGGCGTCTCGACCCTGACCGCTGCCATGACAATGCCCGCGATCGGCAAAGCCGGTCGTGGTTTGGCCCTTGGCGCATGGGGGGCTGCACAAGCCACCGGCGCGGGGCTGTCCATCTTTATCGGGGGCACTATGCGTGACCTTGTGAACCATGCCGCTGGGAACGGCACCTTGGGAGAGGCGCTCGCCACGCCTGCCACCGGCTATTCGGTCGTTTATCACACCGAAATTGGCCTCTTATTCCTAACCCTGATTGTGCTGGGGCCGCTTGTGCGGTTGCGGCCCATAACCACCGGGGGGTCTGCCAAGCTGGGATTGGCAGATTTCCCGACCTAACCACCGAAAGGAAAAACCAATGGTTGGTGTAGAATTTTTTGGAAACTTCGATCTGGCGAGCGCAGCAATATGGCTCTTCTGGATCTTCTTTGCGGGGCTTGTCTATTACCTGCAAACTGAAAACATGCGTGAAGGCTATCCTTTGCGCGACGACGCCGATGGCGTGCCTGCCAACGAGAGCCTGTTTCCTTTGCCAAAGGAAAAGACCTTCAAACTGCGCGATGGCCGCGGTGAACTGACAGTGCCTTCGCGCGCATTCGAAGACAGCAAAATGCGGACTGATCTTGCCCTGGTGCAGTCGTCTGCTTCGACAGGTTCGCCGTGGATTCCAACCGGTGATCCGATGGTTGATGGTGTTGGTCCTGCTGCCTGGGCGCCGCGCCGCGATGCGCCGGAACTGGACGCGCATGGCCACATCAAGATCAAGCCGATGTCGATGCTGCCGGACTTCAAGGTCTCTGCCGGTCGTGATCCGCGTGGCAAGGTTGTTGTCGGTGGAGATGGTGAAGTTGTCGGGCGTGTCACCGACATGTGGGTCGACGTGCCCGAGCAGTTGGTCCGCTTTCTGACGGTTGATCTGAACCCCGAAGGCACAGGCAAAACACGCCTGATCCCCATGAACCTTGCCAAGATTGGAACTGACCGTGTGACGGTCAAATCCCTTTACGCAAGCAACTGGGACAATGTGCCAGCGACCAAAAGCATGGAGCAGGTCACCCTGCTCGAGGAAGACAAGATCATGGCGTATTACGCCGGCGGCACGATGTACGCCTCCTGATCCGGTCTGATGAAAACACGTTGCGTTCCCGGTTCGCCACCGGGGCCGCCCTGGCTACGAAAGGGAACCTACCATGAGCCACGACGACTTTAACTTTGAACCCATCAGGGGCCTGCCAGAGCAGCTGCCCGAAGGGGAACATATCTTGTGGCAGGGTGCCCCTGATCCGCGGCTCTTGGCGCGCGAAGCGCTGGGTGTGCGCTGGGTTGCAGCCTATTTTGCATTGCTTGCCTTTTGGCGGGTGGGTGTTTCAGCAGCGGACGTGCCGTTCGGAATTGCACTTATGCACGGTGTACCCTTTGTAATTTCGGGTTTGATCGCCTGCGGTATCCTTTACGGGATTGCCTATGTGCAGGCGCGTTCCACAGTTTACACGCTGACGAACAAGCGCGTAGCGATGCGGATTGGCGCGGCTCTGACGATGACGCTGAACCTGCCCTACACATGGATCGGGACCGCCAAGCTGGACCTGAAACCATCGGGCCACGGCACATTGGCGTTTGAGTTGATTGGCGAGACCCGCATTTCCTATCTGATGTCATGGCCGCACGTCCGCCCTTGGCGGATGGCGCGCACGCAACCTGCGCTGCGCTGCATCCCTGACGCGCAGAATGTCGCCCGGATCTTTGCCGAAGCGGCCGAGACCCGGATTTCCGAGCCACGCATCGAACGCGTGTCAAAACAAGACGGCAGCGCCGTCGCAGCGGAGTAAGTCATATGTCACAACTTGAACAACAAATGCGCCACCGCGACCGTGATATGGTTCCACGTTTTCTGGTGCAGGCCATGTTTGGTCTGATGGCGGCAGCCCTTGCCTTGGTGGCCTATGCGCAATGGTTTGACGTGCCGAACCGTGGTGTGCTGATAGAGGCACCCGTCGTCCAGTCGCTTGAGATTGTGATGGAGGGCAACCGTAGCGGGGTTTACGAAGTCAGAACGCCAGAGGGTGAATTGCTCGCCTCTTCTTCTGATCACAAAGGCGGTTTTCTGGGTGTGATTGGCCGCGTCGTGGAACGGTCGCGCTATGTGAATAACGCCTCGCAAACTGCGCCAATCACCGTCGTGCGCCGCGAAAACGGCAATATCGCCATCATTGATGATACCACCGACCTGCGGGTCGAGTTGATTGGTTATGGTAAAGATAACGTAGCAGCCTTCGCAAGACTGCTGGACTGAAACCAAACGCAGGTTAGCCCCCTGCGTTGAATGTGAAAGGGAACTCACATGGGACTATTTACAAGAGAGAAAGAGACTGCGCCCTGCACGGTCACGATCTCGCACCGGTTCGAGGAACTGTCGGCGCATGTGCGTCTGGATAATGGCGCCGTCATCTATCCGGGTGACACGGTGCAGGTGCAGGGACCAGAGATTATGGCCGCCTTTGGCGAGATGATCGAGGAAAAGCGCACTGCGGTCATTACCCGCGCCAGCAAACTCGAACAGCTTTGGACCCGCGCCACCGGCGATTTCGAGTTCATGGAGCTTTGCGAATTTTCCTTTAGCGAAGAGGTGATGTCATGAACATGCACTCATCCACAGCCGCCACCGCCGAAGAGGCGATTGCCGCACAAGAGGCCTTGCCGCCGCTGACCAATGAAGAAGCGACAAAGGTGGCGATGTCCAACACGCTGCTGACGCCGCGTTTCTACACCACCGATTTTGACGAGATGGATGCGATTGATGTGTCCTCGGTCCGCGAAGATTGGGACGTGTTGATTGGCCAGATGAAGGCTGACCCCAACAAGGGCCACTTCAAGAAGAACGAAGACTGGGACCATGTGGATTGGGACGGCATGGAGCCGAAACTGAAGGCCGAGTTCATCGACTTCCTGATCTCGTCCTGCACGGCCGAATTCTCGGGCTGTGTCCTGTATAAAGAAATGAAGCGCCGTGGTTCGAACCCCGATATCACCGAGTTGTTCCAACTCATGGCCCGCGATGAGGCCCGCCATGCCGGTTTCATCAATGATGCGTTGCGCGAAGCAGGGATTGCCGTGAACCTCGGGTTCCTGACGCAGGCCAAGAAGTACACGTACTTCCGCCCCAAGTTCATCTACTATGCGACTTATCTTTCCGAAAAGATCGGTTATGCGCGCTACATCACGATCTTCCGTCACCTTGAGGCGCACCCCGAGCACCGCTTCCACCCCATTTTCAAATGGTTCCGTGAATGGTGCAACGACGAGTTCTCCCATGGTGAGGCCTTTGCCCTGCTGCTGAAAACCGACCCCAAGCTGACGCAAAGCTGGGCGAACCGCATGTGGATCAAATTCTTCCTGACGGCTGTCTTCTCGACGATGTGGGTCCGCGACCACCAGCGCCCTGAATTCCACAAGGCGCTGGGCGTTGATCCCAAATGGTACGGCCAAGAGGTGTTCCGCAAGACCTCTGAAATCTCGACACAGGTCTTCCCGATGACCTTGGACATCGACCACCCCCGTTGGGAACCCACCCTGAACCGGATGCAGGATGCCAATGTGCAGATCGCTGCAGGCCGCAAGCAAGGCGGGATCGGCGGCTGGGTCAAGCGGATGGCCGGATCGGCCAAGGCCGGTTACGCCTTCGTCAGCCTGCTGACAATTCCGGTTCACAAGAACGCTGTCCCTGACAGCCCACGACTGGAGCCGGCATACTGATGACATCGCCCTGGATCGCATCGCTGATCGCTATTTTCGCCTGGTGGTTCGCCACCGGTGCGATTTTGGTGGCGGTGCGGCGGGCGGACCGTTTGGATCGCCATGGCATGACCACTTTTATGGGCTTGCCGTTGCTGGCGGTCGGTATCTGGGCCGTGGCGGTGTCTTTGCATGATGCCAGCGTCGTTGGAGTCTACATCGGCTTTGCAGGGGCCTTGGCAATCTGGGGCTGGATCGAACTTGCGTTTCTTGCGGGTGTGATCACTGGTCCCATGCGCGATGATTGCCCCCCCGGTCTTGCCGGGCGGGATAGGTTCTTTCGTGCATTCTCAACTGTGGCTTACCACGAACTGGCGCTGACACTTGGCCTTTGGGGTCTGGTGATCGCATCAGAAGGTGCCCCGAACCGGATCGCACTCGCAATCTATCTGGTGCTGTTCATTGCGCGTATTCTGGCAAAGCTGAACCTTTATTACGGTGTGCCGCGGATCAACACGGAATTCGTGCCGCTTAGGCTGAACCATCTGAAATCCTATTTCCGGCGCGGTCCGGTGACACTCGCGTTCCCAGCCGCGATCACCATTCTGACCGCGCTGCTGGCCATCTGTGCCGAGCGGCTCTGGTCCGCCGGATCAGAGGTGACTGTCGCAGGTTATGCCCTGCTTACTGCAATGGCAGGCCTCGCTCTGCTTGAACACTGGCTGATGGTGATTCCACTGCCTGATGCAAAACTCTGGCGCTGGATGCTTCCGGCGCAAAAAACGATGTCCAAAGAAGAAAGATAAGACCGATGGATTTTGACGCACTTTTCAATGCACAGCTGTCCCAACTCAAACAGGACGGCAACTATCGGTACTTTGCCGAACTTGAACGCCAATGCGGAAAATTTCCGCGTGCGGCCAACCACGATGAAGACGGCGTGCGTGATGTGACCGTCTGGTGTTCCAACGACTATCTGGGCATGGGTCAACACCCCAAGGTCATCAGCGCGATGTGTGAAGCGGTTGAGCGTACCGGCACCGGTGCAGGCGGGACGCGCAATATCTCGGGCACGAACCATGACCACCTTTTGCTGGAACGTGAGCTGGCCGATCTGCATGGCAAAGAGGCGGCACTGCTTTTCACCTCTGGCTACGTGTCGAACTGGGCCGCGCTGAGTACGTTGGGCAGCCGCTTGCAGGACTGCGTGATCCTGTCGGATGCGGGCAACCATGCGTCGATGATCGAAGGTATCCGCCATTCCCGCGCCAATAAGGTGATCTGGAAACACAACGACGTGCATGATCTGGAAATGAAGCTGCGCTGTCTGCCAGCCGATGTGCCCAAGATTGTTGCCTTTGAAAGCGTCTATTCCATGGATGGCGATATCGCCCCGATCAAGGAGATCGTCGAAGTCGCCGAAAAATACGGCGCGATGACCTATCTGGATGAGGTCCATGCCGTTGGCATGTACGGTCCGCGCGGTGGCGGTGTCAGCGAACGCGAAGGGCTTGCCGACCGGATCACCCTGATCGAAGGGACATTGGGCAAAGCCTACGGTGTTGTCGGTGGCTACATCACCGGCTCTGCGGCACTGTGCGATTTTATCCGTAGCTTTGCGTCGGGGTTCATCTTTACCACAGCGCTGCCGCCTGCGGTGGCTGCTGCTGCGCGTACTTCGATCGCGTATCTCAAGGAATCCGAGATTGAACGCGCCCAACAACGCCGCCAAGTGGCGCGTCTGCGTGCGGCGCTTGATCGTGAGGGGATCCCGCATATGCCAAACGACAGCCATATCGTGCCGGTGATGATCGGTGATCCTGTCAAGACGCGCATGTTGGCCGATTATCTGATGCGCGAATGGGATGTTTATGTGCAGCCGATCAACTATCCGACAGTTCCCAAAGGGACTGAGCGGCTCCGGTTCACGCCATCACCGCTGCATACGGATGCAGATATTGATCACCTTATCAATGCTTTACGGGTATTGTGGCGCCAATGCGCGCTCGCGCATGCGGTGGCATAACGCGTATCACGGATTCTTTTGCATGCAGGGGTGGACCCTTTGGTTTCCCGCGTTACATTAAGCGCCGACTGGGGCGAACGGTCACAGAACTAGATCGAAGAGGAATACGATCATGAAACGTTTTACTATCGCAGCAGCATTTGCTGTTCTTTCCGCACCCGCCTTTGCTGACGGCCACGCCGCGACGATCGGTGACGTTGCAGCTGGCGAAGAGCAATTTAACCGTCAGTGCGTTGCCTGCCACGTAGTTGCAGACGCATCCGGCGAGGTTCTTGCAGGGCGCAACGCGCGTACAGGCCCAAACCTTTATGGTATTGCTGGTCGCGCAATCGGAGCAGATGAAGACTTCCGCTACAGTGATGGGCTGATCGAACTGGGCGAAGCTGGATCGCTTTGGACAGAAGAAGCATTCGTCGGCTACGTTCAGGACCCGACAGGCTGGCTGCGTGAAACACTCGACAACCGTCGTGCACGCGGCAAGATGGCCTATCAGGTGCGCGACGAAGGTCAGGCATATGACCTTTACGCTTACCTCGCGACATTTGCGGCTGAAGAATAAGAGTCACAACGGGCAACCGTTCTTCTGAATGAAAAAAGGCTGTCGGGGAAACCCGGCAGCCTTTTACATGTCGGTAATCAAATTCGCGATTGTTGCGGGGTCTTCCTCATGTGCGAGGTGCCCAAGTCCGGGAACTTCGGTCAGCCTGCCCTGCGGAAGCCGCTTTACCGCGTCACGGCTGACATCGGGCGGTACGGCCTTATCGGCAAGCCCAGCGATAAGATGGACCGGCACGTCAATCTTGCCGAGCCTTGCCATCAGCCCATCCAAGGACCATTGCGCCATCATCGAAAGCGTTGCATCGACGTGGCCCTTGTCCGTGGCCAGCCGATAATAAAGATCAACACCCCTCTCATCGAGCGCCGAGCCGGTGCCTGCGATCAGTTGATGGACACTCCTTCGGGTCGTCGTTTTGCTAAAGAGGCTTGCCGCAAAAGGCGAAACAGCCAAGGCCTTGGCCATTACGGGAAAAAGCCAGCCAGCAACCCCTTTGAAGTTTCCAAGTGCGGCATTGATCCCCACAATCCCAGTGGCGGGCTGCAATCCCAGTTCCCACATACGCAGCGCAATGGCCGCACCAGCGGAATGGCCAACAACGATATCAGGCGCCCAGCCCTGATTGCGTACCAGTGCCAGCAGGTCTGTGGCCATCTGATCTAGCCCGCAGCGCTGTTGCGCGCCCATCTGCGTGAACCCCTGACCGGGCAAATCAACCGCCACGACATGGTGTGTGCGCGCAAGGATGGGAAACAGGCCACGGAAACTCTGCGTCGCCCCCCCTGCGCCATGGATCAGTAAAATCGTTGGCCCGACCCCATGTTCCTGAATATGCCAACGGTGCGGACGGTGCAGAACCTGCCGTGAATATGCTGTCAGAGGCCAGCCTTGGGCGTCCTCGGGCCAGCGCATCAATCGCCCAACACAGTGGCGACGGATTTCGACAGGCGCTGGGCATCTGCACGCGGCAACGGCAGATAGGCCGCATTCAGGGTTTGGGCAAGATTGCGCAACGCAGGTTCGGGCCTGTTGCCGGTGTCGATCACAATCGCATCAACGCCATTTGCGCGCAAAACGCGGGCGATTTGCTGGGCATCAATTGCTGCCTGTTTGCGGTCAGCGCGCCCATCAAGCGCGATATTTGCGCGCCCGTCGGTCAGGATCGCAATTGTAGGCGTCATGCCGCGGCGGGTGGCTTGGACGGCTTGTTCAAAAGCGGTGACCATACCTGCGGCAAGCGGCGTGCCGCCACCGCCAGGCAAGGCCGCCAGGCGCCGTTTGGTTTGCACCAGTGAACGGGTGGGTGGCAGCAAAAGCTCGGCTTCGGTGCCGCGAAAGGCGACAAGTGCGACGTGATCGCGCCGCGCATAGGCTTGGGCCAGCAGCAGTTCGACGGCACCCTTCGCCTCGGCCAGACGGGTAAGCGCGGAGGACCCAGAGGCATCAACCGTAAAGATCAACAGGCGGTCTGATTTTTCCTCGAATCGTTTGATCCGGATATCGGCGGGGCGGATGTGCAGACCGTCGCGGCCCGTCGCGTTCCGGCGGATCGTTTGCCAAGGGGCAGCGGCGCGCAACGTGCCGATAATATCAATCCGTGCGCCGTCACTGATATGCCCTGCCCGCGACGGCAAGGGGCGTCCGCGCCGGTTGCCTTTGCGTGCAGCACCAGTGCCATTGCCCCGCCCTGCGCGTGCCTTTTGCGCGGCGAGCTGTTCCAGCAGGTTATCGGGCAGCATGGCACGGACGGCCTCAAGCAAAAGCTCATCCGGCAGATCAAGGCTGTCTTCGGGGCCTTGGTTTTCGTTGTTCTGGTCGGGCGGCGGTGCAGGTGGCTCTTCCTCTTGCGTTTCAGGTTCCGGCACGCGTGTGGCACGATGGGCCAAGGTTAACGCGCAAGCGATTTCAACATCCTCGGACGTGATCTGTGCCCGCCCCATCAGGGCGGCATTGGCACGGGTGGCGCGCAGGGCGAAAAGTGGCGCACGCATGCTGTCGATCCCAAGGTCGCAGGCGATGCGCGTGACTTGCTCGCGCAAGTCGGTGGGCATGCTGACGTCACGCAACGCGATTGGCGTCGCGGGCGATGCGGCGATGATATCTTGCAGGGCGCAATCGGACAGATCGACATGAAAAGCCAGCCGCTCGGCCAGTTTGGGGTTCAGGCATTCGTCAGGTTCTGCGCCTTCATCCAGTGCAATAAGGGTGTGATCGGTGTTGCGATCCAGCGCCACTGCGAGCCGCGCCGCCAGCCCTGTTGTGGCGCGTTCAGCCATTGCAAGCACCAAGATGCACGGCGTTTCAAGCAGCCCTTTTTCGCGGATCATCTGGCCACTGGCCAAAGTCGCAGACAGGTCCAACCCGCCAAAGAGCGCCTCATCAGATATGGCGGGATGCAGGCGGCGGGCGTCAGGGGAAATCATTTCCATCAGGCGCGCACGAACGGGGCCAGAGCGCGCACGGATACAGATCCCTCCAAGGCCTGGATCAAGCGCGAGCAGTTGCAACGCGCGCGTTGCGTGATGCCAGCTTTCCTTAGCCAAGGACTTCTTCCACGGTGCGGGCGACGCGTGTGCCGCTGCCTGCTTCGTCCAGTGGGTCGCGGCGCAGGCGGTGGCGCAGGGCCATGGGCGCGACAGCCTTCACATGCGCGCGGGTCAATGCGGTGTCATCGCGCCACGCCGCATAAGCGCGGGCGGCCTTGAGCAGGGTCAACTCGCCGCGCAGACCGTCAGAGCCCAGCGCGAGGCAAAGTTCGGCCACGTCGACCAGCGTTTTCTCTGGCGTTTTGAGCTTCGCCAGCGCTTTGCGCGCGGTCAGGATACGTTCGCGGATCGCCGCGTCTTCGGCCTGCCAGCGCAGCATGAATGCGGCATTGTCGTTCTCGAATGCATCGCGCCGCTTGATGACATCAACGCGGGTGGCAACATCTTTGGGTGATGCGACCTCGACCGACAATCCGAACCGGTCCAAAAGCTGTGGACGCAATTCGCCCTCTTCGGGGTTGCCGGACCCGACCAGCACAAAGCGGGCAGGGTGGCGGATTGACAGGCCCTCGCGTTCGACAACGTTTTCACCTGATTGAGCGACGTCGAGCAGTAGATCGACGATATGATCCTCAAGCAGGTTCACCTCATCAATATAGAGATAGCCTCGGTTGGCGCGGGCCAGCAGGCCGGGTTGAAAGGCTTTTTCGCCTTTGGTCAGGGCCTTTTCGATATCAAGCGCACCGGTCACGCGGTCTTCTGTCGCGCCAAGCGGCAGGTCCACCACCGGCGTTGGCATTTCATGGGCGCGCTTTGTTTTCAGGCCGGCCCAGTCGGGCACGTCCTTGGCCGTGGCTGCATTGATCGGACAGCCCTTGATCGCCTTGATCGGCGGCAGCAGGGCGGCCAAGGCACGCACGGCGGTAGATTTACCTGTGCCACGATCACCAAAGACCAGCACCCCGCCAATGCTTGCATCAATCGCGGTCAGGATCATCGCCTGTTTCATCTCGTCCTGGCCGACGATGGCGGAAAAGGGGAATGGTTGCATTATGCGGCCTCGAGTTTGGCTAAAGGAGAGGTACCGTTCCATGTGCCGCGATCCGAATGGACGGCAAAACGGGCGTAGAGTTCTTCGCGAAACCAGCCTTCTTCGCGCACGGCGCGGATGGCGTCGGCGTGCGGGCCAGTACGGGCAAAGCCGGCCATCGCTTTTTCCGAAGGCCAGATCGAAAAGGTGACCTGGTGCAGCATCGGCACTTCGCCGATGCCGATCTTGAAGGCGACGTTGGGGTCTTTGCCGATCATTTCCGAAATATTCGGCACGCGGCCCCAAAATCTGGTCAGGATACTGGGTTTGATGGTTGCGCGCGTGAGTGCGGCAAGCGGGCCAGTGGTTTGTGCCATCGTCGGTTCAAAAGGTGATTGCCCCGCCCATGCGCCGCGCGATGTCTGCGTTTGCAGGAAGACGGTCCAATCCTCGGCGGCACGTTTCTGGTAAGTCGCGAAAATCCCTGACTGCGTGCGTGCCCGCGCAGTTTCCGCATCGGGCCAAGTGGCGAGTATTGCATAAACAGCGGTATTGGGGACGGGGGTAAACCCCTCGCCGGTGCCTGATCCGCAAAGCTTCCAGAAACCGATGTCAGGTGTGCGTGCCAGAGGAAGTCTTGCACCGCCCATCATTGTCAACGCCCAAGCGCGGGCAACGGGCCCACTGAAGCGGAAGAAGGACAGGCTAACGGTTTGCGTCACGGTGAAGACCTCTGATCGTGTCAACTAATCCTGACATATGTGGTCCGTTTTGGGAAGATGTTGACATAATAATTGTCAACTTGCGTTTACACTACTAGAGTTGAGCCATGATGATAGACCAACAGAGCGATTCAAACGCAGCAATTGTGATCGGCGCGGGCCTTGGTGGCCTTGCAGCGGCTATGCGCCTTGGGGCCAAAGGTTATGCAGTGACCGTGCTGGACCGGCTGGATAAGCCCGGCGGGCGGGGGTCGTCTGTTACGCAAGACGGGCACCGATTCGACCTTGGACCGACGATTATTACCGTACCGCAGGTGTATGAGGCGCTTTGGGCCGCCTGTGGGCGTGATTTTCACAAGGATGTGGACCTGCGACCGATGGACCCGTTTTACGAGGTGCGCTGGCAGGATGGTTCGACCTTTACTGCCCGTCAGGACACTGACGCGATGCTGGCCGAGGTCGCACGGCTCAGCCCACGTGACGTAAAAGGCTACAAGCGGTTCTTGAAGGATAGCGAGGCTTGCTACAAAGTGGGCTTTGAGGGGATGGTCGCCAAGCCGATGCACAGGCTTTGGGAAACCATCAAAGTGTTGCCGCTCTTTGCGGTACTGCGCGCAGACCGGTCGATCCTTGGACTGGCCAAAGCGCGCGTGAAAGACCCGCGTTTACGCATGGCCTTGTCGTTTCATCCGCTGTTTATCGGGGGTGATCCGCGTCATGTGACGTCGATGTATGCGCTGGTGGCCTATCTCGAAAAGGAATTCGGCGTGCATTACGCCATGGGCGGCGTGCAGGCGATTGCGCAGGCCATGGTCGGCGTGATCCGGTCGCAAGGCGGGCAAGTCCGCCAAGGGGCCGAAGTGGATGAAATCCTGATCAAAGACGGTGCCGCCAAAGGTGTGCGTTTGTCAGACGGTCAGGAAATCGCAGCCGATCTGGTAATCAGCAACGCCGATGCAGGCCACACCTATCAGCGCCTGATGCGCAACGCGCCGCGCAAACGCTGGACTGATCAGAAACTGAAATCGCGGCGCTGGTCTATGGGGCTTTTTGTTTGGTATTTCGGCACCAAAGGCACGGCAAAGATGTGGCCCGATGTGGGCCATCACACCATCACTAACGCTCCGCGTTATGAGGGGCTGCTGAAGGATATCTTTATCAAGGGCAAACTCGCCGACGATATGAGCCTGTATATCCACCGCCCGTCCAAGACCGACCCCAGCGTCGCCCCTGTGGGGGATGACACGTTTTATGTCCTCTCGCCCGTGCCGCATCTGGGCTTTGATGATCCTGTTGATTGGGCCAAAGAGGCCGAGATTTACAAAGCAAAGGTCATGGCCGAGGTGGAAAAAGCAATCCCCGGATTTGCAGATCACATCACCACCGAAATGGTGCTCACGCCCGAGGATTTCCGCGACCGCTATCTGTCGCCCAACGGGTCGGGTTTTTCCATTGAGCCGCGCATTTTACAGTCCGCGTGGTTCCGCCCCCATAACATCAGCGAAGAGGCCAAGGGCCTGTTCCTTGTCGGTGCAGGGACCCATCCGGGTGCTGGTGTGCCCGGCGTGATTTCCAGCGCCGAGGTGCTGGCGAAACTGGTGCCTGATGCGCCGGTTGTGCCCGAACTCAAGGTTGCTGCCGAATGATCCGCCCAGATGATCTTGAACATTGCCGCGAGGCAATCCGGCACGGATCACTGTCGTTTCATGCCGCGAGCAAGCTTTTACCGGCAAAGGTGCGTGACCCTGCGCTGGCACTTTATGCCTTTTGCCGTCTGGCCGATGATGAGGTGGACGAGGGCGACTATCAGGCGGGTGCCGTGTTCCGCCTTCAGGACCGTCTGGATGCGGCCTATGCCGGCAAACCCCACAATGCGCCCGAGGACCGCGCCTTTGCCGCGATTATCGAAGATTTCGAGATGCCGCGTGCTCTGCCCGAGGCCCTGTTGGAGGGTCTCGCATGGGACGCAGCCGAACGGCGCTATGACACCCTAAGCGGTGTGCGCGATTATTCGGCCCGCGTGGCCAGCGCCGTGGGTGCCATGATGTGCGTGCTGATGCGCGTGCGCGATCCCGATGCGCTGGCGCGGGCCTGTGATCTGGGCGTTGCGATGCAGCTGACGAATATTGCCCGCGATGTCGGCGAAGACGCGCGGATGGGGCGGATTTATCTGCCGCTTGACTGGCTGGCCAAGGCGGGCATTGATCCTGTGAACTTTACCCGCGAAACCCTGCCTACAAATGACGTGCGGCGTATGGTCAAACGTCTTCTAGCCGAGGCCGACAGGCTTTATCTGCGGTCCGAAGCGGGGATTGATGTGCTGCCTTTGCAGGCACGTACCGGTATCTGGGCGGCGCGACTGATTTACGCAGGCATTGGCAGGCAACTGCGCAGGCAGGGTTTTGACAGTATCTCGATGCGCGCAAGAACCTCGGGCGCGCAAAAGCTGGGGTGGCTGATGCAAGCCGGTGCGCGGACGAGCATTTCGCTGATCATGCCGAAATCGGCAGTGATCTATGCGAAACCCCTGCCGGAAGTGGCGTTTCTGGTTGATGCCGCCAGCCGCGCCAAGCCCGATCAAAAGCGGGCATCATCGGTGCTCGATATTTTGGCCGAGCTGAAAGCGCGCGAAGCAGGCATTGGAACTGACCGTCCGATGGCCTAAGTGTGTCGGGTACCTTGAAAGGGCCCCGTAATGGACATTCTGCTTTTTTGCCTCTTTTTGGCGGCGACCTTCGGCGCAGGCGCGACCGGCGCACTGTTCCCAACCGGTGAGTGGTACAAAAGCCTGAACAAACCGTCATGGACACCGCCCAACTGGGCCTTTCCGGTGATGTGGACCTCGATCTATTTGTTGATCGCTTTTGCTGGCGCGCGGGTGGCGGTGCTGGATGGCAATGCCTATGCGATGGCATTCTGGGCGATACAGATCGCGTTCAACGCGCTTTGGACACCGGTGTTTTTCGGGGCGCGGAACCTGAAGGGCTCTCTCCCGATTATGGTCTGTCTCTGGATCGCTGTTCTGGGGGCCACGATTACCCATATGCAGCTTGATTTCTGGGCGGGGCTGGCCTTTGTGCCGTATCTGGCGTGGGTCACTGTGGCGGCAGCGCTGAATATCGCGATGGTCCGCCTGAACCCAGATCAAAAACCGCTTCCGCTTCAGAACCTCTGATCCCTCTTGAACGTCCCCGAAATCGGTGAAACCATTGGGGATGGAAACGCATTTCAAATCATGGGCCGAGGTTGCCCCCCGTCTGGTGGCCGTCGCAGCAGGCCGCGATAAGGCCGATCTGGTCATTCGCGGTGGCAAGCTGGTCAATGTCCAAACCCGCGAAATTCTTGATGGCTGGCAGGTTGCTGTGGCTGAGGGGCGCTTTGCCTATGTCGGCCCCGATGCGTCGCATTGCATTGGTCCTGACACCCGCGTGATCGAGGCGGAAGGCCGTTATCTGATTCCCGGCCTCTGTGACGGACATATGCATATCGAAAGCGGGATGCTGACGCCGGCCGAATTTGCTGCGGCTGTCATCCCCCACGGCACGACGACCATGTTCACCGATCCCCATGAGATCGCCAATGTGCTGGGCCTGCGCGGTGTGCGCATGATGCACGACGAGGCGCTGATGCAGCCCGTAAATATCTACACCCAGATGCCGTCGTGCGCGCCTTCGGCACCGGGGCTGGAAACAACTGGTTTTGAGATTTCCGCCGCTGATGTGGCCGAGGCCATGGCTTGGCCCGGTATCATTGGCTTGGGCGAGATGATGAATTTCCCCGGTGTGATCAATGGTGACAGCCAGATGCTGGCGGAAATGGCGGCGACAATGAATGCGGGCAAGACTGTCGGCGGGCATTACGCCAGCCCTGACAAGGGGGTGGCGTTTTCCGCCTATGTTGCAGGTGGTGCCGCCGATGATCACGAAGGCACGGCCGAGGCTGACGCAATCGCCCGCGCGCGTAACGGGATGCGGTCGATGATGCGGCTGGGGTCGGCGTGGTATGATGTGGAAAGCCAGATTACCGCCGTCACCGAAAAGGGCCTTGATCCGCGGAACTTTATTCTCTGCACGGACGATTGCCACTCTGGCACGCTGGTGAATGACGGCCATATGAACCGTGTGGTGTGCCATGCCATTGCCTGTGGATGCGATCCGGTGATTGCGCTGCAAATGGCGACGATCAACACAGCCACTCACTTCGGGCTGGAACGCGAGCTTGGCTCGATCGCCCCCGGACGGCGGGCTGACATGATCCTGACCTCTGATCTGGTGACATTGCCGATTGAAGAGGTGATCGCGCGGGGCCAGACCGTTGCCAAAGACGGCAAGATTACCGTGACCTGTCCGCATTACGCTTGGCCGGAAGATGCACGCAAGACCGTGCATATGGGCAAAGTGCTTGAGGATGCAGACTTTGCCATCCATGCGCCTGAGGGCAAGAACAAGGTCAAAGCCAAGGTCATCGGCGTGGTGGAAAACCAGGCACCGACACAAGCATTGACCGCTGAACTGCCCGTTGTTGACGGGTTGGTTGAGGGTGAAGGCGACACCTATCAGATCGCCTTGGTCGAACGGCACCAAGGCACCGGAAAGGTCGTGAACGGCTTTGTGTCAGGGTTCGGGTACACGGGCAAAATGGCCATGGCCTCGACCGTGGCACATGACAGTCACCATATGATTGTTGTGGGCACGGACCGCGCGATGATGGCCGCTGCGGCAAACCGGCTGGGCGCAGTCGGCGGCGGTGTAACCGTCTGGAAAGATGGTGAGGAGTTGGCGCTGGTGGAACTGCCGATCGCAGGCCTGATGTCTGACAGCCCCGCTGCCGAAGTTGCCGCCAAGGCCGACCGGATGGTCGCTGCGATGGCCGCTTGTGGATGCACATTGAACAACGCCTATATGCAGCATTCGCTGCTGGCGCTTGTTGTCATTCCGTCGTTACGGATCTCTGATCTGGGTCTGGTGGATGTCGATAAGTTTGAAATTACAGATATATTTGAGGAAAACGCATGAACGTTGCACAAGAGGTGTCAATCCGGACACCTGAAGTCCCCGCGCCCGAGGCATTTACCGATCCGAAACTTGCCGTTGTCAGGCTGCAAGAGCTTTATGACACGGCGGTGAAATTCCTGTCCGAGAATTTCGCAACCGCTTTGTTGCATGGCCAGCCTGACACGCGGGTGCGGGCTTACTACCCTGAAATCCGCCTGACGACGACAACCCACGCCAAGATGGATTCGCGCCTGTCCTTCGGGCACGTGGCCGAACCGGGGGTTTACGCCACGACGGTCACCCGCCCTGACCTCTTTGCATCATATCTGGAACAACAAATCGGGCTTTTGCTGGCCAGTCACGGTGTGCCTGTGATTATCGGCGCATCCGGCACTGAAATGCCGGTGCATTTCGCTGCGGCAAACGATCCGGGACTGACGGTGCCCCATGACGGGTCGATGGAATTCAATCTGCGCGATGCGTTTGATGTACCGGACCTGAGCACCACGCATGATAGCATCGTGAACGGCTCGGGTTTTCAGTACCCTGACGGGGCGCACCCTTTGGCGCCATTCACGGCGCAGCGCGTTGATTACTCACTGGCGCGTCTGGCGCATTACACCGCGACTGCACCCGAGCATTTCCAGAACCACGTGCTCTTTACGAACTACCAGTTCTACGTTGAGGAGTTTGAATCCTTTGCGCGCCAGATGCTGGCTGATCCCGACAGCGGTTACACCAGCTTTGTGAGCACCGGGAATGTCGAGATATTCGATGCCGATGCGCCTGTTCCTATGCCCGCGAAATTGCCGCAAATGCCGACCTATCACCTCAAGCGCAATAACGGTGCGGGGATCACATTGGTCAATATCGGTGTTGGTCCGTCGAACGCGAAAACCGCGACCGATCATATCGCCGTATTGCGCCCCCATGCATGGCTGATGGTCGGGCATTGTGCGGGTTTGCGGAATTCCCAGCGCTTGGGTGATTTTGTACTGGCCCATGCGTACCTGCGCGAAGATCACGTGCTTGATGATGATCTGCCAGTCTGGGTCCCGATCCCTGCCTTGGCGGAAATCCAGATTGCGCTGGAAACGGCTGTGGCGGATGTGACCAAGCTTGAAGGGTATGAGTTGAAGCGGATCATGCGCACCGGCACTGTGGCCACCATCGACAACCGGAACTGGGAATTGCGCGAACAGGCTGGCCCCGTGCAACGGCTTTCCCAATCACGTGCGATTGCGCTGGATATGGAAAGTGCAACGATTGCCGCCAACGGGTTCCGGTTTCGCGTCCCCTACGGCACGCTGCTTTGTGTCAGTGACAAACCGCTGCATGGTGAGTTGAAACTGCCCGGCATGGCGTCGGAGTTCTATAAAACCCAAGTTGCAGCCCATCTGATGATCGGTATTCGTGCGATGGAACGGTTGCGCGAAATGCCGCTTGAGCGCATCCACAGCCGCAAATTGCGCAGTTTTGAAGAGACAGCTTTCCTCTAAACAGCCAAAAAGTGCGGAAACCTGCTCTTTTTCACTTGTAATGGGATACTAATCATTGTGGTGTCCCACAACATACCGTTAAATGTGCGGGTAATAGGCCCCACTGCTGGGGCGAACGAGGGAGACCAGTAAAATGGCGACAAAACCAATGACAAAGGCGCAGCTGGTTGCTGCACTTGCAGAAGAAACAGGCATGGACAAAAAAGCAGCCGGTGCTGCGCTTGATGCTGTGACAGACATCATCACCAAAGAAGTTTCCGGCGGCGGTGCTGTGACACTTCCAGGTGTTGGCAAAATCTATTGCCGCGAGCGCCCAGAGCGTATGGTCCGCAACCCTGCCACGGGTGAGCAGATCAAGAAAGAAGCCGACAAGGTTGTCAAAATGACAATCGCCAAAGCGCTGAAAGACAGCGTGAACGGCTAAGCCATCGCGGGCCCTCGGGCCGGATGCAGAGTTTGGGAAAGGTCGCCGGTAAAGGCGGCCTTTTTCGTTTCAGGACGCGCAGTGTGGCGCGAGGACAGTCGAGCCTTGCAATCAGCCGCGCGCTTGGCATAACTCGGCATCAAAGGGGATCACATGGACATCAAAGCAATCGCGATGGGGTTGGCGTTCGCGCTGATGTGGTCGTCGGCATTCACCTCTGCCCGCGTGATCGTGGACTATGCACCGCCTCTCAGTGCGCTTGCGCTGCGGTTCCTGATCTCGGGTCTGCTTGGTGTCGGTATCGCCTGGCTGTTGGGCCAATCCGCGCGGTTGACCCGCCGCCAATGGCAGGGCGTGGTGATTTTTGGCGTTTGCCAGAACGCGCTTTATCTTGGTTTGAATTTTGTCGCGATGCAGACCATCCCCGCGTCGCTGGCTGCGATTATCGCATCCACGATGCCGCTCTTGGTGGCGTTGTCGGGGTGGTTGGTTTTTGGCAACACCGTGCGGCCGTTGGGCATTGCGGGGCTGATCGCGGGTGTGGTTGGCGTGGTGCTGATTATGGGCGCACGGCTGCAAGGCGGTGTTGATGTCTTCGGGATCGTGCTGTGCGTGATCGGGGTGGTGTCCTTGACGGTTGCCACTTTGGCCGTTGCCGGTGCGTCCTCGGGCGGCAATGTGTTGATGATTGTGGGATTGCAGATGCTGGTTGGCAGCGCGATGCTCTGGGTCCCTGCCCTGACGATCGAGGTTTGGGATGTCACCTGGAACTGGCAACTGGTTGTTGCCTTTGTCTATACAACCATTGTGCCCGGATTGTTGGCGACGGTCGTTTGGTTCCTGCTGGTGGGGCGGATCGGGGCTGTCAGGGCCTCGACCTTTCACTTTCTGAACCCGTTTTTGGGGGTTGCGACCGCCGCGATCATTCTGGGCGAAAAGATCGGCGTGCTGGATATCGTGGGTGTTGCGATTATCGCAGGCGGGATTTTGGCGGTGCAACTGTCGAAACAGTAAGGTGGATTGAAATCCACCTTACCCGATTTTCCCGCGCGCCCCACCTGTTTGCCCACGATCCAGCAGCAGGTGATCAAGGATCACGCAAGCCATCATCGCTTCACCAACAGGGACTGCTCGGATACCCACACAGGGGTCATGCCGTCCCTTCGTGACCACCTCGGTCGGGGCGCCATCCATGCGGATTGATTTGCGTGGCGACAGGATCGAAGACGTTGGTTTCACCGCAAAGCGTACAACAATATCCTGACCCGTACTGATCCCGCCCAGAATACCGCCGGCATGATTGGAGGAATATTCCGGTCCGTTCGGCCCCATGAAAATCTCGTCTGCGTTGTCGCGTCCGGTTAGCGCCGCTGCCGCCATCCCTTCGCCAATTTCGACGCCCTTCACGGCATTGATCGACATCATCGCGGCGGCCAGATCAGTGTCTAACTTGGCGTAAACAGGCGCGCCTATGCCCGCAGGCACGCCACGCGCGACAACCTCGATAATCGCGCCGACCGAGTTGTGATCGTCCTTGCGCAACCATGCCAGATACTCGTTCCACTCGGCGGCTGCTTCGGCGTCGGGACAGAAGAAATCATTCTGGTCGATCTGATCCCAGTCGACCTTGCTGCGATCAATCTGCTTGGTCCCCATCTGGGTCATATAGCCCTTGATCTGTACGTTCGGCGCAATCGCCTTGATCGCCTCGCGCGCAACACCGCCCGCAGCCACACGCGACGCGGTTTCACGCGCCGAAGACCGCCCGCCACCGCGCGGATCGCGCAGCCCGTATTTCTGGTGATAGGTGATATCCGCATGACCGGGACGGAAGGTGTTCAGAATATCGCCATAGTCTTTTGACCGCTGGTCGGTGTTTTCGATCATCAGTTGGATCGGCGTGCCGGTTGTCTTGCCCTCATAGACGCCTGACAGGATTTTCACAGCATCGGGTTCATTTCGCTGGGTCGTGTTCTTGTTCAGGCCAGGGCGGCGTTTATCCATCCACTGCTGGATCATTGGCGCCTCAAGCGGCACGCCGGGCGGGCAGCCGTCAACCGTGGCACCCAAGGCGGGTCCATGGCTTTCACCCCAAGTGGTGAAACGAAACAAATGACCGAAGCTGTTGATCGACATGGGCATCTCCCTTTGCTCATGGGGTCTAGCGGGGGTGACAATCAGGCTCAAGAGGTTTCCCTTGTCCTTTGCCCTATTCCGCAATACCAAAGGCGTACCTCGGGGGGCCAATCATGGCTGAGATGCGTATCACGCGGACCCGTTGAACCTGAACCGGTTAAGACCGGCGGAGGGAAGGTATGGCAATCCCGCTATCCCCCAATCCGCCCGTCGCATTTGGAGGATACGATGAAGAACACCACATATCTGCCAGTTGTCGCGGGACTTGCCCTTTGTGCCACAGGCGCAGTGGCTGACACACCTGTGTTGCAAGTCATGACTTACGACAGCTTTACCAGCGAATGGGGCCCCGGCCCTGCGATTGAAGCCGCTTTCGAGGCGGAATGTGCCTGTGATCTGCAATTTGTGGGCGCTGGTGACGGGGCATCCCTGCTGGCCCGTCTGCAACTGGAAGGGCCACGCACAGAGGCCGATATCGTCTTGGGGCTGGATACGAACCTGACAGCCGCTGCGCGCGAGACAGGATTATTCGCGCCCCATGGCGTCGTGGCGGAGCTTGATCTGCCTGTCGCATGGGATGATGCGGATTTCCTGCCGTTCGACTGGGGTTATTTCGCCTTTGTCGGAAATGCAGGTGCGGATGCGCCGACATCCCTGCGCGCTTTGGCTGACAGTGACATCCAGATTGTCATTCAGGACCCCCGCTCATCCACGCCCGGTCTGGGCCTCTTGATGTGGGTGAAGGCCGCTTACGGCGATGAAGCTGCAACGCTATGGGCCGATCTGGCCGATAATATCATAACCGTGACGCCGGGTTGGTCCGAAGCTTACGGCATGTTCCTTGACGGTCAGGCAGACGCGGTTTTGTCCTACACCACCTCGCCTGCCTACCACCTGATTGCCGAGGAAGACGACAGCAAGGTCGCATGGGCCTTTGATGAAGGGCACTACATGCAGGTCGAAGTTGCGGGCAAAGTCGCAGGGACCGACCAGCCGGAACTGGCGGACCAGTTCCTGGCTTTCATGGTGTCGGATGCATTCCAAAGCGTGATCCCCACAACAAACTGGATGTATCCGGCCGTAATCCCGGCAGCGGGCCTGCCTGACGGGTTCGAGACTTTGATGACACCTGAAACATCACTCTTGTTGTCACCGGAAGAGGCAGCCGCCGCACGTGACGCGGCCTTGGACGAATGGCGCACAGCCTTGTCCCAGTAACGCCGCGCTGGCCTGGTGCCGCAGCTGCGGCGCTGGTCCTTGTGCTCACAGTTGGCACGCTGGGCGCTGTTGCCTGGCGTGCCGAATGGGTGGGTGGTCTGGCCCCTGCTGACTGGGCCGCGGTCCGGTTCACGCTTGTGCAGGCGTTGCTGTCTGCGCTGCTGAGTGTCCTGCTTGCCATTCCTGTGGCCCGTGCCTTGGCAAGGCGTAGTTTTTACGGGCGGGATTTGCTGATTACCCTGCTGGGGGCACCATTCCTTCTGCCCGTCATCGTTGCCGTTCTTGGCATTTTGGCGATCTTTGGCCGTGGCGGTCTTTTGAACGATGGCTTGGTCTGGCTGGGGTTTCAGCCTGTTTCGATCTTCGGTTTACACGGTGTGGTACTGGCCCACGTGTTTTTTAACATGCCGTTGGCGGTGCGGTTTATTCTGCAAGGCTGGCTCTCGATCCCAGCCGAGCGGTTTCGCCTTGTGGCATCACTGAATGCGCCGGTTGGCAGGTTGCTCGAATGGCCGATGCTTCGTTCTGTCGTGCCAAGTACGTTTCTGGTTATCTTTCTGATTTGTCTGACCAGTTTTGCGGTTGCCCTGACGATGGGTGGCGGTCCGCGGGCAACGACAGTTGAACTGGCGATCTATCAGGCGGTTCGGTTTGATTTCGATCTGGGGCGGGCAGCGTTGCTGGCCTGCATCCAGTTCGGGCTTTGTGTGGTGGCTGCCGCTCTGGCTTGGGGGCTGACAGGGAATGATCCGATGGGTGTGGGCATGGACCGTGTTGTGCAGCGTTGGGATTTGCCGCGGCCTGTTATGGACTATGCTGTGATCACAATGGCTGCACTTTTTCTGCTGCTGCCCTTGGGGATGATCGTGGTCCGCGGGCTGCCCGCATTCACCGACATGCCTGTGACGGTCTGGGCTGCGGCATTGCGGTCGCTCTGTGTCGCCATCGGCTCGGCGGCGCTTTGTGTCTTGATGGCTCTTGCGTTGGCTTTACGTGGCGGCGCGATGGTGTCTGTGGTTGGGGTGATGCCGCTCGCGGCGTCTGGATTGGTCGTTGGGACGGGTGCATTCCTGATCGTGTTTCCCTTTGTCCGTCCGGCTGATGTTGCGTTGCTGGTGACCATGCTGGTGAACGCGACACTCGCTTTGCCTTTCGCGCTCCGCGCCATTGCCCCGACTGTTGACCAGATCAACCAGAGCTACGGTCGTTTGGGGTTGGCGTTGGACATGCGCGGATGGACTTGGCTACGATGGGTTGTTCTGCCCCGCTTGCGGCGCCCGCTGGGGTTTGCGGCGGGTTTGGCGGCGGCTTTGTCGATGGGTGATCTTGGGGTGATCGCCTTGTTCGCAGGACAGGGGCAAGAAACCTTGCCGTTGGCGATGTATCGTTTGATGGGTGCGTACCGGATGGAGACAGCGGCAAGTGCCGCACTGTTGCTTGTGGTGCTGAGTTTTGCGCTGTTCTGGATCTGTGACCGATGGGGGCGTGGGCGTGTTGAGATGTGAAAATCTGGTTCTGCAGCAGGGCGCGTTTTCCTTGCGCGCGGATGTTGTGTTTCCGCGTGGCGAAGCGGTGGCTTTGATCGGGCCGTCCGGTGCGGGCAAGTCAACGCTTTTGGCGGGTCTGGCGGGGTTTCTTGCGCCTGTGTCCGGTCGCGTGATCTTTGACGATGTTGATGTGACGGATGCAGAGCCCGGTAAGCGGCCTATCAGCATGCTGTTTCAGGATAATAATCTGTTTCCACATTTGTCCGCGGCCCAGAATGTCGGTTTAGGGCTGCGGCCGGACTTGCGGTTGACCGTCGAACAGCGAGAACAGGTGACTGTAGCCCTCGCTGAGGTCGGGCTTGCGGGTTTGGATGATCGCAGACCTGCTGCATTGTCAGGCGGACAGCAAAGCCGCGTGGCACTGGCGCGCGTACTTGTGGCGGATCGGCCTGTCGTTTTGCTGGACGAGCCCTTTTCTGCGCTTGGACCTGCACTCAAGGATGAAATGCTGGATTTGGTGAAATCCAAACTGGTTGCGGCAGGAAAGACCGTGGTGATGGTGACCCATGATCCGGCTGATGCACGGCGCATTGCGGATATGGTTGCGCTGGTGGACGCGGGCGAGGTGCATGCGCCGGTTGCGACAGATGTGTTGTTCAACAATCCCCCGGCCGCGCTCAGGGCCTATTTGGGGTAAGGTGGATCAAGATCCACCTTACGGAATGCAAAAGGCCCGCCAATTTGGCGGGCCTTTATTTTTATCGTGCTGGCTGACTTAGTCTTTGTGCTTATGCGGTGCCCAAAGACGCTTGTTTGTCAGATATAGAAGCACTGACAGAACCGTCAGGAACAACACACCAGTCAGACCGGCTTGTTTGCGTGCAACCAGCTTGGGTTCAGCAGTCCACATCAGGAATGCGGCAACATCTTTTGAAACAGATTCAAGATCGGTTGGCGCGCCATCGGCGTATTCCACGTCATCACCCCAAAGCGGCTGTGACATTGAGATCCATGAGCCCGGCACTTTGTGCTTGCCGTTTTCGTCCTTACAGCTATCGGGAAAACCGCCTGCTGCGAAGGCTGCATTGTAGAAGCCGTCCATTGGCTCGCCTTCCAGTGCGCACTCAGGCTCTTCGTGATAGCCGGTCATGAGGGACGCGATATATTCCGCGCCGCCCATGCCGTTTACGAACTGGCTGATACCTGTGCCGTATGGACCGCTAAAGCCTGCACGTGATTTTGCCATCAGGCTCAGGTCAGGTGCCGTGGAAAGGTTCGATCCTGGAAACTTATCCGCTGGTGTTGCAGGACGGAAATCGCCCTCACCATCGAACAGGGACTGGTCGAAAATTTCGTAGAACTCGGCATAGGCCCGCATCTGGTCTTCGGGCATGCCGGGGCCACCTTCGTCAGACAGGTTGCGGAATGCAACGAACTCCAGACCGTGACATGCAGCGCAGATCTCTGTGTAGACCTGAAGTCCACGCTGAAGCTGCATTTGGTCATAGCTACCGAAGGGGCCTTCGAAAGAGAAATCATAGTCGATGACTTCAATTTCAACCTCTGCGGCGGTGGCCTGCCCTGCGGTGAGGGCAAGCGCCATTGCTGCGGTGAGTGATAGTTTACGGAACATTATTATTCGTCCTTTCTCACTCGGCCGGGCTGGCGACGGGTGTGGCGCCGTCACCTTTCGGCGCGTAGTGCGCATTGAAGTCGTCTTCGATGGTTGCTGGTGGTGTGTTCGGCTTTTCGATCACGCCCAAGAGCGGCAGGATCACCAGGAAGTATGCAAACCAATATGTCGACCCGATCAGCGAAATGTAAGGATAGATACCCTCAGCTGGACGCGCACCGACCCACATCAGCAGTACGAAGTTTACGGCAAAGAGCCAGAACCACCACTTGAACATCGGACGGTAACGGCCAGAGCGCACCGAGGATGTATCCAGCCATGGGGCCAAAGCCATCACTACGATCGCACCGAACATCGCGATCACACCAAAGAACTTGGCGTCGATGATGCCGAATGTGATCCAGTTTACTGCAATCACCAGCCACACGTCCTGGTCGAACGCACGCAGCACGGCATAGAACGGCAGGAAGTACCATTCAGGCACGATGTGCGACGGTGTCGCCAGCGGGTTCGCCGGAATGTAGTTATCCGGGTGGCCAAGGTAGTTTGGCATAAAGCCGACAACGGCCATGAACACGGCGAGAATGATCGCCAGGGCGAACAGGTCCTTGATCACGAAGTACGGCCAGAATGGCAGTGTATCCTTGGCCGCGTCTTCTTTTGATGTACGACGCACCTCAACACCGGTCGGGTTGTTGTTGCCCGTTGTGTGGAATGCCCAGATGTGCACGATTGTGAGACCCAACAGGATGAAGGGCAGCAGATAGTGCAGCGAGAAGAAGCGGTTCAGCGCGGGCTGCGCAATCGCCCCGTTTGGTGTACCCAAGAGCCAGATCTGGATGCTTTCACCGATGAACGGGATAGCGCCGAAGAGGCCTGTGATAACAGCGGTACCGTGGAACGACATCTGGCCCCATGGCAACACGTAACCCATAAAGGCCGTGCCCATCATCAGAACATACATCAGCATACCGATGATCCACGTCACTTCACGAGGAGATTTGTACGACCCGTAGTAAAGTGACCGGAAGATGTGTGCGTAAACAGCCACAAAAAACAGCGACGCACCATTCTGGTGGAAATAGCGGATCATGTGACCGCCATTGACGTCACGCATGATGTGCTCGACTGAGGCAAAAGCCATATCAACATGTGGCACATAGTGCATCACCAGCACGATACCGGTGACGATCTGCAGCACCAGTGTAAATACAAGAACAATACCCCAGATCCACATCCAGTTCAGGTTCTTGGGTGTGGGGAGCATCAGGGTATCGTACATCAGGCCGACAATCGGCAAGCGGTTGTGAAGCCACTTTTCGCCGCCGGACTTTGGTTCGTAATGGTCGTGGGGAATTCCGCCCATGGGTTTCTCTCCTTAACCGAGTTGAATAGTTGTTTCGTCCACGAAGGACGCAATGGGAACAGGCAGATTGGTTGGCGCTGGGCCACGGCGAATCCGCCCAGAAGTATCATAGTGTGACCCGTGACAAGGGCAGAACCATCCGCCAAAATCACCTGCGTTACCCAAAGGCACACAGCCAAGGTGTGTACAAACACCCATCTGGACCAGCCAAACACCATCTTCGGTCAGCGCACGGTTTTCATCCGTGGCAGGGCCGCCCTGTGGCAGGTTTTCGTTGGCCGAGTCAGGGTCCGGCAGATCGGCGACGTCCACGGCGCGCGCTGCTGCAATTTCTTGTTCGGTACGGGACCGGATAAAGACCGGTTTACCTTGCCAAAGCACTGTGATCTGGGTGCCCGGGGCAACTCCGCTGACATCAACGCGGATTGAGGCAAGCGCCAAAACATCGGCGGAAGGGTTCATCTGGTTTACCAGCGGCCACACTGCGGCGCCCGTTACGACAACACCCGCCCCAGCGGTTGCGTAGTAAAGAAAGTCGCGGCGTGTGCCCTGATGATCATCTACATGTGACACTGATGCATCTCCGATTCTTTTGATGGGCACTCTGCCCGCACGAGAAAATAGACCGACAGGTCGGTCGGTCAATTTGTGGGCTGTTTAACTATCAAACCTTTCAAGGTCCAGCGGACAATCGGGCGCAGGCCCACAAGCCGGATCTGTTATGCGCTAACAGCGAAGACTTCGTTAAGTACGCAGGAAGAATCACTTTTGTGCCACTCAGGTAAAGCGCGCGCAATTTTGCGTCGAAAATTTTGAGAATGACTCAACAGTGGTCATTATGTGGTGGGATTTTCCAATAGAATACGGATATTTGTGTCAGTGAGGACACATGCAGTCAGCAACACGCCTCTGGGCGTTAGTGTTTGATTGTCAGCTTTGTGGCAGGTCTGTAGGCCAGATACTTGCCACTCACTTCGGACAAGCTGCTATGCACCGTGCCTTCACATACTGCCTTTGTGCCATCATTGCGCCTGCCTTTGCGACAGCGGATGTGCAGTTGAGCTTCTATGGCGGCGCGCAATCGGCACCAGCGTCCGATATTTCGATTCGTGATCCGCTTATTGGTGCGGACGATTTCTCTCAGGATTGGGAAGGACGGTCGTCCGAGGCACCGATATATTACGGGGTCCGCGCGACACGCTGGCAGTCGCCCACATTCGGCTATGGTTTGGATTTCGCGCACAACAAGGTTTATCCTGCCAATGGCATCGCGGCGCCCGGCTATGAGGTGCTGGAATTTACAGACGGTCTGAATACCCTGACGTTTAATGCCTATCGGCGCTGGGTTGACGTGCTTGGCGATGTGTCGCCCTATGTTGGCGGTGGCATCGGTTTGGCCGTACCGCATGTCGAAGTGGTCAACGGCAGTTCCCAGACAAGTGGTTACCAACTGACAGGCCCTGCCGCGACGCTGCTTGCCGGTGCCGCTATGCCGATCAACGACCAATGGTCCGTTTTCGGCGAATATAAGGGCACCTTTTCATCAAACCGCGCTGATCTTGATAGCGGCGGTACGCTCGAAACGGATATTTTCACCAATGCCGTCAACTTTGGTGTCAGCTTCGACTTCTAGCGGCTACTCGGGTTTTGTCGCAACCATGCTTTCGCGTGTGCTGAATTCCGCATACCAATTCGCCAGCGCCTCGTTTCCGTTACGCCAGCCACGGACATCATGCCGCAGATCAATATAGGACAGTGCGCAAGCAACCGCGATCTGCCCGATATTGAGCGGACCAGTCAGGTGACTCATCCAGCGGCTATTGATTGCGGCGATGCCACGGGCGGCTTTGGCCCATTGCGCCTCGATCCAGTCAGGCGATTGTTGGTCCGCGGGGCGTAGCCGTGTTTCATAGGCCATGGAAACAGTCGCATCCATGATGGCATCTGCCGTGGCCTCAAGCGTGAGAATCTCCCAGATGCTGCTTTGCGGATAAAGGTTTGCACCGGCCAGATCATTCAGAAAGCGGGTAATGACACGGCTGTCATAAATCGCCGGACCATCGGCGCGGATCAGTGCGGGGATTTTCCCCATCGGATTAGCAGCAATCACCTCGGGCGCCGAGTTAAAAGCAGAGGTCGAAACGACCACCTCTTCCACGGTATCCATCAGCCCCGCTTCACGGATCAGAACACGCGCTTTGCGTACAAAGGGGGATGCGGGAGAGATCAACAATTGCATAGGGCTGGTCCTTATCTGGGTCAGGGAAACAAGACCTGATCCTGCCCCTCTTGCCAAGGCGGATATTTCGTCATGATCGCGCGAAACCGTTCGGATGCCAGAAAATCGTCAAGCCAGGCGGTCAAAGGCCCAAGCCCCTGCGCGTCGAACCATGCGCGGTCTGTGTTCGCGAACTGCCGCACGAAGGGCAGGATTGCCATGTCGGCCAGTGTGCGCCTGTCGCCCATCACGAATGCGGACTGCGCAAGGCGGTCGTTCAGGTCGGTCAGGAACGTCATCGCCTTGGCGCGCTCGTCGTCCTCGCAGCGGTCAGGAAAGCGGACGGCGTATTTGGTGTGATCCAAGGCGCTTTTGAACGGACCATCGTTCAGGTCGATCAGGGCGTGGCCCTCGCGCGGCATATCAAGCCAGCCCTCGGGGTCATTGCGGCCCAATGCCCAGAGCATGACATCGCGGCTTTCCTCGATCACGCGGTCCCCGTCCTGCACCACAGGCACCGTGCCTTTGGGTGAGGCAGCCAGAAAAGGCGGGGGCTTCTCTCGTAGCAGGATTTCCTGTAGCGCCACCTGACACCCGCTGGACTGGATCGCAAGGCGGGCGCGCATCGCGTAGGGGCAGCGCCGAAAGCTCCAAAGGATCGGCAGCGTTGTCATGCGGTCAGCTGCGTGCCTGCAAATCCGGTGATCTGCGCCTGCACGATCTGGCTTTCGGGCTGGTCGGTGTCGAACACCACTTCAGTGAATTGCGCGGTGCGACCCATCCGCGCATTCTCCATCAGCACCTGATGGGTCTTACCCTGCTGGGCGCGCAAATGCCGCGTGACTTGCGCCTCACCTGCCGCGCGCAAGGCGGCAGCGCGGGTTTTGATCAGCTTGCCATTCACCTGCGGCATCCTCGCAGCAGGCGTGCCTGGGCGCGGGGAGTAGGGAAACACATGCAGCCATGTCAGGTCGCAGTCTGCGACAAGCGCCAGAGAATTGGCAAACATCGCCTCCGTCTCGGTCGGGAAGCCTGCGATGATATCGGCGCCATAGGTCATGTCGGGGCGCAGTTTGCGCGCCTCTTGGCAAAAAGCGATAGCATCGTCGCGCAGGTGGCGGCGTTTCATCCGTTTCAGGATCAAGTCGTCGCCATGCTGCAAGGACAGATGCAAATGCGGCATCAGGCGCGGCTCGGTGGCGATGGCCTGCATGAGGTTGTCATCCACCTCGATACTGTCGATCGAGCTGATCCGCAGACGCGGCAGATCCGGCACCAGTTTGAGGATCCGCATGACCAGATCGCCCAGTTTCGGCGTGGCAGGCAGATCGGCGCCCCAACTGGTCAGATCGACGCCTGTCAACACGACTTCGTTATAGCCTGTATCGACCAGCCGCTTGATCTGATCCACCACAACGCCAGCGGGGACCGAGCGGGAATTGCCGCGGCCATAAGGAATGATGCAGAACGTGCAGCGATGGTCACACCCGTTCTGGACCTGCACATAGGCACGGCTGCGGGTGCCGAAGCCGTCAATCAGGTGGCCCGCGGTTTCTGTGACCGACATGATGTCGTCAACCTGCACAGGTTCGGTCTGCCCGATAAGATCGGGGGCCATGCCTGCCCATGTGGCCGGGTCCATCTTTTCGGTATTTCCGATAACGACATCGACCTCTGCCATATTGGCGAAAGTGTCGGGTTCTGTCTGGGCGGCACATCCTGTGACAATCAGCTTGGCATCAGGGTGATCGCGGCGGAGTTTGCGGATGTCCTGACGTGCTTTGCGCACGGCCTCTGCCGTCACGGCGCAGGTATTCACCACTATGGCGTTATCCACGCCGGCCGCTGTCGCAAGTTCCTTCATCGCCTCGGTCTCATAGGCGTTCAGGCGGCAACCGTGGTTAGAGAATATCGGCGCTGTTTTCACCATCAAAGCCGCCAGACGCCGTCAAAGACATGTGCAGTCGGCCCTGTCATCCAGACACCATCATCACGCCAGTCGACATGCAGGGTGCCGCCATCCAGATCAATCCTGACGGACCGCCCTGTCAGCCCGCGCCGCGCGGCAGCGACAGCTGTGGCACAAGAGGAAGAGCCAGAGGCCAGCGTCACACCGACGCCGCGTTCCCAAACGCGCATCCGCAGGTGATCGGGGCCGATAACGCTGGCAAATTGCACGTTGGTACGTTGCGGGTAGAGCGGGTGGTGTTCGATTGCGGCCCCTTGGGTGGCCAGATCAACGGCCTCGGCATCCGCGACAAAGAAGGTGCAATGCGGGTTCCCCATGCCGGTTGCTGTTGGCGCGCCGTCAATCGGCAGTTCAAGCGTGTCCATTGCGCGCGCCAGCGGCACATCCTGCCAGTCAAGCTGGGGATGCCCCATGTTCACCGACGTCTGGCCATTGCCTGCATCCAGTGCCTGCAAGATACCGCGCTCGGTTTGCAGGGTCAGCGCATCTGTGCCGCTCTGATCCATCAGATACCGTGCTATACAGCGCGTGGCGTTGCCGCAGGCCCCTGCCAACGATCCGTCGCTGTTCCAGAATGTCAGCCGCACATCGGCCTCGGGCGTATGCGACAGGACGGCAAGTTGGTCAAACCCGACCCCGCGATGGCGGTCTGCGATGGCAATGGCCACGTCTGCATCCACGCGCGGGGTGATTCCCCGTTCGTCCACGACAACAAAGTCGTTTCCCAGCCCGTGCATCTTCATAAAGGGCAAATATGATGAGTCGTTTGCGGTCATGGCGGCGATATATGCCAAGGCAGACAAGTTATCCAGCAGTCAGGGGAATTTGGGGGTTGACCGCACCCCCGTGGCTTTCTAGATACCGCCCTCAGTGGGCCGTTAGCTCAGTTGGTAGAGCAACTGACTTTTAATCAGTAGGTCGATGGTTCGAACCCATCACGGCTCACCACTTATCCTCTGATAGATGCGGATTTATGCCAAGCCCACGCCTGGGTGTTTCCGCGCGTACGCCATACTTATTGCACAAGAAAACGGTGGCTGAGCGGCAGGCTTGCTGCGCCAAGAACGCGGGCATCGGGGCCACGCGTGCCTGTTGCGATATCGGGTCTGTCCATGCCGGTCATATCCAAAGTCGCAAGATGCGCTTTCGTCTGTGCGGTCACCTCCGCGCAGAGAGCGCGGGGCATCCATCCATCAATCATGACCAGTTCAAGATCGACAATCGCCTGCGTTGATTGGATTGCCTGTGCAATTGCGTGCGCACATTGCGCGGTCCATTCGGCGACAATGTCTTCGGGGAAATCCCAGTTTTCAGGGTCGACCCACATCTGTTGGGCGTCGACACCGTTTTTGACAAGCGCCTCTTCCAGTGTGGCCAAAGAGGCAAGCTCGATCATCGGGCGTGATACGCCATTGCGGTCGGGGATATTCAGGGGCCCGAAACTTGCGGCATTGCCGGTTGATCCTGTGTAAAGCGTGTTGCGCAGTACCAGACCGCCGCCAATGAAGAACGCGATAAAGAAGCAGAGCGTATTCGCAGGCAACGGATTTTCCCCGAACACCATCTCGGCGCTACAGGCCGCTGTTCCGTCGTTCTGCAAGAAGACAGGCATCCCGAGCGCTTCGGCAATCTCTGTCTGTAAATCGCGGTATTCCCAGTTGGCCATGCGTTCCGCGTCCACGCCGATATGCTCGGGCCAGCTCCAGAGAAAGAAGGGCATTGCAATGCCCAGGCCCGCGATCCGCGATCTCAGGCGTGCAGGAAGCCGGGCGCGTAGTGATTTTGAAGACGTTTTGGCAAATTGCAGAACCTTATCGAAATCAGGGTAGTCATAGATCTGTTTTTCGCGGTCGATGATTTGACCGAGGAAATCAATGGCGACCATCTCGACAGAGCGACGCCCCACTTTCATTCCCAGAAAAACGACACCCGAGGGGTTCAGCGAAAGGGGCACAGACGGTTGTCCGATTCGGCCACGTGAAGGCGTGCCGCGCAGAATAAGGCCATCGTCCTCAAGTGATCCGATCAGGCGGGCAACGGTTTGGGCTGACAAACCTGTGCGGCGCGCAATATCGGCTTTCGCCATGTCGGAGTTTCGGCGCAAGAGGCTGAGGACAACGCGCTCGTTTCGTTCGCGCATGCCGCCTTGATTGGTGCCGCGCTCAAATGTCGCGTCGTCCGATTCGTCCCTGTCCGGTTCCTGAATTCTGTCCATCGCACCCAACTATTCTTTGGCTTCACCACGCAATAACATATTAAATAACTCTCTGGAAGTTAGTTATTGACAGTCTGCCGGAAAAGCTTCAGTTTCTCGTCTCACGGGAACGACTACAAAGGTCATGGGAGGACCATTATGTTTAAATCCACAAAGACAGCCCTTTTGGGCGGTGCAATTGCTATTGCGAGCAGTGGCGCAGCATTTGCTGACGCACACGGACCATCCGCTTGCTTGATTACAAAGACAGACACCAACCCTTTCTTCGTAAAGATGCGCGAAGGTGCCGAGGCTGCTGCCGCAGCTGCGGGCATGACGCTGAGCTCTTTCGCAGGGCGTATTGACGGTGACCACGAAACACAGGTTGCTGCGATCGAGACCTGCATCGCAAACGGCGCATCCGGTATTCTGCTGACAGCGTCCGACACATCATCCATCGTTGGTGCTGTGACCCAGGCCCGTGAAGCAGGCCTGTTAGTCATCGCGCTCGATACACCGCTTGATCCGATTGATGCCGCCGACGCGACATTCGCGACCGACAACTTCCTTGCGGGTGAGTTGATCGGCCAGTGGGCTGCAGCGACACTTGGTGATGAAGCCGCAAACGCGAAAATCGCGATGCTTGACCTTGCTGTCAGCCAGCCAACTGTCGGCGTGCTGCGCGACCAAGGCTTCTTGCAGGGCTTTGGTATTGATCTCGGCGACCCGAACAGATGGGGCGATGAAACTGATCCGCGCATCGTTGGCAACGACGTCACCGCAGGTAACGAAGAAGGCGGCCGTCGTGCGATGGAAAACCTTCTCGCTGTCGATCCGATGATCAACGTGGTCTACACGATCAACGAACCGGCCGCTGCCGGTGCCTATGAAGCGCTGCGTTCTATCGGTCGCGAAAACGACGTGTTGATCGTGTCTGTCGATGGTGGCTGCCCGGGTGTGCAGAACGTCGCTGACGGTGTGATCGGTGCGACATCGCAGCAGTATCCACTGTTGATGGCGTCCAAAGGGATCGAAGCGATTGCGGCATATGCAGCAGACGGTACATTGCCTGAAAACACACCGGGCAAGAACTTCTTTGACACCGGCGTTGCTCTGGTCACCGACCAGCCAGCAGAAGGCGTTGACAGCATCTCTGTTGCCGAAGGCATGGAGCTTTGCTGGGGTTAAGACCCTGACTCATTCTTGTTAAACTTTGAAAAGGGCAACGTGTTTGCCCTTTTCTTTAGGAAGCTGAATTTGCCGTTCACGCCGTTGCAACGTTGGGGAGCATGATGCCAAACGATTCCGATAACTATGAATCTGTTGTCAAAACGGAGCGCGCTGAAACAGTCGCTGCGTTTGTGGATAACCGCAAAGGGTTCATACACAATTTACAGCACTTGCTGCACGTCAATCCCGCGCTTGTGCCGTTGTTTGTGCTTGTCGCTTCGATTGCCGTGTTCGGACTACTTTTAGGGTCCACTTTCTTTTCGCCCTTCGCGCTGACACTTATCCTGCAACAGGTGCAGATCGTCGGTATCGTTGCGGCTGCGCAATCTTTGATCATCCTGACGGCAGGTATCGACCTTAGCGTCGGCGCAATCGCCGTTTTGTCGAGCGTGATCATGGGGCAGTTCACCTTTCGATACGGTGTTCCGGTCGAGGCTGCGATTGTCATCGGCCTTGCCTTTGGCACCCTGATCGGCACGATCAACGGATGGCTTGTTGCGGTGATGAAGCTACCGCCCTTTATTGTAACGTTGGGGATGTGGCAGATCGTCTTGGCAGCCAACTTCCTCTACTCTGCGAACGAGACAATCCGCAGTCAGGATATTGAGGCTGAAGCACCCTTGCTCCAGTTCCTTGGCACGACTTTCAAAGTCGGCGCGGATGCGAATGGCAGCGGCGGCGCCACGTTTACCTACGGCGTGATCGCCATGATCCTTATTTTTGCTGTGCTGACTTACGTGCTCAGCCAAACGGCATGGGGCCGACATGTCTATGCCGTGGGCGATGACCCCGAGGCGGCACAGCTTTCTGGTGTGAACGTGCGTTACACGCTGATTTCGGTCTATGCTGTCACCGGTTTCATCTGTGCGATTGCAGGCTGGGCGCTGATCGGGCGGATCGGTTCTGTTAGCCCGACATCGGGGCAACTTTTGAATATTGAGAGCATTACGGCCGTTGTGATCGGTGGCATCTCGCTCTTCGGGGGGCGCGGGTCGATCCTTGGGCCGCTCTTTGGTGCGCTGATTGTGGGTGTCTTTACGCTTGGCCTGCGCCTTGCGGGGGCGGACGCACAGTGGACTTATCTCTTGATCGGCGTTCTCATCATCGGCGCTGTTTCCGTGGACCAATGGATCAGAAGGGTATCGGCATAATGGAACCGGTTTTGAAAGGACGCGGGCTTGTCAAACGCTATGGCAAGGTCACCGCATTGGATCATTGCGATTTCGATCTCTACCCCGGTGAAATCCTTGCAGTGATCGGCGATAACGGTGCGGGGAAATCATCGCTGATCAAATCCGTATCGGGTGCGGTGGTCCCTGATGAGGGCGAAGTGTTCCTGGATGGCCGGAAGGTGCAGTTCAATTCACCCACAGAAGCGCGCGAAGAAGGTGTTGAGACCGTCTATCAGACGCTTGCGATGTCACCTGCCCTTTCCATTGCGGACAATATGTTCATGGGGCGCGAATTGCGCAAACCGGGGTTCATGGGCAAATGGCTGCGCCAGCTTGACCGCCCCCGGATGGAGAAAATCGCCCGCGAAAAGCTGTCGGAGCTGGGCTTGATGACGATCCAGAACATCAATCAGGCGGTTGAAACACTGTCTGGCGGCCAGCGCCAGGGTGTAGCCGTGGCGCGCGCTGCTGCGTTTGGATCAAAGGTCATCATTCTGGATGAACCGACGGCTGCCTTGGGCGTGAAAGAAAGCCGCAAGGTGCTTGAGCTGATCAAGGACGTGAAGGCGCGCGGCATTCCGATCATCCTGATCAGCCACAACATGCCGCATGTGTTCGAGGTCGCGGACCGCATCCATATCCACCGTCTTGGCAAACGCCTGTGTGTGGTCAAGCCGTCCGAAGTTACAATGTCCGATGCTGTCGCGCTGATGACCGGAGCAATGACACCCGATGAAATTGCCGCCTGAGACACTTGCAAAACAGGCGCTAGAACATGTTTTGCATTTGCCGGACGGGCGCAAACTGATTGCGATTGCAGGCCCACCCGGTTCGGGGAAGTCCACCGTGGCCGAGGCCCTGCACCATCTCTTGGGTGAGCAAGGCAAAACATCTGCGGTGGTTCCGATGGACGGGTTTCATCTGGATAACGCGGTCTTGGATGCGCGCGGTCTGCGGGCGCGAAAAGGTGCCCCCGAAACCTTTGATGGTGCGGGTTTCTGTAATCTGGTGAAGCGGATTGCACATGACGACACGGACATTGTGTATCCTGTCTTTGACCGGTCTCAGGATATCGCGATTGCTGGCGCGGCAGTCCTGTCAAAAGACGTGGAATACGTGCTCTTTGAGGGCAACTACCTGATGCTTGAGGGTGATCCTTGGGGTAAGTTGGCGCATTTCTGGACAAGCTCTATCTGGATTGACGCACCAATTGCGGAACTCGAACGCCGGTTGATGCAACGCTGGCTCGACGAAGGATTCTCTGAGGCGGAGGCGCGTTTCAAGGTCGGTGAAAACGATCTGCTCAATGCGAAACACGTGCAATCTAACAGCCGCGCTTGCGATTTGGCGCTCTAGTGCGGGCCGAGCGTATTGGACGCAGGGTCACATACCGCTGAACCGCTGCTTTTGCTTCACAAAATCGCAGGACCGGATAATCTCTCCCGAATGCTTTTGGGAGGAAGCCAGTGACAGACCAGACACGCCCATGGACGGCCTTTTACGGCCCGTCCGTACGCAAGACGATCGACGCGCCCGAATTCCGCACAATCGGTGATTTCATCAGTGCGACTGCCGCTCTTTACGGTGACCGCCCTGCGTTTACGACCTGCCTGCCCAACGGCATGAATGGGACATTAAGCTATCGCCAAGCGGATGAAATGTCCGATGCGCTGGCTGTATATCTGCGCGAGATCGCAGGGTTGAACACCGGCGACCGCGTGGCCATTCAGGTGCCCAACTGCCTTGCTTATCCGATTGCGGCTATGGCGGTGTTCAAGGCCGGGTGTATCCTGGTCAACGTGAACCCACTCTACACGCCCGAGGAAATGGCAAAACAGTTCGCCGATGCCGAACCGTCAGCCATCATTGTGGTCGATATGTTCGCCGACAAGCTGGTCGAGGCGATGCAGGGCCACCCGATCCCGAATGTCATCGTCACCCGTGTTGCCGAATATTTTCCGGCAATGCCCCGTGGAATCGTGGGTCTCGTCCAGAAATACTGGGACAAGACAATCACCCCGATCACGATCCCCCACATCCGGCTGCCGGAGGCCGTTAAGGCGGGCCGCGCAAAACATGCGCAGACGCACAATGCGCTGGAAAGCTATCGCCAGACAATCGACCCCGATGATGTGGCCTGCCTGCAGTACACGGGTGGCACCACCGGTGTGTCCAAGGGGGCGATGCTGACCCACAGCAATATTCTGATGAATATGGAACAGACGATGGAGCTGATCGAGCAGTTCGAGAAGGGGCGCGAAGTCGCCTTGACTGCACTGCCGCTTTATCACGTCTTTGCCTTTACCGTGAATTTCCTGGGCATGTTTTCGCAAGGTGCGCACAATATTCTGATCCCGAACCCCCGCCCGCTCAGCAACCTCAAGCGTGCGTTCGAAAATTATAAGATCACATGGATGAGCGGTGTAAATACGCTGTTCAATGGCCTGAATGGTGAAATCTGGTTTCAGGATACGCCGCCCAAGCACCTGAAGTTCGCCTCTGCTGGCGGCATGGCTTTGCAGGGTGCGGTCGCCGAACGCTGGGAAAAGGTAACAGGTAAGCCGGTGCTGGAAGGCTATGGTTTGACGGAATCCTCGCCTGTTCTGACATTCAATCCGTTTGGTAAAACGCGCCTGAATTCGATTGGTGTGCCAGTGCCTTCGACGGAGTTGAAATGCGTGGATGAGGACGGCGTTGATGTGCCCCAAGGTGAGCCGGGTGAATTGATTGCCCGCGGGCCGCAGATCATGAAGGGCTATTGGAAAAAGCCCGAAGAGACCGCCAAGACAGTCCAGAACGGCTGGCTGCTGACCGGCGATATCGGCGTGATGGAAGAAGACGGTTATTTCCGCATCGTTGACCGCAAGAAGGACATGATCCTTGTCTCGGGCTTCAATGTTTATCCAAACGAGATCGAGGATACGCTGGCCAACCATCCGGGCATCGAAGAAGTCGCGGTGATCGGCGTGCCTGATGGTGCCTCGGGTGAAGCTGTGAAGGCCTTTGTCGTCAAGCGTGATGCGACGTTAAGCAAAGACGCCGTGCGTGCCTACTGCAAGGAACATCTGACGGGGTACAAGGTACCCAAAGCGGTCGAGTTCCGCGAAGAACTGCCAAAATCGAACGTCGGAAAGATCCTGCGCAAGGACCTGCGCGCCGAAGAACAAGCCAAAGTGGAGAACGCATAATGGTTGGACCACTTGAACAAGCCATTCTGGCGCTGATGATTTTCGTGATCATGCTGGGGATGGGCGCATCGCTGACCCCGCGTGACTTTACGCTGGCGTTGAAGCGGCCATACGGATTGATGATCGGTGTTGTGTCGCAATACGGGTTCATGCCGCTAATCGGCTTTATCCTTGCGACAACCTTGCCTGTGTCGGACACGATCAAGATTGGTATCCTGATCATGGCTTGTATGCCGGGCGGGACGACCTCGAACATCTTTACCTACTTCTCGAAGGGTAATCTGGCACTTTCGGTGCTGATGACAGTAACATCAACGGTCTTTGGTGTTCTGCTGATCCCGCTGGTGCTGGTTCTTTATGCTGGCGCGCTTGATCTGGATATTCCGCGCGAAAACATCATTGCGACACTGGTCCTTCTTCTGGTGCCTGTCGCCATCGGGATGGTCCTGCGCAAGTTGAACGCCAACGTGGGCGCTGTGACCGAATTTATGGGCTCGATGCTGGCGATCTTCTTCATTCTTTTCCTGATCGTATCGTGGATTCCCCGCAACTGGGAGTTCCTGCTCACGACGACATGGGCCACCTATTTCGGGTCCATCGTGCTGGGTCTGTTTGGTTTTGCGCTGGGCTACGGGTTCTCGATC
>NZ_DASYOK010000161.1:0-5496 GCF_036007805.1 Yoonia sp.
GAGCACGAGAAATTCGGCTTTTGTCAGGATTCATTACTTCCGCTCCCCTATGAGGGCGAGCGGTCGATCAAAGCGGTGCTTGAGGGGCTTGAGGGCCGTTTCGGCTGGGACCGTGTCGAGGAAGATGGCAAGATCATCGGCCTGACCAAAGATGGTGCAAACGTGAGCCTTGAGCCCGGTGGCGCCTTGGAACTGTCCGGTGCGCCGCTCGAGACCATCCACCAGACCTGTGACGAGGTGAATGTCCATCTGGCCGAGGTCAAATCCGTCTCGGACGAGATCGGCGTAAAGTTTATCGGCCTTGGGGCCGCGCCCGAGTGGACGCATGAGCAAATGCCGCTGATGCCCAAGGGCCGCTACAAGTTGATGAACAACTACATGGAAAAAGTCGGCACCATGGGGACGGCGATGATGCGCCGGACGTGCACCGTGCAGGTGAACCTTGATTTCGGCTCTGAGGCGGACATGGTGCAAAAGATGCGCGTGGCTTTGGCATTGCAGCCCGTGGCCTGCGCCCTTTTTGCCAACTCCCCGTTCTTTGAGGGCAAGGTCAACGGCCATAAATCTTGGCGTTCACGCATCTGGCGTGATCTGGATGCGGCACGCACCGGCATGCTGCCCTTTGTGTTCGAAGAGGGTTTCGGCTTTGAGGCCTGGGTGCAGTGGGTTCTCGATGTGCCGATGTATTTTGTCTATCGCGATGGCAAATATATCGACGCGCTGGGCATGTCGTTCCGTGATTTCCTGAAAGGTGAATTGCCTGCACTGCCGGGTGAAAAACCGCTCTTGTCAGACTGGGCCGATCACCTGACAACCGTGTTCCCCGAGGCCCGCGTAAAGCAGTACATTGAAATGCGCGGCGCGGATGGTGGCCCTTGGCGGCGGCTTTGCGCTTTGCCCGCGTTTTGGACCGGGTTGATGTATGACCAGACCGCTTTGGATGCGGCGTGGAATCTGTGCAAGAACTGGACCGCCGAACAGCGCGAGGCGCTGCGTGTGGCGGCCTCGGTCGACGGTTTGCAGGCGCAGGTTGACGGGATCAACATGCATGATCTGGCGCGCGAGGTCGTTGCGATTTCGCATGCCGGTCTGAAGGCCCGCGCCAAACCCGGCGCCGGTGGGCTGATCGCGGATGAAACCCATTTCCTCAATGCGCTGCACGAAAGCATCGAAAGCGGCATGACGCCCGCCGATGAGCTCTTGGCGCATTACAACGGCGATTGGGACGGTGACCTCAAACGGATTTACGCCGAGTATAGCTACTAGGCTGCGCTCTTCTTCCCGATTTTCGTCTCGGTGCCTTTGCGCAGACGCTGGATGTTGGCCCAGTGGCGGATGTAGATCAGAAAACATAGTGTCGCTGAAAGAAAGAACATCTCGCCGGGGGTCGTGAAACCGACAACCAGAGGGATCCATCCTGCGGTGACCAAAGCGGCGAGCGATGAATAGCGCGATAAGGCGGCCACAACGAGCCAGATTGCGCAGGCGATCAGGCCGATTTGCCAGTCCACAGCCAGTAGAATGCCGAAATAAGTGGCAACGCCTTTGCCGCCCTTGAAACGCAGCCAGACCGGAAAGCAATGCCCGAGAAAAGCCATGAGCGCGGCAAGTTGGGCCGCGTCTTCACCCGCCAGTTGGCGGGCTGCCAGCACGACGACCGCGCCCTTGGCGGCATCGAAGATCAATGTCAGGGCGGCGGCTTTCTTGTTGCCGGTACGCAGCACATTCGTGGCCCCGATATTGCCTGATCCGATATCGCGCAGGTTGCCGAGGTTCATCAGCCTGGCAAAGATCATGCCCCCCGGGATTGACCCCAGAAGATAGCCGATGACAGCCCAGAGCAAGAGAACGAGATAGGCGCTTTCGAGTGTTGGCATTACGATTTCTCCCAGACGCGGTGGCCGCTGACCCATGTGCCCAGCACGCGGCCTTGCAGCCGTGCGCCGTCAAAGGGTGTATTCTTGGATTTTGACAACAAGGTGGCACGGTCAAGCTGGAATGGTGCGTCCGGATCAAAGAGGATCAGATCGGCAGGGGCATCGGCGATCAGCCTGCCTGCCGGCAGCCCCAAAAGGCGCGCAGGGTTCAGCGCCATCGCACGGAAGAGTTTTGGCAGCGTGATCATTTCGGCATGATAAAGGCGCAAGGCTGCGGGCAGAAGTGTCTCGAGGCCCACGGCACCGCTTGCGGCCTCTTCAAATGGCAGGCGTTTGCTTTCTTCGTCTTGTGGCGTGTGCATCGAACAGATGATGTCAATCAGCCCCTCTGATACGGCTTGGACGACAGCAATGCGGTCTTCTTCACTGCGCAGCGGCGGTTTGAGCTTAAAGAACGTGCGGTAGTCCGCGACATCCAGTTCGTTCAGCGTCAGGTGATGCACCCCGATCCCAGCGGTGATTCTCAGCCCGTTGCGCTTGGCCCGTTCCAGCGCGGGCAGGGCGCGTGCGGTCGTGATCTGGTCTACGTGATAGCGCGCGCCGGTCATTTCCAGCAGGGCGATATCACGGTCCAGCGCCATACGTTCGGCCATCGGGCTTACCCCTGGCAAACCGCGTAGCGAGGCGAATTTACCGGATGTGACAGCGGCCCCTTCGGACAATCCGGGGTCCTGGACGTGTCCAATCACCAGTGCGTCAAGCGAACGGGCATATGTGAGGGCGCGACTGAAGACTTTGGTGCTGGTGACAACGCGGTCGCAATCGGTAAAGGCCACGGCACCTGCATCTTGCAGAAAGCCGATCTCGGTCATCTCGCGCCCGTCGCGGCCTTTGGTCAGGGCCGCCATTGGCAGGACATGCACAGGCGCGTCCTGTTGCGCGCGCCGTTCCACAAATTCGAGTGTTTCGGGCGTGTCGATCGCGGGGCTGGTGTCAGGGCGTGTGACGATTGTGGTCACCCCGCCTGCGGCTGCCGCGCGTCCGGCAGAGCGGAAGCTTTCCTTGTGCCGTTCGCCGGGTTCGGACACTTTGACACCGATATCAATGATGCCGGGGGCAAGGCACATGCCGCCGCAATCCACGACATTGGCAGACTTGGGGGCGGCGGTGGGGCTGTCGTAGACCGCCTTGATCACACCGTCCTCAATCAGGATCGCGCCAATGCTGTCGGTCAGCGCCACCGGATCAATCAGGCGGGCGTTTGCAAAAAACGTGGCGGTCATTGTGTTCTCTGTCATTTCTATCCTGCCACCCAGATCATCAGGCCCACCAGGGCGAACATCGCGATCAGCGCATACATTGCGATCATACCGCCGACGCGGGCGTCGGATTTCGGTGCTTTGGTGGGCGCGCTTGCGATGTTGCCTTCAGCACCTTTGGACGGGAGAGGCGCGAATTTTACCGATGCGCCTTCTTCGGTGTAGGTCCCGATCCATTTGAGCGGTGCCACGGGCGTGATTGTCGCCGCGCGCCCGCCGAAGGCCTTTGATAGCACGATCAACACATGGCCCGACATGCCGTTCAGCCGTGACCGGTAAGGAGCAACATCAGCCTCGGCCACGCCCAGCCCCTCAACGAGATATCCGGCGAGCCCGACACCTTCGAGGCTGTTCAGCGCGAAAAGTTCAACGAAGGTATGGTCAAGCTCGTCCACGCCCAAGGCGCGGTTGATCGGCGCGGGGGTGGTCGCGTCAGGGTTTTCGGCAAAGCGGGCGGCCTCATCTGCGCCCAGATTGACCATGAAGACGCGGATGACACCATGCTCGGTGGCGCTGACTTGAAAGGTCTCGCTCATATCATGACCTCTTGCGGGCCACGGGCTGCGCGCAGGTTCTGCGCCAAAAGGTCCATCGCGGCCATGCGCACAGCGACGCCCATTTCGACCTGTTCCTGAATGACCGAGCGGTTGATGTCGTCGGCAATGTTCCCGTCAATCTCCACGCCGCGGTTCATCGGGCCGGGGTGCATCACGATGGCATCGGGTTTGGCGTGCGCGAGCTTGCCCGCGTCCAGCCCGTAGCGGTGGAAATATTCGCGCTCTGACGGGATAAACCCGCCGTCCATGCGTTCCTTTTGCAGCCGGAGCATCATCACGACATCGACGTCTTTCAGGCCCTCTTCCATGTTCTCGAACACCTCGACCCCGAAGTCTGCGACGCCGGATGGCATCAGCGTGGGCGGTGCGATGAGGCGGATGCGGTTTTCCATCTTGCCCAAGAGCATAATGTTCGAGCGCGCCACGCGGCTGTGGGCGATATCACCGCAAATCGCGATGGACAGGCGGTGGAGCCGTCCCTTGGCACGCCGGATTGTCAGCGCATCCAGCAGCGCCTGCGTGGGATGTTCGTGCTTGCCGTCGCCTGCGTTGAGAACCGCGCAATTGACCTTTTGCGCCAAAAGATCGACGGCGCCGGAATGCGGGTGCCGCACGACCAAGAGATCAGGGCGCATGGCGTTCAGCGTCAGGGCTGTGTCAATGAGCGTCTCGCCTTTTTTGACCGATGATGCCTGCATGCCCATGTTCATGACATCCGCACCAAGCCGCTTGCCAGCCAGTTCAAAACTCGCCTGTGTACGGGTCGAGTTTTCGAAAAACATGTTGATCTGCGTGAGCCCCGCCAACACGTCGCGGTGCGCGATGCCGCGCCGGTTATGCTCGGCATAGCTATCGGCCAGATCCAGCAAAGTGGTGATTTCTGTGGGATGCAGAGGTTCGATGCCCAAAAGATGCTTGGCGCGAAATGTCATGAGGCCCTCTTAGCAGTGGTTCCCCGCCTTATAGGCACCCCTGCCGTGCGCATCAATGCCGCAAGCACTACGCAAGCGATGCAATCCGGCATATCGTGCCTGTCATGGATTCGCACAACACATATTGGACCGACCGCGCACTACTTGAATGGCAGGTGGAATTGGGAGTGACAGACGCCATTCTCGACGCGCCCGTTGACCGCTATGCGCTCGAGACGGTGAAGCCTGCGCCGAAGGCGGCAACGCCTGAGAAGCCTGTCGGAGCACCCGAGATCGTGAAGGCGCCAGAGGTGGATGCGGCGGCGCTTGCGCGGACTGCGGCGCAAACGGCGGCTGATCTTGATGCGCTGAGTGCCGCGATGCAGGCGTTTGATCATTGCGAGCTGAAAAAAGGCGCGCGCAGTTTTGTATTCAGCGATGGCAACCCCGCCGCCCGCGTGATGATTGTGGGCGAAGCACCGGGCCGTGAAGAGGACCGCGCAGGGCGGCCATTCGTGGGCCGCGCGGGCCAGCTTTTGGACCGGATGCTTGAGGCAATCCAGATGGGCCGTGCTGCCGATAACGCGGCCCAAGCTGTCTATATCACCAATGTGCTGCCATGGCGTCCGCCCTCGAACCGCACCCCTGATGCCAGCGAAATCGCGATGATGCTGCCATTTCTGGAACGCCACATCGCGCTGGTTGATCCTGAAATCGTGATCTTGATGGGCAACACACCCTGTCAGGCGCTTCTGGGGCGCACGGGCATCACGCGCATGCGGGGAGAGTGGGTCGAGGTACTGGGCAAACCCTGCCTGCCGATGTTCCACCC
>NZ_DASYOK010000162.1:0-2992 GCF_036007805.1 Yoonia sp.
GCGCGGTTTTCGCCTGACGAGGTGGTGCAACTGACCATCGAATTCTATCGGCGGAATTATATCGAAGGGCTGTTTTTATCCTCAGGGATCATCCAGTCGCCCGACAAGACCATGGAAGACATGCTGCGCATCGCCAAACGCCTGCGCGAGGTCGAGAATTTTCGCGGCTATATCCACCTGAAAACCATCCCCGACGCCGCCCCCGAACTCATCGAAGAGGCGGGGCTTTACGCGGACCGTCTGTCCATCAACGTGGAACTGCCCACCGACCAAAGCGTCAAAGCCTACGCGCCCGAGAAAAACCCCGCGACGATCCGCAAGGCCATGGGTGATGTGAAATCGCGCAAGGATGTGGCGAGCGAGCGGAGCTATACCGGCAAGCGTGGCAAACGCTTTGTTCCCGCGGGCCAGTCGACCCAGATGATCGTAGGTGCGGATGGGTCCACCGATGCCACGATCCTTGGGCAATCGACCATGCTTTATGGCGACTACAAGCTCAAGCGCGTCTATTATTCCGCGTTTTCGCCGATCCCCGATGCCACTGCCAAACTGCCGCTGATCAAGCCGCCGCTTGCGCGCGAACACCGGCTTTATCAGGCCGACTGGCTCTTGCGGTTTTACGGCTTTGGCGTGGATGAAATCACCGCCGCCCGCCCCGATGGCAACCTGGATCTGGATATTGATCCCAAACTGGCCTGGGCCTTGCAGAACCGTGCGCTGTTTCCTGTGGACGTGAACCGCGCCAGCAAGGAAATGCTGTTGCGCGTACCGGGTTTTGGCACCCGCACCGTGGGCCGGATCCTGTCCACCCGCAGGCACCGCAGGCTGCGTTATGATGATCTGCTGCGCATGGGGGCATCGCTGAAAAAGGCGCAAGCCTTTATTGTCGCCCATGACTGGACCCCGGGCGGCCTGACCGACAGTGCTGACCTGCGCGCCCGTTTTGCCCCACCCCCCGAACAATTGAGCCTTTTTTGATGTATACCGTTCCACTGCCCCGCATCGGCACAGATATTGCATGGCGCGACGCCGCCAAACGCCTGATTGGCGCGGGCGTATCGCCCGAGGATATCCTGTGGGATTTCGACAACGAAATGGGCGAGCTGTTTTCCATCGACACACCCCTGCCCCCTGTGACCAGGCGCATCAAAGCACCACAAAGCTTTGTCGAAATGGCCAATTGGGTGGTCTGGCACAAAGACCCGCAGCGTTTCGCGCGGCTCTATGCGATGTTGTGGCGGCTACGCCATCAGCCGGGCCTCATGCAGGATCGCGCCGATGCAGACTTGGCCAAATTGCGCCAGATGGAAAAGGGCGTGCACCGTTGCAAGCACAAAATGAAGGCTTTCGTGCGTTTCCGTGATCTGCGTCAGGGCGGCGCGCGGCGCAGCTTTGCCGCGTGGTTTGAACCCACCCACCATACGGTGGAACCAACAGCGCCGTTCTTTGCGCGCCGCTTTGCCGATATGGACTGGATGATCGCAACCCCAGACGTGACCGCGCAGTTTATTGACGGCAACCTGACCTTTCACCCCGGCCAGCCAAAGCCTGACCTGCCCGAGGACGCGACCGAGGCGCTCTGGGGGACGTATTTCTGCAATATCTTCAATCCCGCCCGCCTGAAGGTCAGCGCGATGACATCAGAGATGCCCAAGAAATACTGGAAAAACCTGCCCGAAGCGCAGCATATCCATGATCTGATCGCAGGGGCAGAAGCGAAAGTGCAAGAAATGCGCGACGCCGCCCCTACGCTCCCACCCGAACGGGTGGCCAAGATCAAACGGCAATTGCGCGGCGGGGATTAGGATGCGCCATCCGCTTCACGTAGCCAGCGCGCGAATTCCGCCTCTGGGACAGTGTCATCGGCGAGGCCTTCCATCATTGTGACCACCTGCGCATCAGGGGCACGAAAGTCCACACCATTCAAATACAAAAATACAAAAGCTGTCTGAAACGCCGTGCGCTTATTGCCATCAATAAAGGCATGCGCTTTGGCAATCCCAAACGCATATCCAGCGGCGACATCAAATAGATCGGGCGTCCCGTAAGCCCAAAGGTTTAAAGGCCGCGCGCACCCCATTTCCAGCAATGCAGCATCGCGGGTGCCCGGTGTTCCGCCGTGCCGTGTAATCATACGGTCGTGGATTGCCTTGACTGCCGTCAGAGGCACCCAACGCGGCGCATCACGCTTCATGCAAGCGCATCCATCGCTTTGCTAAACCTGCGCCCACCGATTTCGGCCGCTTCCATTGCGTCAGAAAAATCATTGTCATGCCGTCGCAGGGCCAAGCTGCCATCGTCGGTGCGCACAAGGTAAATCGTGTCACCCTCGGCGGCGTCTAAAACGGCTAAAACCTCTTTCGACAAGGTCAAAACGGCTGAATTTCCGACTTTACGGATTTTTGTCTCGAACATGATTTTTCTCCTGATCTAGAGGTATATACGCCCGTATATCCAAAAAATCAAGCCGCGTCAGGTGTTGAACAGGAAGTGCATCACATCGCCGTCCTTGACGATATAGGCCTTGCCCTCGGCGCGCATCTTGCCCGCTTCTTTTGCCGCCTGTTCACCTCCGAGAGTCACAAAATCATCATAGGCAATCGTTTCGGCACGGATAAAGCCGCGCTCAAAGTCGCCATGGATGACACCGGCGGCTTGCGGGGCTGAGGTCCCTTCCTTGATCGTCCATGCGCGTGCCTCTTTCGGGCCGACGGTAAAATAGGTTTGCAGGTGCAAGAGTTCGTAGCCCGCACGGATCAACCGGTCGAGACCTGCTTCTTCCAGCCCCATTTCCTCGAGGAACATTGCCGCCTCTTCGGGGTCCAGCTGGCTGATCTCTTCCTCGATACGCGCCGAGATCACCACATGGGAGTTACCCTGCGCGGCGGCCATTTCAGCGACGCGAGCGGACTGGCTGTTGCCTTTGCCTGCGCTGTCTTCTTCGACGTTGCAGACATAAAGGACGGGCTTGGTCGTCAGCAGTTGCAGCATT
>NZ_DASYOK010000163.1:0-1536 GCF_036007805.1 Yoonia sp.
TCGAACAGACTGGTGGCAACCGAGACAAAGTTGCTGGCGTAGCGCGGGATGTGAAAACCGATGTCATCACAGGCCAGCAGGCTGTTCACGATCTCCTTGCGCCAAGGCAGCATGTTAAAGATATCTGCCGATGGAAACGGCGTATGATGGAAGAATGCGATCCGCACGTCAGGACGCATGGTGCGCAGATAGCCGGGCACAAGCCACAGGTTATAGTCATGGACCCAGACCAAAGCGCCTTCGGCCGCTTCCTCGGCAGCAGCTTCGGCGAAACGGCGATTCACATCCTGAAAATTCGCCCAATCGACAGGGTCGTAGTTATAGCGCTCTTTGAAGCCGTGAAGGATCGGCCAGAATGCTTCTTTCGAGGTGACGTGATAGAATTCGCGCACCTGCTCTTCAGACAGTGCCAGCCGTGACACAGCATAGCGGCCATAGTCGTCTTCAATCTCGATTCGCTGCTCGAAATCGGGGTTGGCAGGGTCATCAGCCAGTTTCCACGCGATCCATGCCCCGTGATCGACCTCGCCAAAAAAGCTCTTCAGCGTGGGGACGATCCCGTTGGGGCTCTTGTTTTCGCGCAGTACGATCTGCCCGTTTTCCTCGACCTCTTCATAGGGTTGGCGATGGTAGACGATGACCATTTCGGAAGACATGTGATGCTCCTTTCTCTACGCGGCAAACATTTTGTGGTGCAAAATCGCTTCGGCGATCCCTGCGGCGCCTTCCGCTTGTGCGGCGTAGCAATGTGCCAGATCTCTGATCCCGTCGATCAGGGAGGGTTCCGAACCACCAACCGCAACGGCGGGTAGGCCCATTTTCAGCATAGTCAGGTCATTCATCGTATCGCCCGCTACCAGAACACGACGGTTGTCGATGTTCAGATGGGTCAACAGGCGCAAAAGCGAGGGGCCTTTGCTTACACCTTTGGGCAGCACGTCAAAGAAGCGGTTATCCGACACGATGGTATCAAGACCAAGTTCGGCAATTGCATCAATCGCAGCTTCATCGAATTTGGCAGGGTCCATGTCGTAGCTGAGCCGGTAGCGGAACAGCGTTGACTGGAGCCTGAGACCACGCGTGCCATTCAGCGTGAACCGCGCTTTGGTGCCCGCATCGCCCCATGCGGCGGCGATCTCGGCTTCCAGTTCGGCAATCGGGGACACAAGGTTGTTGTGATCCATCGTTGCAATCGTGGTGCCGACATCGGCGATCACGTAATCAGGGCGTGGCACGCCACCTCTGCGGGTGATGTCATGGATAAACCCCGGATCGCGCCCTGTCACAAAGATCAAACCTACCTGCGCGCGATTGGCCGCGATCCAGTTATAAAGACCCGCGCGCTGGTCTTCAGACCCGCCCAGAAACGTTCCATCAAGATCGGTGGCGAGGACAAATTTCTTGTCCGCGATGTCGGTTGTATCGAATTTCTCGTGACGGGTCATGAGATCCTTTCTGCAAGCGTTGCAATATCTTTGTCAGTTGCGGGGTGGTTGAATGAGAGGTCCATCGTGCGCGGCTCTGCCTCGATCGGGC
>NZ_DASYOK010000164.1:0-10210 GCF_036007805.1 Yoonia sp.
GCTGGTCGATGTGATGGAGCAGGCGGTGCAGTATCACCGGTTGCAGTTGCAGACGGGGGTTGCTGCGGATGCGCGGGATTATCTGGCGCGGCGCGGGTTGAGCCCTGAAGTGCAGGCGCGCTGGGAGATCGGCTTTGCACCGGCCAACGGTGGCGTGCTCGAACAGCTTTCGGGCAAGGGGATCGACCAAAAGCTTATCGTTGATGCGGGGCTGGCTGCGCAGAGCGATCGTGGCAGTGGCCTTTATAACCGGTTTCGCGACCGGATCATGTTTCCGATCCGTGATGCGCGGGGGCGGGCCATTGGTTTTGGCGGTCGTGCGATGGACCCGAACCATCCGGCAAAATACTATAATTCCCCCGAGACCGCGCTTTTTGACAAGGGCCGCAGCCTCTACAACCATGGCCCCGCCCGCGAGGCGGCAGGCAAGGGCAAGCCTTTGGTCGTGGCCGAGGGTTATATGGATGTCATTGCACTGTCAGAGGCGGGGTTTACAGCGACGGTCGCGCCGCTTGGGACAGCTATAACCGAAGACCAGTTGCGTCTGATGTGGCGTATGGCGCCCGAGCCGATTATCGCGCTGGATGGTGACACCGCCGGTCTGCGTGCCGCAATGCGCGTGATTGATATCGCATTGCCGCTGCTTGAGGCGGGGCAATCGTTGCGCTTTGCGTTGATGCCGGAGGGGTTGGACCCGGATGATCTGATCAAGGCGCAGGGTGCGGGTGCGATGCAGAAGTTGCTCGATCAGGCGATCCCGATGGTGCAGCTCTTGTGGCAGCGCGAAACCGAAGGCCGCAATTTCGACAGCCCCGAGCGCAAGGCCGCCCTTGATAAGGCGCTGCGCGAGAAGATCATGCTGATCAAGGATCAATCGATCCGCAGCCATTACGGGCAGGCGATCAAGGACATGCGCTGGGCGCTCTTTTCCGACCGTAAAGCACCCGCCGCGCGCAAGAGCGGGGGCGGGAGATGGAACCCGCGTCTTGACCCTTGGAAGCGCGATATCAGCCCGGTGGCCACGTCACGCGCCTCTGCACTGGCGGCGGGGGCGGCGGATCAGGACCATTTGCGTGAAGCGGTCATCCTTGCCACGCTGATTGTGGCACCGGTTGTTGCGCCCGAGTTCGAAACGGCACTGGAGCAGATGGACAGCCGTGATCCGGTGCACCGTGATCTGCAGGGCTGCCTTCTGCGTCATCTTGGAGCAGAGGATTTACGCCAGTGCATTGTCCAGGAGATGGGCGAGATGCCCCTTGAAAAACTCTTCGCGCAGAACCACGTGGCTATTAGCCCTGCTGTGCGGCGGGGCGGTGATGCCGAGATCGCGCGTTTGTGCCTTGCTGAAGAGTTCGCCAAACTTGCGGCACGCCGCGGACACGCCAGAGAGATCGAAGATGCCGTCGAAGACCTTGGTGGCGTGGCGGATGAGGGGCTGACGTGGCGGCTTGCACAGGCCACCAAAGCGGTGGATCAGGCAGGGCGCGGCGACAATGAGGACAAAGCCGAATACGCCATCGGCGCGAATGGCGCTCGGATGAAGAAAGAAGAGAAAAGCGCATTTGCGCAACTGATTGAGCAAATCTCCTTTGCAAAGGGGCGGGATCGGCCTAAGTCGTAGTTTGCGCAACAGGTACAAAGAACAATAAGTCAACTGCTTGCGAATCACCTCGATGCGAGGTTGATTCGAAATTAACCGAATCAGCCGAATCACTTTGGCACGAAATAACGCATCCGAAAGGGCATTCCGCATGGCCGCGAAAGACAACGATGATCGCAAGGACGCTGACCAGGACGGTGATATCAGCCTTGATATGAGCCAAGCCGCGGTCAAGAAAATGATCTCTGATGCACGCGAGCGGGGCTATATTACCTACGACCAACTCAATGCTGTTCTGCCACCCGAGCAGGTGTCGTCGGACCAGATCGAAGATGTGATGTCGATGCTGTCCGAAATGGGCATTCAGGTCACCGAAGAAGAAGAAAGCGAAGAGACCGAAGAGAATCAGGGCAACACGGCTCTGGCGACCGTCGCGGGTTCGCGTGAGGTCACGCTGGGCGGGGCCGAGGCCGAGAAGCTGGACCGCACGGATGATCCGGTGCGGATGTACCTGCGCGAAATGGGCTCGGTCGAGCTTTTGTCGCGCGAAGGCGAGATCGCGATTGCCAAGCGGATCGAGGCCGGTCGCAACACGATGATCCTGGGGCTGTGTGAAAGCCCGCTGACCTTTCAGGCGATTACGATCTGGCGCGACGAACTTTTGTCCGAAGACATTTTGCTGCGCGATGTGATTGATCTGGAAACGACTTTTGGCAACCAGTTGGGCGAAGATGGGGACGAACCTGTCGTTGCGGCCCCTGCTGGCCAGTCCGAAGAAAAGAAAGAACTGACCCAAGAGCTTGACGCCGATGGCAACCCGATTGCCAAAGACGATGAAGACGATGATGATGATCAAGCCAATATGTCACTTGCTGCGATGGAAGCGGCACTCAAGCCTCGCGTGCTTGAGACACTTGAACTGATCGCGCGCGATTTTGCTGCTTTGTCCGACATGCAGGACGCGCGGATGTCGGCCACGTTGAACGAGGATTCCTCGTTTTCGGACAAGCAGGAAAAGAAATACCAGAAACTGCGCTCCGAAATCGTTGAGCTGGTGAATTCGCTTCACCTGCACAACAACCGGATCGAAGCGCTCATCGACCAGCTTTACGGCATCAACCGCCGGATCATGTCGATCGACAGTTCGATGGTGAAACTGGCCGATCAGGCCCGTATCAACCGCCGTGAATTTGTGGATGCCTATCGCGGACGCGAGCTTGATCCGAACTGGCTTGATGACATGGCCGAAAAATCCGGTCGTGGCTGGCAGATGCTGATCGAGAAATCGACCGGCAAGATCGAAGAGCTGCGTGGCGACATGGCGCAGGTCGGTCAGTATGTGGGCGTCGATATCACCGAATTCCGCCGCATTGTGCAGCAGGTCCAGAAGGGCGAAAAAGAGGCGCGTCAGGCCAAGAAAGAAATGGTCGAGGCGAACCTGCGTCTCGTTATTTCAATTGCCAAGAAATACACCAACCGTGGTCTGCAGTTCCTTGATCTGATCCAGGAAGGTAACATCGGTCTGATGAAGGCGGTGGACAAGTTCGAATACCGTCGCGGTTACAAATTCTCGACCTATGCAACATGGTGGATCCGTCAGGCGATCACGCGGTCTATCGCGGATCAGGCGCGCACGATCCGTATTCCGGTCCATATGATCGAGACGATCAACAAGCTGGTCCGCACAGGTCGTCAGATGCTGCACGAAATCGGCCGCGAGCCGACGCCGGAGGAATTGGCAGAAAAGCTGCAAATGCCTTTGGAAAAGGTCCGCAAGGTGATGAAAATCGCCAAAGAGCCGATTTCGCTTGAGACACCGATTGGTGACGAGGAAGACAGCCAGCTTGGTGACTTCATCGAGGACAAGAACGCGATCCTGCCGCTCGACAGTGCCATTCAGGAGAACCTGAAGGAAACCACGACACGGGTTCTGGCGTCGCTGACACCGCGTGAAGAACGCGTGCTGCGCATGCGCTTCGGCATCGGCATGAACACCGACCATACGCTTGAGGAAGTGGGTCAGCAGTTCAGCGTGACGCGCGAACGGATCCGTCAGATCGAAGCGAAAGCACTGCGCAAGCTCAAGCACCCAAGCCGGAGCCGGAAGCTGCGGTCGTTCCTCGACCAGTAGGCTTTTGCAGCGTTTAAGAATAAGCCCCATCGTGCGCAACACGGTGGGGTTTTTCTTTGCCTGTCGCATTGGCGGCCTGCGCTCTTTTCACTTCACGGAGAGGTGTTTATGCTGACGGAAAACTGGTGAGGTTCTATGGCACTCTTTTCCAAGCTCTTTGGTGGCGGCAAGACAACGCAGACGACCCCTGCGGAAACTTACAAAGACTGCGCCATCACGCCGACACCTGAGAAAGCAAGCAATGGCTGGCGGATCGGCGCGCGTATTGAGAAGGCCGGGCAGGTGCATGACCTGATCCGCGCCGATGTGTTGCAGTCCAAAGAGCAGGCCGAGGATGCCTCTGTGGCCAAGGCCAAACAGGTGATCGACGAACAGGGTGATCGTTTGTTTCGTTAAACGCTGCCCTGTTCGGGCGGCCAGAACCCGTCAGGGTACACATGCGCAAGCTTGGCCTTGAGCGGCTGCAGATAACTGAACAGGTAGTTATCCAGCGGGTCACGCAGGGCAAGGATGTTTCTGCCTTTTGAGACAGTGATGATGCCCGTAGCCTGCCGGTTGCATCTGTTCTGACAGCCATGCTTGCGCTTTGCGTGGTACCGTCCGATGCTTGCGCCATGCAAACGCAGTTCACCATCGCAACAAACGGTCCCGGCCTATATGAGTTTACCCGCCAAGTGGCCAGCTGGGCCAAGGGGACCGGCCTTTTGACACTGTTTGTCCAGCATACGTCGGCCAGTCTTGTTATTCAGGAGAACGCAGACCCCGAAGTGCAGGTGGATTTGCAGAACTTCTTTGCGCGCCTGGTGCCACCCACGACCGACCCTGGCATGGCCTATCTGACACATACCTATGAAGGCCCTGACGATATGCCTGCGCATATCAAAGCGGCAATGCTGCCGACCCATTTGAGCATTCCTGTGACCGATGGGCGGCTGGCCTTGGGCACGTGGCAGGGCATCTATCTTTTTGAGCACCGCGACAGGCCGCAGCAAAGGCGTGTGATTGCGCATCTAGGCTGAGCGCACTGGTCAACCGCGCCGCAAAAGCAACACCTCAGCCCTGCATCTTGCGGCTTCATTTCCCCCCTACCCAAAACCTACCTGCGCTCATATAGTGCCTGTGGATAAGTGAGGCCGCGCTACCAGTCGTAGCCCCCCGCAAATGAATGAGGACTGAACATGCGTTGCCCGTTTTGTGGAAATGTTGACACACAGGTCAAAGACAGCCGCCCCGCCGAAGACCACGTGGCGATCCGCCGGCGGCGGTTTTGTCCGGCCTGTGGTGGACGGTTTACCACCTATGAACGTGTGCAATTGCGTGACCTTGTGGTGATCAAGACCAATGGCCGCCGCGAAGACTTTGACCGGCCCAAGCTGGAACGCTCGATCCGGATCGCGTTACAAAAACGCCCTGTCGAGCCCGAGCGGATTGACCAGATGATCAGTGGCATCGTGCGCCGTCTGGAAAGCCTTGGCGAGACGGATATCCCGTCGGGCACAATCGGCGAAATCGTGATGGAAAGCCTCGCGCGGATTGATACCGTGGCCTACGTGCGCTTTGCGAGTGTTTACAAGAACTTCCAGGCGGCGGACGATTTCGACAAATTCGTCAGCGAATTGCGCCCTGATCACAAAGACGATCTGGATACGTGACCCAGCACCAGGATGACCGGTTTATGGCGCTCGCCCTGATGTTGGGGCGGCGCGGGATGGGGCGTGTCTGGCCCAATCCTGCTGTGGGCTGCGTGATTGTCAAAGAGGGCAAAATTGTCGGGCGCGGGTGGACGGCTGATGGTGGGAGGCCGCATGCGGAAACGCGCGCGCTGGCACAGGCCGGGGCTGCGGCGGCAGGTGCGACCGCATATGTCACGCTGGAACCCTGTGCCCACCAAGGGCAGACACCGCCGTGCTCTCAGGCCCTGATTGCGGCGCGCGTGGCGCGCGTGGTTGTCGCGACAGGTGATCCTGACAGTCGCGTCGCGGGGCGCGGCATCCGGATGTTGCGCGATGCGGGGATTGTCGTGGACTGTGGTGTGCGCGAGGCGGAAGCGCTGCGCGATCATGCGGGGTTCTTGCTGCGGACCACCCAAAACCGTCCCTTTGTGACGCTGAAAATGGCCGGCACGCTCGACGGGCGCATTGCGACCGCCACAGGGGAAAGCCAGTGGATCACCGGACCTCAGGCGCGCCGCGATGTGCACATGCACCGCGCGCGCCATGATGCGGTGATGGTGGGCGCGGGAACGGTGCGGGCAGATGATCCGTCCTTGACGGTGCGGGGGCTGGGGATTTCGCGCCAACCGGTGCGTGTTGTTGTGTCGCGCGCGATGAAAATCCCCGCCACAGCCCAGCTTGCGCAGACGGCACATGAGGTACCTATCTGGCTTTGTCACGGGGCCGAAGCGGATGTCACCGAGTGGACGGCAAAGGGCGCGCAAAGCCTGCCCTGTGCCACGGCATCAGGCCAGGTGGACCCACGTGCGGTGATGGAAGCACTGGCAGCGCAGGGTGTGACCCGCGTGTTCTGCGAAGGCGGTGGCATGCTGGCCGCGTCGCTGCTGAACGCGGGTCTGGTGGATCAGTTGATTGTCTATTCCGCAGGTGCCGCGATCGGGGCCGAAGGCACGCCGATGTTGGCGGCGATGGGGGTTGATCGTCTGGCCTCTGCACCGCGTTTTGCCTTGGACAGCGTGAGGCCCATGGGACCGGATATCTGCCACATCTGGTCGCGCGCACCAGCCGTTTAGCGCCACAAAAACGCGTAGCTTGCGAAAACCCCCTGAAGTTTTGCCAGGCTGCGGTTGAACATGCCGGGCTTTGGTAAGTCATTGTTTTCAATGCGATCTACGATCACTTCGACAGGGCAGGGCAAACCCGTGACCGGATCGCGGTAGCGCGGATAGGTAATCAATGTGCCATGCACCAAAGCCGCGAGATCAAGCCTTGCTTGGCGGCGCGGCTCGGGCATGGCGCGGTCATCGGTCAGGCCCCAGCCTGCATAGAACGGCGTGCCCAAACAGGTGACTTTCTTGCCGCGCAAAAGCGCCTCGAAACCCAAAAGAGAGGTCATGGTCCAAACCTCATCCACCGCGTCGATTGCGTCGATGGGATCGGTCCCCGCAAGCACGACATCGGCAAGTTCCGCCGCATGGGCAACCGCACCGGGCCGCAGGCCTGCTTCGACATCAGGGTGAGGTTTATACAGGATCACAGCGGCGGGATTTGCTTTGCGCACGACCTCAAGCAGGGCCAGATTGGTGGTCACCTCGCTGCTGCCATGGATGACTGACGCGTCGTCCTCGACTTGACCGGGCACAAGGATGCGGCGGCCTTTGGGCAGATCTGGCAGCGCCTTGGCCGCAAGATTGTATTTCGACAGTCGCGCCTCGGTGATCCGTTCGATCAATGCTGCCGCCCGTGCGCGTTCATGGTCGCTCAGATCATCCGCGGCGTTGAGCAGCGTTTCCAATCGGCTGGGCCGCGTGGCGTCGTAATAGATGCCCTGATCATCCAGAACGAGGCTGAGCGGCGCAATCAGATCGGCACCCAGTCCGCGGGAGCGCAGAAAGCCGTCCTCGACCAGCGCCGCATCCTGTGCCCCGGTGCTGGCCCAGCGCATCAGGCGACGGTTCTTGGCGCGGGCGCTATGGCTTGCCTTGGGGCCGCGCAGGAATTTGACAGGCTTGGGGCGCCCGAAGAAATCCTGCAGGGTCCTGCGTTTCCATAGCCGCATATCGGCGGCGACCCAGCCCCGATAATCATCGCGCCATGCCCGTGCCTCGGCAGCGAGTGTCGCGGCGGCCTCTTCGAAGCTGCACAAGCGGTCGTGGAACGGATCGTACCACGTGGGATAGAGGATCATGGCCGCTGCAAAAAGCTGCGCGCGGGTCAGGTTGCGTTGGCGGCGTTGCAGCGGTTTGCGATCATCCGTCAGCCCCCAGCCCATGTAGAAAGGTTGGCCGAAGACGACAGGTTTGTGCCCTGCAAGGATGGCTTCAAAACCGAGCTGCGAACTGACCGTGTAGACGGCAATCGCACCTTCCAAGAGCGCCCAAGGCGACAGGTTGTCATCAGCAAGCGCAATGCGTGCGTTTGTGTCTTTCTTGGTGAAATACCCTTTGCGGTGCCCTGCCGCGGTTTCCGGATGTGACTTGATAAGGATCTGCGCGTTGGGGAATTCGGTTTGCGCATAGAACAGCATCTCGCGGAAGGTATTACTGTCCGCGCCTGATGCTGTGACCGACGCATCCTTGCGGCTTTGGTCGATCACCAGAACATAGCCCGGCTCAGGGACGGGCAGAGCCGGATCAAAGGCGTTGTACTTTGACAGATGCCCCGATTTGAGTATCTCGATCCCGGCGCGGGCACGGTTCAGCAGGGCGGTGTCGTCCAAAGGCTCTTCGGCAAGGATGAGTTCCAGATCAGATTCAGTTGCAGGATCGAAATGCACGCCACTGCGGTCAATATTCAGTCCAATGGGCGGCGCGCCGTCGCGTCCCAGCCCCACAGAGCGCAAAAAACTGTCTTCGACGCGCAGGATGGGTGCATTGCGCCTTGCGGCCACCGCTTCACCGCGCGGGGATGTGGGGCTGTGCCCCCAGACGCCGACAAGATCCCCGTCACCCGGTGCGCCGATCTTGATGTCATATCCGGCCAGTTCCACAATCCGCCGGACGCGTCCTTTGGTCAGGAAGCCGCCATTGTAGACGTAGAGGTTCTGGCATTTTTCCTGTGTCATCGGCGGCAAGCTATTGCAGCGGTCCGCGCTGTACAACGCGCAAAGGCGGGCTTGCCTGCGATTGTTGCCGCAGCAGGGCATCGTAAGGATCGGCGTCCTGCAGCATCATATCGACAAGGTGACGCAAGAGTTGCTGCCGGCCTGAGGCGGAATAAAAGCCGCCGGGAACCTGGCTCGTTTCCAGCAGGAACTGGCGATAGGTGCGATAGGCCTGCGCGTCGGGGCGTTTGGGCGCTGCATAGAACGCAGGCAACGGCAGGTCTGCAACGAATTCGGGCTTGCTGTAGACAGCCGTGCCAAAGGCTTTGAGGGGGATACCACGCCAGAGTACTTGCTGTCCTGCGGTGGAATTCACTGTCACCGCTGAGCGCGCGTCACCAAGGATCTGCGCGAGTTTACCGCCGCGCAGGTAGTGCGTCCGCCCGTAGATTCCGTGTTCTTTTGCCAGTGTGCGGATCATGTGCCGCAAGGGGGATTGCCCGCTTTCCAATGGATGTGCCTTGAACACCAGATGGTGATGCGCAGGCGCGCCTTTGGCAAAGCCCGTAATCACCTCGGCGATGAAGTCCTGCATGGTTGCGAATGAGGAATGGGCCTGAAAGCTTGCGTCATGTTCCAGTTGCAACAATACGATATGATAAGGATAGCCGCCGGCCTTGATGCGCAGGGTGGCCCAACGCCGGTGCAGGCGCAGGAAGGGCATCAGCAGAAGGCGCTTTGTGTAAAGCAATGCCTCGCGATGGACGGGCAGGGCGCGGTGCGGCTTGAACCCGGGGTAGCGGCGGTTCCGGAACATCACGAACCAATGATAGAGCGCGCCGTAAAAGATATGTTGACGCATATCGCCCCAATGCGCGGGCGGAGTGGGCAGGTCGACGTCCGATTGCGCGAGCCTGTCGCGCATTTCATCCACGGAAATATCCATCAGGCGGGAATGACCGTTACTGCCGCCACGTTCATAGGTCACCCAATAGGGGCGCAGATAGCCTTCCTCGAACACGTGCACGCGCAGGCCCAGGGCTTTGCCCTGTCGCACTGCCTCTGCGTGGGTGGGGCGGGTGTCACCGTAAAGCACGATATCCGTGATGGCGTGGTCCCGAAGGATCGTGGCCAGTGTTTCGGGCCATGTGCCAAGGTCACCCTGGAACGCGATGTAACCCGGCGCACGGCCCCAAAAGGCCGCATCGCCTGCGTTAAAGCCGATACGCCAGACCTTGGCGCCGGTATGCCGCAGCATCCGGCCCAACTGGCGGAAGAAGGGGCCGTGTGGGCCCTGCAGGAAAAGAAAAGACTTTGGAGCTTGCATAATCACGTTGATTGAAAGGTTTCCTGTGGTTCTTACTGACCTGAATAGGCGTTACTGGCAAGCGTCCGGCTTGCCGCAGCGTCTCTGAAACGCTAGGTCAGGACAGAGCAGAAAAGGGGCGCGCAGCTATGTTCACAGGAATTGTTACAGATATCGGCACAGTGCTTGAGGTTGAACAGCGCGGCGACCTGCGCGCACGGATCGGGACCGGCTATGACGTGGCCGGCATTGATATCGGGGCCTCGATTGCCTGCAATGGTGTGTGTCTGACTGTGGTGGCGCTGGGGAATGCTCCGCAGAACTGGTTCGATGTTGAGATTTCCGCCGAGACTGTGGGTGCGACCAATGTAGGCGGCTGGTCTGTCGGGACGCGCCTGAACCTTGAGAGGGCCTTGAAAGTCGGCGATGAGCTTGGCGGGCATATCGTGTCGGGGCA
>NZ_DASYOK010000165.1:0-3528 GCF_036007805.1 Yoonia sp.
GCAAACCACACCGGTTTCGCAACCCCTGAAGACCAGCCATCGGCCAAATTGTCATCCGCGCGCCGCCATTCATCGGTCTGCCCGCCGTCGCAAACACCACCCCGGAGCTGAGCCAGCAACACAATCCCCATAGCGCAAAACCAACACGCGGGTTCGTTCAATCCGGCTTCAATGAGGTCGCGGACAGCGCATGTGTGACCCCACCGTTGTCCCCCACGACCTCACAGAACCCTCCAGATTCACAGCGGGCTGTTTTTCTGATTCATCCTGTTTGGGAGGATGGATCATGTCAGCAGCTTTGCCAGACGCGCTTCGGGCGCGTTTTCAGCGATATATTGAGGAAGGGTTAAGCGGTCGCGCGGCGGCTCTACGCTTGAAGCTCTCGCCCGCGACGGGAGCGCGATGGGCGCTTGCCATCCGGCGGACGGGACGGGCGGAAGCTGCGCCGCAGGGCCGACCAAAAGGCCGGGGCAAACTGGACCCGCATCGAGACTTCTTTGCCGAGATCATCGCGCAGGATGGCGACATCACGATGCCCGAGCTGAGTGCAGCCCTGTTTTCCACGACGCGCGTTCAGGCGCACCCCAACGCCATTGGCAAGTTCCTTCGCAAACTGGGCTACACATATAAAAAAAGTCACTGGTCGCCACCGAACGCCGCCGTGCCAAGGTAAGGCGACAGCGCGAAGACTGGTTCAAGCACCGCATTCCCGCCGTGTCGAAGCACCCGGACCGCGTTGTCTTTATTGATGAAACATCCGTGAAGACCAACCTGACACGGCAGCGGGGATGGGCTCCTAGCGGAAACCGCCTGATCATGGACGCGCCCTTCGGATCATGGGGCACCCAGACCTTTATAGCCGGGCTGAGTGCCGATGCGATGATCGCCCCCTGGGTGATCAAAGGGGCCATGGATGGCGCGGCTTTCGCTGCTTACGTCGAAAAGGTGTTGGTGCCAGAACTCTCACCCGGAACCGTCGTCATTCTGGACAACCTCGCCACCCACAAGAATGCCGAGGCAGAAAAAGCATTGCGCAGAGCCGGATGCTGGTTCTTGTTCTTGCCGCCATATAGTCCCGATCTCAACCCGATCGAAATGGCGTTCTCCAAGCTCAAAGCGCACCTGCGCCGGATAGGGGCACGCACATTCACCGACATGTTCAACGCAATCGCCGAGATCTGCGGCCTCTATTCACCAGAAGAGTGCTGGAACTACTTCACGGCTGCCGGATATGTCGCAGGTTAAGGGCGGGACGCTTTAGTGAAGAAGCCGAGAGAATTTATGAGCAATTACGACCAGGAGTTCGTGGAAGGGATGCAACTGAAGCTGCGGCTGAACAGGGAAGCCTTGAAGGCTTCCGAGGTGTCAGCCCTACCCAACGCACAGTCCGCGCCGAGCGGAGACTTTCGGAGCGACTTGATCGATCAGATCTTGGCGGACAAGCCGGGCCTTACACGCGAGAAGCTGGATCAGGCGATGCAGGAGATGGGCTTTTAGTTTTTGAGCCAAACGCGAGGCGCGACGTCAAAACTCTAGCAATGCGTTAAATGCGCAGTCTGGGTCCATGATCGGCGGCAAGGGTACAGACAGACTGATCATCTACTGTTTTTTAGTAGCCGTGGTTCAGAAGCATTGGTTGTTGCATCTTCTGCTTCGTTTTCGTGTCGCGCTTTCCGAAGGCGGGCAATCTTTTCTTGCCGCTTGTTTACTTCCTGCTCGGTGATGTCCTTTGCCATGCGGGTCGTTTTTTCTAATGTTGTTTCGGCCCGCGGCTGCGCGGTTGTGAACTGCGAAAGTTTTGTAAGCTTGGCGATAACACTGCTCTCCTTGGTAAGTTTTTGATTATTCGAGTTCTTGGATAATGTTGGCGGCTGCACATTGGGCCACTGCAGTGGACCAGCCTCCAAACCGAACGCTGGATTTCACGGCCAAACCGAGTAACGGCTGGCAACGCATACTTGGTATGCGAATTCCGCAGACTTTGCAAATTCCGGCCAATCGCTCTGCCGACAGACGGATCATTCTCAGTCGCACCACCGCGCCGTCCAGCACAGCCCCTTTCAGGCCTTCTCTCGAATGACCGAAGGCCCCCTGCAGCAGACGGTAACCTCCAAGCGGGTGGCAAACACGGGCATACTCTGCTGACTGCGGTCTCATCGCGACCTCAGTGACCAATCACGCACTGCCTACATCAGGATCCCCACCCCATGACCAGCAAACAAGTCTCTGTCCGGCTGTCAGCGACCGGCGGCCGGCAGGTACGTGCCGAGCTGGAGGGTGTCGGCGAGGCCGGTGCGCGCGGTTTTGGCCGGCTCAGCCGCGAGATGGAGGCGGCCAACCAGCGCATGGCAAGCTTATGGTGGCGCACCAATCTGGGACTGGCGGCGCTTGCCGCCACGATCAAGACCACAGGCGCGCTGATTGTCCGCTCAGGCCTGCGAACGGTAGATGCGCAGGCCAAGCTGGCGCAGTCGCTCGACACAACGGTGGCCTCGATCTAGGTACTGGAGCGCGCAGGCGCGCTTGCGGGCGTTTCTATGTCAGGCATCGAGCAAGCGACAAAGGACCTGACGCGGCGGCTCAGCCAGGCGGCAGCCGGCACGGGTCCCGCGGCGGCAGCGCTCGACCGTTTGGGGCTATCGGCGGAAGGGTTGGTGCGCATGCCGCTCGATGAGAGGGTCGATGCGATCAACAGCGCAATCACGCAATTCGTTCCCACGGCTGAACGAGCTGCGGTGGCAGGTCAGCTCTTTGGCGAAGAAGGCTCAATTGTCATGGCGCGCATCGACAGCGCCACATTGCGGCAAGCGACGCAGGATTTGCGCGATTTCGGGGTCATCGTTTCTGAGCACGACGCAGAGTAAATCGAGGTGACCAACGATGCGATCTCGCGGCTGGGACTTCTCTGGCGCGGGGTGGCCAACCAGCTGACCGTCGCCGCGGCACCCGCACTTGAAGCTGCCGTGAACGGGCTGGTCGCCTTTGCACGCGTCACCGGCCCGCTTGGGGTGGCGATCCGGTTTACCTTCGACAATCTGACCCGCTTTGCCACCTTTGCGGTTACCTTCATAGGGCTGATGGCAGGGCGTTGGGTGCTGGCCATGGGCAAAGCCGCATTGTCGGTCAAAGGGCTGGCAACGGCGTTTGTGTTTCTGAAGGGCGCCATCTTGCGCACGGGCATCGGGGCGCTGATCGTCGGTGCTGGCGAGCTGGTCTTTTGGTTCACCAAGCTGGTGTAAGGTGCGGGGGGCTTTGGCAACGCAATGGCGCTTCTCAAGGATGTCGCAGCCGAGGTCTGGGGCCGGATCAAGATGGGCGCTTCTGTTGCAGGTGCTGCGGCCACAGCGATGTTTTATGATTGAAGGCCGATGCTGCCTCGGGCATGGCCTCAGCGATCAACAGCGTGGTGGGCTTTGGCAATGCGGCGGTCAACACGTTTCAAGGAACGTTCTATGCGGTGCAGGCGGTCTGGAGCGCGCTGTCGGATGTATTCCGCCGTATTGGGGCGCTGTCGATCAATGCGCTGAT
>NZ_DASYOK010000166.1:0-2911 GCF_036007805.1 Yoonia sp.
GAGCGTGCGTCTGTTCCAGCGCACCACGCGGAGCCTGACGCCGACCGAACAGGGCAGGGCGTTCTATGGCGGCGCTTGCGAGATTCTGGAAAGCGTGGCGAATGCTGAAACCCAAGTGGTCAATATCACCGAAAACCCCAAAGGCGCGCTTTATGTCGCGGCCCCGTTAGGGGTTGGCAGACGCTTGATTGCGCCACATGTGCCGGATTTTCTCGCACTTTATCCCGAAATCACCCTGCGCCTGCGTCTGACGGATCGCAAAGTGGACCTGACGACGGAAGGTCTGGACCTCGCTTTCTTTCTGGGTGAGCCGGAGGACAGCAACCTGCGCATCCGCAAGATCGCTGATGTGCAGCGGATTCTATGCGCCGCACCGGCCTATATCGCAAAGCATGGGACCCCTGCGTCGGGCGATGATCTGATCGCGGACCGCCATGAATGCCTGAACCTGCGCTTTCCCGGTGCGTCGGAATTTCAATGGCGCCTGATGACGCAAGAGGGGCCAAAGAAATTTCGTGTCCAAGGCCGCTACGAATCCGATGATGGGGATGTGCTGACGGATTGGGCGCTGTCGGGCAACGGGATCGCGATGAAGCCCGTGTTCGAAGTGGCCGAGCATATCAAGGCGGGCCGCTTGGTGCCCGTTGCAACGCAAACGCCGCCCGTGCCGATCCAGATGGCATGCCTGTTCACGCACAGGCGGCGGCAGGACCCCAAAACGCGGCTTTTCATGGATTTCGTGATCGACCGGATCAGCGCCGTCGTGCGCGGTGATCAGGACCCGCGGTAGGTGCTATAGCCGAAGGGCGACAGCAGCAGCGGCACATGATAATGCGATGCGTCCGACATGCCAAAGCGGATCGGGATGATATCAAGAAAACGCGGATCTTCTGGCGGGGTGCCGATGGCATCAAGATAGGCACCTGCGTGGAATACCAACTCATAACTGCCTGTGGCGAATTGATCCGCAGGCAGGATTTGCTCATCCGTGCGCCCGTCATCATTCGTGACCAGGGTCTTGAGCAGGCTGCGCGTCTCACCCGCAATCGCAAAAAGCTCAATTTTGAGGCCTTGCGCCGGACAACCGCGCGCCGTGTCCAGAACATGTGTTGTCAGATAACCGCTCATTGCGCTGCTCCTTTGATGCTGTTCCACTTAGTGCCAGAAAGGCAGATGAAGCGCAAAGCGAGGCAAACAAGAGGCTCTTTCGCATTTTTTTTGAAAAAGAAAATCATTGCTTTGCTTTATAGGAAATTAACTTTGAAGAGGAACATGGATTGACCCGCTACCCCCGCGACATGACCGGATACGGACCGAACCCGCCCGCTGCCAACTGGCCGAACGGGGCAAAAATCGCTGTGCAGATCGTGCTCAACTACGAAGAAGGGGGCGAAAACAATATCTTGCACGGCGATGCTGCATCAGAGGCATTCCTGTCCGAGATCACAGGTGCCACCCCTTGGCCGGGCCAGCGGCACTGGAACATGGAATCAATCTATGAATACGGGTCACGCGCCGGTTTCTGGCGTCTGCACCGTTTGCTGCGAGATCTGCCGATTACCATTTATGGCGTCGCCACCGCCTTGGCCCGTGCGCCGGAACAGGTGGCCGCGATGCAGGCCGCAGGCTGGGAAATTGCCAGCCACGGCCTGAAATGGGTTGAACACAAGGACATGCCCGAGGACGTGGAGCGCGCGCAAATCGCCGAGGCAATCCGCCTGCACACCGAAGTCACCGGTGCCGCGCCACGTGGCTGGTACACGGGCCGCTGTTCCAACAACACCGTGCGTCTGGTCGCGGAAACGAGCCAATTTGCCTATGTCGCCGATAGCTATGCCGATGATCTGCCCTATTGGTCGCGCTTTGGCCGCACCGACCAGTTGATCGTGCCTTATACGATGGACTGCAACGATATGCGCTTTGGTATTCAGGCGGGATTCACGAACGGTGACCAGTTTGAAAGCTATCTGCGCGACAGTTTTGATGTGCTTTACGCCGAAGGTGCGGCAGGCGCGCCCAAGATGCTGTCAATCGGTCTGCATTGCCGCCTGATGGGGCGTCCGGGCCGTGCGGCGGCACTGGCGCGGGTGATTGATTATTTCAAATCCCACGATGATGTCTGGTTCGCCACCCGCGAAGAGATTGCGGATCATTGGGCGGCGCAGCATCCTGCGCCAAACACTCTCCGCCCCTCTGAAATGGACCTTGAGAGCTTTGTCGCAGCCTTTGGCGGCATCTTCGAGCATAGCCCGTGGATTGCCGAAGGCGCCCATGCGCTGGAGTTGGGACCAACCCATGACACCGCCATTGGCGTGCACAGCGCGCTGGCGCGGGTATTCCGCTCTGCGTCCGAAGAACAGCGTCTGAATGTGCTCAAGGCACACCCCGATCTGGCGGGCAAACTGGCGGCAGCAGGCAAGCTGACGGCGGAAAGCACGGCCGAGCAGGCGGGGGCAGGGCTTGACCTGCTGACCGACGACGAACGCGCGGCGTTCCAGTCGCTCAACGCGCAATACGTCGCGCGGCATGGTTTTCCGTTCATCATCGCGGTGAAAGACCATGACAAGGCTTCCATCCTTGCCGCATTTCACCGCCGGATCGAGAATGACCGCGATACCGAATTTGCCGAGGCATGCCGTCAGGTTGAACGCATTGCACAGTTGCGCCTGATCGAAAAGCTGGGCGCATGACCAGAGAGCTCCATCTTTCACCGCTCACACAAGAGGCTTTCGCGCCGTTTGGCGAGGTGCTGGAAGTCGCGGGGACGCCGGACAAGATCATCAATCAAGGGCTTTGCGGGCGCTATCATGACCGTGCAAATATCGACATTGTCGACGGTCGCGCAGGGATCAGCCTCTTCAAGGCGGAGGCGCGCGAATTTCCGATCTCGCTCGATATGATGGAACGCCAT
>NZ_DASYOK010000167.1:0-6270 GCF_036007805.1 Yoonia sp.
GGGTATGATATCGCAGAAACTCTCGTCAATGATCGTATATGCGGCATCCAGATCGCTGGCCTGCCAGATGTGTCCGTCGGGATTGTTGGGGTGTACCGCGACCAAAGCGTGGCTTGGGTCTTGACCCAAGCACCAGCCCGCTGCCGCAAAAGCCGCGCCATGTTCGTTATAGGTGGGGCCCGGGATACAGACTGTGCCTGTCGGAAACACATGGGGCAGCGCCGCAATAATGGCAGAAGCGCCTGCCGCACCGAGGATTGCGGCATTGTCGGGGACATTCCAAAAGCGCCGCGCGAGCGCGTAAAGCCGCGCAAAGGCGGCTTCGTCCGGCAGTGCTGTCCATGCGTCATGGGGGAGGGCGGGCATGGGATAGGGCACCGGATTGATGCCCGTTGAAAGATCCAGCCAGCCAGCGCGGTCGCCGCCGTAGGCCGCAATTGCGGCATCGATGCCGCCGCCATGATCGCGCTTCTCTATCATTCTTTTGGCAAAGGCGGGTGGCGGGTGACGAAGTGGCCCTTCACGGCCTGTGGCCACGTCCGGTAGGGCACTTGCCCTGTTTCCGATTCCGCATGGGCTGCGGCGTAGGCGACAATGCCTTCCGCCGCCTCGCGCGACGGGGTAAATGTGCCCAAAGTATAGTTCAATTTACCTTCGCCTTGGATTGCGACGTTGCAAGCGTTCTTGCAGCCCATCAAACAAGATACACGCCGCGTCTTGACCGTTGCAACGTCTGCCGCTGCGGCCTCGATCAAGCCGGCCAGCACTTCACCGTCGGTTTGGGTCATGTCGCCTGCGTCCCAGCCCTCTTGCTTGCAGGTGTCGCAGATTGTGATCCAGGTTGTCATACTCTTTCGCCCAATTTCATCGCGGTTCTTCAAGCGGATTTTCGCCTCGCTCTCAAGCGAATGCGCGTAAGCCTGCCTTTTAGGATAGGTGCCGTCATAGCGTTAACACTTCGTTAACACATTGGCCGCAGTGCTGTCCTGCCAGGGTTAAAAAACCATCAACTAAGTTCCTAAAACTGTCTCGAACGGGGAGTAATTATGCGCGCACTGATTGTCCAACGAAATGAAAATCTCGGAGGCGTTTGGCAGCGGCATCTTGAGCGACTTGAGGTCAATGTCACTCTTGTTCAGAGCGCGGCAAGCGCATTAGACCTGATCTGCGGGGAAACCTTCGATGTGATCGTACTTGATCTGATGCCTGCCGAGGGCTGCGCACTGGCGGTTGCCGATCTGGTCCGTTTCCGGCAGCCGCGCGCAAATATTGTTTTTGTCACCGACACCACCTTCTTTTCAGACGGTTCTATCTTCAACTACGCCGCCAATGCGCGGGCTTTTGTGAAAACCGCAACGCCGCCGCAGGACCTGGCGGCGATCGTCCATCACTATGGCACTACTGCCCACGATCATGCGGCGCGTCGTAATCCAGTGTAGGGTTGATTGGCAAAATACGGTGCGGGTTAATCGTATCATGACTATAGTGATAGTGCCGCACGATATGCGCCATGTTCACGGTCTCGGCTACTCCCGGCATCTGGTACAGTTCGCGCAGATACCCTGACAGGTTCGAATAATCCGCGATCCGTTTGCGGTTGCATTTGAAATGTAAATGATAGACCGGATCAAAGCGCACCAGCGTGGTCCAGAGGCGCCAGTCGGCTTCTGTCAGGCGATCACCCATCAGGTAGCGGTTTTCGCCAAGACGGTCCTCGAGCCAGTCGAGCGTGTCGAAGAGCGGATAGACCGCTTTGTCATAGGCGGCTTGCGTTGTCGCAAAGCCTGATTTGTAGACACCATTGTTCAGGGTGTCATAGATCCGGTCATTCACGGGTGCGATGGCATCACGCAGCTCTTCCGGCCAGTAATCATCGGTATTGCCCGTGATGTGGTCAAAGGCGGAATTCAGCATCCGGATAATCTCGGAACTTTCGTTCGAGACAATCGTTTCGCGTTCTTTGTCCCAGAGAATCGGGACTGTGACGCGACCGTTCATATCTGGCAGCGCCTTAAGATAGATATCGCGTGCGAATGGCATACCGTAGAGCGTGTCACCGGTGGCACCGTCCTCATCGGTTTCAAAGGTCCAACCATCAGAAAGCATGTCGGGATGGACCGCAGAAATGCTGATATGGTCAGTCAGGTCTTTCAACTGGCGAAAGATGAGCGTGCGATGCGCCCAAGGGCAGGCGTATGAAACATAAAGATGATAGCGCCCGCTTTGTGCTGCAAAGCCGCCCTCGCCGGAAGGCCCGGCTGATCCGTCTGCCGTGATCCAGTTGCGAAATTGCGCCTCTTTGCGCTCGAATGCGCCACCGGATTTCTTGGTGTCATACCAAACGTCATGCCAAACGCCGTCTACAAGCTGGCCCATCTCATCATCCTTTCGTTGTTGAGCCCCGACCTAGCCCGCTTGCACGGCAAAACAAAGGTCCGTCAGGGCGCATGCTTGGTGCATGAGTGCACAGCAGGGCGTTGCAGTCTGCCGCCAGAAGGCGTGATTGCGTCGCTTAAGCGTTTGCTCCTGCGGCCCGCCCTGTCTATACCGTCCTCGACGAAGCCGCGCTGCGGCCAGAGAGGTTGGAGATGGGACGGTTGACCCAAAACGGGAACCGGACATCACATCGTCAAGACCCGCGCGCCGGGGCCTCTTGTGATGACAAAAAACGGAGGATGCCCATGCGGGGACTGCTGATACTTTTCTTTCTTTTTGCCGGAACATCGGCTTTCGCGCATCCGGGTCACTGGGCCGAGGTCGCGGGTCATGGACATTGGGTTGCCGGCGCTGCGATTGCGCTTGCCGGACTGGTGGCCCTTTGGGGTGAGTTGAAAAAGAAGAAAGACGAAGCAGAGCCAGAGGACGAAGAGCTGGAAGAGGAAAACGCATGAAAACCGGTGTCATGATCTGCGGCCACGGATCGCGCAGTCAATCCGCCGTTGACGAGTTCGCGACCTTGGCAGACAAACTGCCTGCATATCTGCCGGATGACTGGATGACCGAGTACGGTTATCTGGAATTTGCGAACCCTGTAATCCGTGACGGTCTGGACAAGCTGCGCGAGGCCGGGTGCGCACGCATTCTGGCCGTGCCGGGAATGCTTTTTGCCGCGATGCACGCCAAGAATGACATCCCCACGGTTCTGAATACCTATGCCGCCAAACACGGGATCGCGGTGCAGTACGGGCGCGAATTGGGCGTTGATCCCAAGATGATCGCGGCCGCCGCGGGCCGTATTCAGGACGCCGTTGATCAAGCCAACACGGACCATGGCGCGCTCCCCCTGACCGAAACCTGTCTTGTTGTGATCGGGCGCGGTGCATCCGATCCTGATGCCAACGGAAACGTGGCCAAGATCGCGCGGATGCTGCAAGAGGGCATGGGCTTTGGCTGGTGTGAAGTAGGCTATTCCGGCGTGACTTTCCCGCTGGTAGAACCCTGTCTGCAACATGTGGCGCGCCTGCCTTACAAGCGTGTCATTGTGTTTCCGTATTTCCTCTTCTCGGGCATTCTGATCGACCGGATATATGGCTTTACCGATCAGGTTGCGGCAGAACACCCCGGCATCCAGTTTGTCAAAGCGGGCTACTTGGGCGATCACCCGAAGGTGCTGGAGACCTTTGCCGAACGGATCATGGAACAGGTCAGTGCCACGCCGCCGCCCAACTGTGGCATCTGCGGATATCGCAGTCAGGTGCTGGCGCTCGAAGAGGGCAAAAGCCACAAGATCAGCGCCGAGGACCGCGCGCACCCTGCCTTTGGTGCTGTGCCGCCGTCCACCTGTGTGATGTGCAAATACCGTACCGCCGTTCTGGGCTTCGAGGGCGAGGTCGGGGCCGTGCAGGAAAGCCACCACCACCACGTTGAAGGCCAAGGTGCCAGCGCACCCGGCTCGAATGTGGCAGATTGCAGCCTGTGTGACACCTTCTGTACGGGCATGTGCCGGCTTGTGGCCGCGGATCATCACCATGATCACCACCACCATCATCATCACGACGACGATCATGATCATGATCATCATCACGATCACCACCATGCGCCTTATCCTCATGCGAAGCATCCGCATGGTCCCGAAAGCGCGCGCAAAGCCAAAGCCAAGACCTAAGGTTCACGGCAAGCGAAAGTCAGCGATTTGCGCCCCTATGAGAAAGACCCAGCCGCGATCTACGCGCAAAGCTTTGCAATGGTTCGCGATGAGGCGCGGCTTGAGCGGTTCGCACCCGCAATGCAACCGCTGATCACGCGCCTGATTCATGCTTGTGGCATGATCGAGGTCGCGGATCGGCTGGCCTTTTCGCAAGGTGCTGCGGATGCTGGGCGCGCAGCGCTTGTCGCTGGTGCGCCGGTGCTTTGCGATTGCGAAATGGTTGGTGCGGGGATCATCCGCCGTTACCTGCCCGCAAACAACGAGGTGATCGTCATGCTGAACGATCCCGCGGTGCCGGGTTTGGCGCAGCATATCGGGAATACGCGCTCTGCTGCTGCGGTGGAACTGTGGCGCGACCATATCGAGGGCGCAGTGGTTGCCATTGGAAACGCGCCGACAGCGCTCTTTCATTTGCTTGAGCTGCTTGATGCGGGCTGGCCGAAACCTGCGGTTATCCTTGGTTTTCCGGTGGGTTTCGTCGGTGCCGCTGAAAGCAAGGCAGAGCTGGCCGCAAACCCGCGCGGTTGTGACTATGTCGCCCTGCGCGGGCGGCGCGGTGGGTCTGCAATGGCTTCGGCAGCCGTCAATGCATTGGCTGCGGGGCTACCGGAAGATGTGTAATCATGCGCTTGTCAGCCCTTGCGGGCCTTCCGCGCGAAGCCGCCGACAGGGGGCGTCAAGCGATGGCTGATCCTTGGCTGCATATCGTGGGGATTGGCGAAGACGGGATGGACGGACTTGTCCCAGCCACCCGCGCCGTGGTTGAGGCGGCCGAGATCATTATCGGCGGTGACCGTCATCATACGCTGACCAAAACCGTCCGCGTGGAACGTCTGGCATGGCCGCATCCCTTTGATGCGCTGATTTCAACGATTCAAAGCCTGCGTGGCAAGCGTGTTGTGATCCTTGCGACAGGTGATCCACTCTGGTTTTCGGTCGGCGCGCGGATCGGACGTGCCATAAATCCGGCCGAGATCGTCTATCACCCTCAACTATCTGCGTTTCAACTCGCCGCAGCGCGCATGGGATGGTCTTTGCCTGATGTGGAAACGCTCACGGTGCATGGTCGTCCGGTCGAGCAGATGATCGCCTTTATCCAGCCAGACGCGCAATTGCTGGTGCTGACGACAGGGGCTGAAACCCCCGGCCAGATCGCCCGTTTCCTGACCGAGCGCGGCTTTGGCAAATCCCGCATGACGGTGCTTGCCGCGATGGGTGGCAAGGATGAGGCGCGCTTTGACGGGTTGGCCGAAAGCTGGGATCACACGGTGCCTGCGTTCAACACGCTTGCTGTTGAATGTGTTGCTGCACCTGATGCGGCGCTCCTGCCGCGCGTGCCGGGGCTGGCAGATGATCTGTTTCTCTCTGACGGCACGATGACCAAGCAAGAGGTGCGCGCCGCCACTGTCGCCAAGCTGATGCCGATGCGCGGGGCGCTCTTGTGGGACATCGGCACAGGCTGTGGATCGGTGGCAATCGAATGGATGCGCGCGGCACGCTATGCCCGTGCCATCGGGATTGAGCCGCGGGCGGATCGCCGTGCGATGGCTGCGGCCAATGCGCTGGCGCTGGGCGTGCCGAAATTGGTCTTGGTGGAAGGGTCGGTGCCCGCGGCGCTGATTGGGCTGGACGCACCGGACGCTATTTTTATCGGCGGCGGTCTGAGCCGCGAGACTTTCGATGCGGCTTCGGCGGCTTTGCGTCCCTTGGGCCGGTTGGTTGCCAATGCCGTGACGCTGGAAAGCGAGGCAGAGTTGATTGCGCTGCACAAAGATCATGGCGGTGATCTGGTGAAACTGCAGGTCCACCGCGCAGAACCTGTGGGCCGTCTGACGGGCTGGCGTCCGTCGATGCCGGTCACCCAGTGGAGTCTTGTGAAGCGATGACAGGGGTTTTGTATGGTGTGGGGGTCGGGCCGGGTGCGCCGGATTTGATGACATTGCGTGCCGCGCGGCTGATTGAGGGTGCAGACGTCGTGGCCTATCCTACGCTTGCAGGGGCTGCGAGCTTTGCGCGGGCGATTGCGGCGGATTTGATCGCGCCTGATGCGCAAGAGATCGTCATGGATGTGCCCATGTCGGTCGAGCGCGCACCAGCACAAGCGGCCTATGACAAAGGGGCGG
>NZ_DASYOK010000168.1:0-24338 GCF_036007805.1 Yoonia sp.
GCGTTGTTGATGCCGTGACGGTTCGGCAGACCGAAGCTGATGTTTGATGCACCACAGGTCGTGTTCACGCCCAGTTCTTCGCGCAAGCGCCGCACCAGCGTAAAGACCTGCAAACCGGCAGTTCCCATCGCGCCAATTGGCATGACCAGAGGGTCGACTACGATATCATGGGCGGGAATGCCAAAATCAGCGGCGCGTTCCACGATCTTCTTGGCGACCGCAAAGCGCACGTCCGGATCTTCCGAAATACCTGTGTCATCGTTTGAAATCGCCACGACCGGCACGTTGTATTTCTTCACCAGCGGCAGCACCAGTTCCAACCGCTCTTCCTCGCCGGTGACCGAGTTCAGCAGGGGCCGCCCTTCGGCTGCGGCCAGACCGTTTTCCAACGCACCGGGAACCGAACTGTCGATGCACAAGGGCACATCCACAATCGCCTGCACACGTTCGATCATTTCCTTCATCAAAGGCGGCTCAACAAAGTTGTTGTCCGCATAGCGCGGGTCTTCGGCCATTTTGTTGGAAAAGACAGCGCCAGAGTTGATATCAAGGATATTTGCGCCCGCCGCGACCTGTGCGATGGCGTCCGCCTCGACGCGGGAAAAATCGCCGCGTTCGAGTTCTTCGGCCAGAATTTTGCGGCCTGTGGGGTTGATCCGTTCACCGATCACGCAAAAGGGCTGGTCGAACCCGATAATGGCAGTCTTGGTTTTGGATTCAACAATCGTGCGTGTCATTATGAGCGGTCCTTAGGATTGAGATGCTGGAACGGCAGAAGCGCCGCCATTTGCGATGGCCCAGGTGGCATTCGTCTTGATGCCGCCAAGGGGGAAGAAGTGGACGTTGGTGATGTTGAAGTCCGGGTTGGCCGCCTTATGCGCTGCCAGTTCCGTCAGGACTTCGGTTGGCTCATAGGGCAGCAGCAGCTTGGTCACATCCATCGCACGCTTTTGCAGCACCTTCAAAGAAGGCCCAACGCCGCAGGCAATGGCGAATTTGATCAGTGTTTGCAGTTTTGCCGGACCGGCAATGCCGATGTGAACGGGGATCGTGATGCCAGCGTCTTTCAGGGCATCAGCCCAAGCGATAATCGGGCCTGCATCAAAGGCGAATTGTGTGGCCAGCGCCATTTCGGCGTCGGTTGTTTCAGAGAATTTCTGTTTCCAGCGGAGCGCGTCCATGACGTTCTTGTCTGATCCGTCCTTGTCGATGTCGCGGTTGCCTTCGGGATGTCCCGCGACATGCAGCCGCTTGAAACCAGCCTTGTCAAAGAGACCGCTTTCCAGCAGTTGCATGGAAGAATGATAGTCGCCATGCGGTGTTGCCACGCCACCGGCCAGCAACAGCGCCTGATCGACGCCCGCCTCGCCCTGATAGCGCGCAATCCAGTCGGCCAGTGTTGCCTCATCCTTGATGATCCGCGCGGGGAAGTGCGGCATCACCTTATAGCCGTCCGTAGCCAGCCGTTTGGCTGTTGCGACCATGTCTTCAATCGGTGTGCCCTCGATATGGGCGATATAGACCCGCGTGCCAGCGGGCAGCAGTTCACGGAAATCTTCGACCTTTTCGGCGGTGCGGGGCATCACTTCGATGGAATAATCCTTCAGGAAGGCTTCCATCTGGGCATTGACGGTCGGGGTGGCGACCTCTTTGGATTTGCGGAATGAGAGCAGTGACATAACGACCTCCGATAGGCGCGTGGGGAAAGGGGGCGGGGTCTTCAAGCCCAACCGTCATTGGCAATGAGCGTCTTGATGCGCTCTTGGTCATATTCGGCAACGATCCTGGCGACAGTGGCTTCTGCTGCTTCTTGATCGGTGCCATCGACAGGAATTGGATCAGCCTTGCGAAAACCGGCCATGTAATCATCGGACTCAGCCGCACCTGATTTCATCGCAGCGCGGTCAATCGCCTGTTCAAACCGTTCCGGCAGGGGCAGCTTCACCCCGCGCCGTCCACGGCCCACAATGACCTGCGCTGGCATGTCGCGCCAATAGACGATCGTGACGTCGGCCATATGTGATTCCTCTCGTTTCTATTGCTCTCGTTCTATCATCGCATTGCCCCCTTCAATGTCGGTTTTCGACCTCCATTGTGCAGTGAGCGACGAGGCATTTGCTATCCGATCCGCAGCGGGACGGCTATCGGCAGGCATCTTCAAATTTTGCATAATCGTTGTGAGCCGCGCACGCGAATGTACGACAAGACTTGTGCAAAGTCTTTTCCCCGCCTAGCTTGAGGGTAACTCGAAAATGGAGGGCGTAGACAATGGCGCCCAAGCGTCCCGATGGTGCGGGCGCGTTCCCCAAAGCGGTCGATAGCCCCGCGCCGAATTCGCCCGATCCATCGCAGCTTTATGCGGCGCTGGATCTGGGTACAAATAGCTGCCGGATGTTGATTGCCCAACCCAAGGGCAGCCAATTCCATGTGGTCGACAGCTTTTCAAAGTCGGTGCAATTGGGCCATGGTCTGGAAAGCACCGGCAGGCTATCGCGCGCGTCGATGAACCGCACGATTTCGGCCATGCGCATATGCCGCGAGAAACTCAAACGTCATGGTGTCGAGCATATGCGTCTTGTGGCGACAGAGGCATGCCGTCGTGCGCTGAATGGCGACAGTTTTGTGGCCCAGGTGCGCCGCGAGACTGGCCTCAATCTGGAAATCATCAAACCCGAGGAAGAAGCGCGTCTTGCGGTGATTTCCTGCGCGCCACTGGTCAGTGTGAATACTGAGCAGCTTTTGGTTGTGGATATTGGCGGCGGCTCGACCGAACTGGTCTGGATTGATCTGACCCATGTTCCCAAGCGCGAACGCCCCCGCGCGATCATGCGCCTGCATGCGGGGTTCAAATCCGATCCCGGGCCTTTCGCTGCGGCCAAGGTTGTAGACTGGATTTCGGTGCCTTTAGGTGTCGCCACGCTGCGTGACCAGTTCGAAGATGTCGAAGATGATGCCGCGCGTTTCGCGCTGATGAGCTGGTTTTTTGAAGAGAACCTCGAAGAGTTTTCTCCCTATGCTGCCGCTCAGGCGCGTGAGGGGTTCCAGATTATCGGCACCAGCGGCACGGTGACAACGGTTGCCGCGAGCCATCTGGGCCTGAAACGCTATGACCGCACCAAGGTGGACGGTTTGCGCATGACGACCGACCAGATTGATGCGGTGATCCGTGATTACCTTGTGCTAGGGCCCGCAGGACGCCGCAATGACCCGCGTATCGGCAAGGATCGGCAGGCCCTGATCATGTCGGGGGCTGCGATTTTGCAGGCGCTGATGCGGCTTTGGCCGACTGATCGTCTGTCCGTGGCGGATCGCGGCCTGCGTGAAGGGCTGCTTTATGCCCAGATGTCCGCGCATGGGGTCTTGGAAGACACCCCGTTTTAGGGTTAAGGCGCTGTCATGGTGAAACGTCCCACAAAAAAGAATACCTCCGGTCGCGGGCAACGCGATCTGCACGTGAAGGTAAAGACCGCCCGCGGGCGCAAACTCAGCTCGACCCAATGGTTGCAGCGGCAATTGAACGATCCTTATGTGAAACGCGCGCAGGCCGAAGGGTATCGCGGGCGCGCGGCCTATAAAATTCTTGAGCTGGACGACAAGTACCGTTTCCTCGTGCCGGGTGCGCGCATCGTCGATCTGGGCTGTGCTCCGGGCGGGTGGCTGCAGGTAGCGGTCAAGCGCGCCAATACGCTGGGTGAACGCACCAGCAAGGCGCAGGGCTTTGTTCTGGGTGTGGACCTGCAAGAGGTCGAACCGATTGCAGGGGCCGAAATTCACCAGCTGGATTTCATGGAAGACGACGCCGACGTGAAGGTCAAGGAATGGTTGGGCGGCAAAGCCAATGTGGTGATGTCCGACATGGCAGCCTCGGCCTCGGGGCACAAACAGACCGACCACAACCGCATTATCGCGCTTTGCGAAGCGGCGGCCTATTTCGCATTCGACGTGCTGGAAGAGGGCGGGACATTCGTGGCCAAGGTTCTGGCCGGCGGGGCCGAGGGTGATTTGCAGAAGCTGCTGAAAGCGCGGTTTACGAAGGTTGCGAATGTCAAACCGCCTGCGTCACGGTCGGACAGTTCCGAAAAGTTCGTGGTGGCGACAGGGTTCAAGGGGTCAGACGAAGCGTAGCTGCGTCCCCCAATCTGCACACTGATTAATCAGCGCTTCCGACGGCACGCGGTCCGTTACAAAATAATCCACCTGCGCCAGTGACGCTATTTTCACAGGGGCTTTGCGTGTGAATTTCGTGCTGTCGGCCACGAGGACTGTCGCCCGTGCCGCCTTGATGACCTGTTGGCTGACCCGCACCTCTTCTGGGTCGAAGTCCAAGAGGTCGCCGCTCAGGTCGATGGCCGACGCGCCGATCACAGCGAAATCAACCTTGAAGCGGTCGATGGCCAGCGCGGCCAGATCCCCCACCAGCCCGCCATCCGATCGCCGCAGGCTGCCGCCCGCCACCACCACATCGCAACTGGGATTGCTGGCAAGGATATTGGCCACGTTGAGGTTGTTGGTCACCACCATCAGGTTACGGTGGGCATGAAGTGCATGGGCGACCGCCTCGGTCGTGGTGCCGATGTTAAGGAACAGCGAGGCGTTGTCAGGAATAAGCTGCGCCGCGCGCCGTGCGATCCTGATCTTGCTGTCGCGGTTCAACGCGCGCCTGTCACCATAGCCGATGTTGCTGACACCCGAGGGCAGCACAGCCCCGCCGTGTATCCGCTCCAGCAGACCTGCCGCGCAAAGCTGGCGCAGGTCGCGGCGGATGGTTTGTACCGCAACGCCAAGGTCGTGGGCCAGCGCAGTGGCCATGACCTTGCCTTCGGCCTGGGCCATGGCGCGGATGCGGGCGAGGCGGGTATTTGTATCCATATGTTCGTTTAAGTTATAAAGCGAACAGTGAAAACCGGAAAAAGATAAGATAAAAGGGGAAAATTGCTTTCGTGTTGTTTTCGTATTCCTTTGGGCGAACACTGGTGGCGTTGTGCCTTGCACCTGTTGGGCTGTCACGTCAAACGCGGAAAAAATTGCAAAGAGACAGGTTATGAGCGCAGATTTCGACGTTTTTATCATCGGTGGTGGCATCAATGGCTGCGGGATCGCGCGTGATGCGGCGGGACGCGGGCTGAAAGTGGGGCTGGCCGAGATGAACGATCTTGGATCGGCCACATCATCGGCCTCGACCAAGTTGTTTCACGGCGGCCTGCGCTATCTGGAGTTTTTCGAATTCGGTCTGGTCCGCAAGGCGCTGGTCGAGCGGGAAGTCCTGTTGCGCAACATGCCGCATATCTCTTGGCCCATGCGTTTTGTGCTGCCTTACCACAAGGATATGCGGTTCGAGAATGACACGCCGACATCCAAGCTGCTTTCAACTGTGATGCCGTGGATGAAGGGCAGGCGGCCCGCGTGGCTGATCCGGCTGGGGCTTTTCCTCTATGACAATTTGGGCGGCCGGAAAATCCTGCCAGGCACGAAAACGGTTGATCTGACCACTGCTGACACAGGCAAACCGCTGAAGGGCAAGTTTCAAAGGGCCTATGAATATTCCGATTGCTGGGTCGAAGACGCGCGGCTTGTCGTGCTGAACGCCCGCGATGCTGAGGCGCGCGGTGCCACGATCATGACGCGCACCAAAGTGATCAGCGCCGCGCGTGTCGATGGGCAGTGGGAGATTGTGACCGAACATGATGGGATGCGACAGACCTGTACCGCGCGCGCTTTGGTCAATGCGGGTGGGCCTTGGGTTGAAAACATCGTGCGTGATGTCGCGCGGCTCAACACATCGGAAGGCGTGCGATTGGTGCGCGGCAGCCATATCGTGACCAAGAAACTGTTTGATCACGACAAGAGCTATTTCTTTCAGGGCGAAGACGGCCGGATCATTTTCGCGATCCCCTATGAAATGGATTTCACCCTGATCGGCACGACCGATGCAGAGCATGAGAACCTGTCGGAAAAGCCCTATGCCACGGATGCCGAGCAGGATTACCTTTGCGCCTTCGCATCGCAATATTTCGAAAAACCCGTCACCCGCGATGATGTGGTCTGGACCTATTCGGGTGTGCGTCCGCTCTATGACGACGGCGCCAAATCCGCGACAGCGGCGACCCGCGATTACGTGTTGTCACTTGATGAAAATGGCGCACCGCTGCTGAATATTTTTGGTGGCAAGATCACGACCTACCGCAAATTGGCCGAGAATGCGCTCAAGAAGCTGACCCCGCTGATTGGCGGAGGTGATCCTTGGACCGCCGATGCGGCCTTGCCCGGGGGGGATTTCAAGGTCAAAGACCGTGACAAGCTGGTTGCTGATCTTATGTCGGACTATCCGTTCCTGACCGACCGCTGGGCGCTGCGCCTGATCAAAGCCTACGGCACCGAGGCGCGTGCCATTTTGGGCAAGGCATCGGCAGCAAAGGATCTCGGGCAGGATTTCGGCGCGACCTTGACTGCCGCCGAGGTGAAGTGGCTGATGGCCCATGAATATGCGCGCACTGCCGAAGATGTCGTCTGGCGGCGCTCGAAACTGGGCCTGCGCCTGACGCCCGATCAAGTCGCAGGCCTTGACGCATTCATGGCGGCTTGAAACAAAAAGACAAACGGGGGGAACCATGACCTATATTCTGGCCATCGACCAAGGCACGACATCCAGCCGCGCGATCATCTTCGATGCAGAGATGCGGATCAAAGCGACCGCGCAAGAGGAATTCACCCAGCATTTTCCCAGATCGGGCTGGGTTGAACATGACCCGTCCGATATCTGGTCCTCTGTTGCCTCGACCTGCCGTGGTGCAATCGAGAAAGCGGGGATCACTGCCGCTGATGTGGCGGCGATCGGCATTACCAACCAGCGCGAAACCACGCTGGTCTGGGACAAGACCACAGGCGAGCCGATACATAACGCCATCGTCTGGCAGGACCGCCGCACAGCCGCCTTTTGCGAGGAACTGCGCCGCGAAGGGTTTGAAGCGACGATCACGCAGAAAACGGGCCTTCTGGCTGATCCTTATTTTTCGGGGACAAAGCTGCGGTATATTCTGGAAACAGTGGAGGGCGCGAAAGATCGCGCCGCGGCGGGAGAGCTCCTTTTCGGAACTGTTGACAGCTATCTGATCTGGAAACTGACAGGCGGCAAGCGGCATGTCACAGACGCTACAAATGCCGCGCGCACAATGCTTTACGATATCCGCAAAGGACGCTGGAGCACCACGATCTGTGATCGGTTCGGTATCCCCGCCGCGATGCTGCCAGAGGTCTTGGACTGTGCCGCCGACTTTGGGACCACGCGCGCCGATCTTTTTGGCAAAGAGCTACCGATCCTTGGTGTCGCGGGCGATCAGCAGGCCGCGACTATCGGGCAGGCGTGTTTTGAACCGGGGATGCTGAAATCGACCTATGGGACAGGGTGTTTTGCGCTACTGAACACAGGCGACACATTGGTTGAGAGCCAGAAACGCCTGTTGGGCACAATTGCCTATCAATTCGATGGCAAGCCCACCTACGCACTGGAAGGGTCGATCTTTATCGCGGGGGCGGTGGTGCAATGGCTCCGTGACGGGCTGAAAATTATCCGCGAGGCGAAAGAGACACAGCCACTGGCAGAGACGGCTGATCAGGGGCAAGAGCTTTATCTGGTCCCGGCCTTTACAGGGCTTGGTGCACCTTACTGGGATGCAGAGGCGCGGGGGGCGATCTATGGCCTGACCCGCAATTCTGGGCCAGCCGAGTTTGCGCGCGCGGCCCTTGAAAGTGTCGGGTTTCAGACCCGCGATCTTTTGGAAGCAATGAAAAGCGACTGGCAAGGCGCTGAAACAACAGGCGTTTTGCGTGTTGATGGTGGGATGAGTGCGTCCGATTGGTCGATGCAGTTTTTGTCGGACATTATCGGTGCGCCAGTGGACCGGCCTACGGTTCTGGAAACCACAGCCCTCGGGGCGGCGTGGCTCGCGGGGATGCGTGCCGGTGTTTACCCTGATCAGGACGGATTTGCTGCAAACTGGGCGCTGGACAAGCGGTTCGAGCCGCAGATGGATCAGTCCACGCGCGAACGCCGCTATGCAGGCTGGCAGGATGCGGTCAACCGGACCTTGGCGCAGGGAAAACCCTAACGGCGGGCCAATTCCCAGATTTCGAATTCTTCGGCGCGTTTGTCGCGCAGCTTTGCCTTAGTATCGGGCGAGAGGGTCAGCGCCATCACGGGAGAAACGTTCTTTTGTTTCAGCTTGATGGTCAATTCAAGCCGCTCCTCGAGATACCGGATCACCCTATCCCATTGTTCATATTGGAAAAGATGGTCCACGCCGATCTCGCCTTCGTTGATGCGCAAGAACTTGTTCTGCGAACCGACGTTCGCAAAAGGCGCCGGATCGCCTTTGCAATATTCCAGCACGAAATCATCGAAACTGATCCCGCGGGTCGAGTTTTCGTGGCCGATCAGATCAGGGCGTGTGCGATAGCGATACCAACTGCCCAGCCAGTCGATGGGGTTGCGCACCACGGCCATCAATTCAGGGTCCTGTCCGCCTGCCTGCTTGAAAAAGGGCTTCAAGAATCGTTTGTAGCGGTAGCACGGCGCATGTTTCAGATGCGGCGGATCACGCAGCACCATGGATGCGCGGGGTGCCAAAGCGCCCTCCAGCGCTGTTGATCCGGTTTTGGGCACTGCCAGCAGCACCAGATTTTCTTTCCAGAAAACAAGCATTTGATCGCTGTCTTTCGTCTATTTTTGCAACAATGCTAGGCCATAAACCATTCCTTAACCACCATTCGTTGAATGTGACGCATGAAAATTTATGTTGCAATGTTCTACTTTTGATCTCATTAACGATGAGAACACAATGAGAACAAAAGCAGTGATTGCCGCCCTTGGGCCGGCGTGAAATAAGGACAGGACACATGGCAACGGCAGAACTCCTCAAAATGACTGACAAGAAAACAGCAGATAAAGAAAAAGCACTCGAAAGCGCGCTGGCACAGATCGAACGGCAGTTCGGCAAAGGCTCGATCATGAAGCTTGGTGGTCAGAACCAGATGCCAGAGATCGAGGCGACATCGACCGGTTCGCTGGGTCTGGATATCGCGCTGGGGATCGGCGGTTTGCCAAAGGGCCGTGTGATCGAAATTTATGGTCCTGAATCGTCCGGTAAAACGACACTGACCCTGCATTCCATTGCCGAAGAGCAGAAAAAGGGCGGTGTTTGCGCTTTTGTCGATGCAGAGCATGCGCTTGATCCGCAGTATGCCAAGAAATTGGGTGTGAACCTTGATGAGTTGCTGATCTCGCAGCCCGATACCGGCGAACAGGCGCTCGAGATCGTCGATACGCTGGTCCGCTCCGGTGCGGTGAGCCTTGTTGTTGTGGACTCTGTGGCGGCGCTGACACCGAAATCCGAACTCGAAGGCGATATGGGTGACAGCTCGGTCGGTGTGCATGCGCGTTTGATGTCTCAGGCAATGCGCAAGCTGACAGGCTCGATCAACCGATCCGGCTGTATGGTGATTTTCATCAACCAGATTCGCATGAAGATCGGCGTGATGTTCGGCTCGCCCGAAACCACGACCGGTGGGAACGCATTGAAATTCTATGCTTCTGTCCGTCTGGATATCCGTCGCATCGGCGCGATCAAGGACCGTGATGAGGTGGTCGGCAACGCGACCCGCGTCAAAGTGGTGAAGAACAAGGTGGCACCACCGTTCAAACAGGTCGAATTCGATATCATGTATGGCGAAGGCATTTCCAAGACGGGCGAATTGCTTGATCTGGGCGTGAAGGCGGGGATTGTTGAAAAATCCGGTGCCTGGTTCAGCTATGGAGATGAGCGGATCGGGCAGGGGCGTGAGAATTCGAAGATTTTCCTGAAAGAAAATCCGGCAATCGCGCTTGAGATCGAGGATAAGATCCGCGCGGCGCACGGGCTTGAGTTCGATATGGCCGACACCGGTGATGGCGATGGTGATGACGACCTTGTCGAAGTCTAAGCGCCACAGGTGACAGAATGAAGGAAGGGTGCCGCAGCAGCGGCGCCCTTTTTTGATGGCTGCCTCCGGCGGAAGTTTGATCGGACATGGAAAAGTATCCCCCCGTTTGTTGGTGGACAGTGCCAAGAGGCGGGGCTATTTCTGCGAGCTAACAGACATATTTGCTTGAAAGTGCGCCATGACCAGTCTTGCCGACATCCGTTCGACCTTTCTGAACTACTTTGGTTCTCAGGATCATGAGATCGTGGCCTCAAGCCCGTTGGTGCCGCGCAATGACCCGACCCTGATGTTCGCCAACTCGGGTATGGTGCAGTTCAAAAACCTGTTCACGGGTGTCGAGACCCGCGATTATACGCGCGCCACCACCAGCCAGAAATGTGTGCGCGCAGGCGGCAAGCACAATGATCTTGACAATGTGGGCTACACAGCGCGCCATCACACGTTCTTCGAGATGCTGGGCAATTTCAGTTTTGGTGATTATTTCAAGCAAGAGGCGATCCCCTATGCGTGGGAACTGCTGACGCGTGAATTCGGCATCGACAAGGACCGCCTGTTGGTGACCGTCTATCATACTGATGATGAAGCCGCCGCGATCTGGAAGAAAGTGGCCGGTTTCTCGGATGATAAGATCATTCGCATCCCGACAGACGACAACTTCTGGCGCATGGGACCGACCGGCCCATGTGGTCCCTGCACCGAGATTTTCTACGATCACGGCGATCATATCTGGGGTGGCCCTCCGGGATCACCGGAAGAGGACGGCGACCGGTTTATCGAGATCTGGAATATCGTTTTCATGCAGAACGAACAGTTCGAGGACGGCACGCTCAAGCCGCTTGAAATGCAGTCAATCGATACGGGCATGGGGCTCGAGCGGATTGGCGCTTTGCTGCAAGGCAAGCATGACAACTACGATACCGATCTGATGCGCGCACTGATCGAGGCCTCGGCCCATGTGACGTCGACCGACCCTGATGGTCCGGGCAACACGCATCACCGCGTGATCGCAGACCACCTGCGGTCCACGTCCTTCCTGATTGCCGAAGGCGTGCTGCCATCGAATGAGGGGCGTGGCTATGTGCTGCGCCGGATCATGCGCCGCGCAATGCGCCATGCCCATCAACTGGGTGGCAAAGACCCCGTGATGCATAAACTTGTCCCGGCGCTGATCCAGCAGATGGGCGGGGCCTATCCTGAACTGGGGATCGGCCAGCGTCTGATTGAAGAAACGCTGCTGAACGAGGAAGTGCGCTTTAAACAAACGCTGGATCGGGGGTTAAAACTGCTTGATGACGAAATCAGCGGTCTGGCCGAAGGTGCGGCATTGCCCGGTGCTGCGGCGTTCAAGCTTTATGACACCTACGGTTTCCCGCTTGATTTGACGCAGGACGCCCTGCGCGAAAAGGGACGCGCGGTTGATACAGCCGGGTTTGATGCCGCGATGGCAGAGCAGAAAGCCAAGGCGCGCGCCGCATGGTCCGGCACGGGTGAGGCTGCCGATAGTGCGATCTGGTTCGATATCGCGGATGCGCATGGCGCGACGGATTTTCTGGGCTATGAGACCGAGACTGCCGAAGGGCAGGTCGTGGCGATTGTCGATGCGTCTGGCAAGAGTATTCAGTCGCTCCAAACCGAAGGTGGATGGGGCTGGGTCGTTGTGAACCAGACACCTTTCTACGCTGAAAGCGGCGGTCAGGTGGGCGATCAGGGCTATGTGCGCGCACTCGTTGGTGACCCGGACGCGCGGGCGCCACAGTTTTCCGGCCACGTGTCTGACGTCAAGAAGATGCCGGGCGGTGTCTTTGCCCATTATCTGACGGTTGATCACGGTGAACTCTCTGTGGGCGAGCCTGTCCGTCTCGAAGTCGATCACATCAATAGGGGTAAAATCCGCGCAAACCACTCGGCAACGCACCTGCTGAATGAGGCACTGCGCGAGGTGCTGGGCGATCACATCGCACAGCGCGGGTCGTTGAACGCCCCCGATCGCCTGCGGTTTGATTTCAGTCATACCAAAGCTTTGAGCGCCGAAGAACTGGCGCAGGTCGAACATGATGTGAATGCGATCATCCGTCAGAACACCCCTGTCGAGACACGTATCATGGCACCGGATGATGCCCGCGCGATGGGCGCTCAGGCGCTATTTGGCGAGAAGTATGGCGACGAGGTGCGTGTTGTGTCGATGGGCCGGCAGGTGGGCTCGGGCAAGGGCGCTGACGGAAATACCTATTCGCTGGAACTTTGCGGCGGGACGCATGTGAAGCAACTGGGCGAGATCGGGGCATTTGTGACCTTGGGTGATAGCGCATCAAGTGCCGGTGTCCGCCGGATCGAAGCGCTGACAGGGCAGGCGGCACTGGATTACCTGCGCGCGCAGGATGCCCGCCTGAACCAAGCGGCGGCTGTGCTGAAAGCGCCGGCATCAGAGGTGGCTGACCGGATCAAGGCGTTGATGGACGAACGCAAGGCGCTGGCCAACGAAGTGGCGCAACTGCGTCGCGAAGTCGCCATGGGCGGCGGCGCGAAAGAAGCGGCACCCGCCGAGGTGATTAATGGCATCGCGTTTCAGGCGCAGGTTCTGAGTGGCGTGACCGGTAAGGACCTGCCTGCGTTGATCGACGAGATGAAGGCCTCAATGGAGAGCGGTGCGGTGGTCTTGATCGCCGATGCGAGCGGCAAGGCTGCTGTTGCGGTCGGTGTCACAGCGGATCTGACCGACCGTGTTTCGGCCGTGGATATCCTGCGGGCTGTTACGCCTGAACTGGGCGGTAAGGGCGGCGGTGGCCGTCCGGATATGGCGCAGGGTGGCGGTGCATCGGTAGAGAATGCCGATGCTGCGATTGCGGCGGCAAAGGCTGTTTTGGAGGGATTGAAATGAGCGCACTCTGGATTGCCCATGTGAAGGTCACGGACGAGGCCGCTTACGGCGAATACGCCAAGCGCGCGACAGGTGCCATTGCCGAGCACGGCGGCGTCTTTTTGGCCCGTGGCGGTGCTTATGAGCAATTGGAAGGGCCTGATCGCCCGCGCAACGTGGTTGCCCGCTTTCCCAGCCTGCAGGCCGCCCATGATTGTTATTACTCGGATGCGTACCAAGAGGCGTTGAGCTTTGCCAAAGGTGCCAGCCAGCGTGAATTGAGCATCGTCGAAGAGATCAGCTAGGCCGTCAGGCCCTTTTCCAACATGTCCTGCAAAGGAAAAACGGCAGATATGAACTATCCGCCGTTTTGTTTTTTATATTTTGATACAGGTGATCAGCTTGCGCGCGACTGGCGTTTGCGCTCGTGCGGATCAAGGTAGCGTTTGCGCAACCGGATTGCATTTGGCGTGACTTCGACCAGTTCATCGTCGTCGATATAGGCAATCGCCTGTTCGAGCGACATCGTCACGGGTGTTGTCAGGCGCACTGCCTCGTCGGTGCCAGAGGCCCGCACGTTGGTCAGCTTCTTGCCCTTCAGCGGGTTCACCTCAAGATCGTTTTCGCGGCTGTGTTCGCCGATGATCATGCCGGTATAGACAGGTTCCTGCGCGCCGATGAACATCTTGCCGCGGTCCTCAAGGTTCCACAGGGCAAAGGCGACCGAAGTGCCGTTCTCCATCGAGATCAGAACACCCTGACGGCGGCCTTCGATCTTGCCCTTGTAGGGGGTCATGCCGTGGAACAGGCGGTTCAGAACGCCGGAGCCGCGTGTGTCGGTCAGGAATTCACCGTGATAGCCGATCAGGCCACGTGACGGCACATGCGCGATGATCCGGGTCTTGCCGGCACCGGCCGGTTTCATCTCGACCAGATCGCCCTTGCGCGGGCCAGTGAGTTTTTCGACCACAACGCCCGTGTATTCGTCATCCACGTCGATGGTGACTTCTTCGACGGGTTCCATGCGTTGGCCGTCTTGCTCGGAAAAGATGACCTGCGGGCGCGAGATGGAGAGCTCAAAACCCTCGCGGCGCATGTTTTCGATCAAAACGCCCATCTGCAATTCGCCACGGCCAGAGACCTCGAAGGCGTCACCACCGGGGGTGTCGGCGATCTTGATCGCAACGTTGACTTCGCTTTCCTTCATCAGGCGTTCGCGGATGACGCGGGACTGCACCTTTTTGCCGTCACGGCCAGCCAGCGGGCTGTCATTGATGCCGAAGGTCACGGTGATGGTTGGCGGGTCAATCGGTTGCGCGGGGATCGGCACGTCGATGCTGACATCACAGAGCGTGTCGGCCACGGTGGCTTTGGTCATGCCTGCGATGGTCACGATATCGCCAGCCTCTGCCACATCGATGGGCTGCTGGGACAGACCGCGGAAGGCGAGGATCTTGGACACACGGAACTGTTCGATCTTGTCGCCGGTACGCGACAGCGCCTTGATCGTATCACCCGCTTTCAGGGTGCCTGCTTCGACACGGCCGGTCAAAATACGGCCGATGAACGGGTCCGCAGACAGGGTGGTGGCGAGCATCTGGAAGGGTTCATCCTTGCGGCTGATTTGCGCAGGGGTCGGTACATGTTCGACGATCTTGTCAAACAGCGCATCAAGGTTTTCGCGCGGCCCGTCGAGTTCTTCGTCACACCAACCGGAACGGCCCGAGGCGAACATGGTTGGAAAATCAAGCTGTTCGTCGGATGCCTCAAGGGCTGCAAACAGGTCAAAGACATCGTCAACGGCACGATCAGGTTCACCGTCAGGTTTGTCCACCTTGTTGACAACCACGATGGGGCGCAAACCAAGGGCCAGCGCCTTGGACGTCACGAATTTGGTTTGCGGCATCGGGCCTTCGGCGGCATCGACCAGCAGAACAACACCGTCCACCATCGACAGGATACGCTCGACCTCGCCACCGAAATCGGCGTGACCGGGGGTGTCGACGATATTGATGCGCGTGCCTTTCCACTCAACGGAGGTACATTTCGCAAGAATAGTGATCCCGCGCTCGCGCTCGATGTCGTTGCTATCCATTGCGCGCTCTTGTGTCGCTTCGTTTTCGCGGTAAATGCCCGACTGTTTGAGAAGTTCGTCAACGAGGGTCGTCTTGCCGTGGTCAACGTGTGCGATGATCGCGATATTGCGAATGTCCATTGGTCTGCCTTTGTGCGGAAGTTGCGGCGCGGATACCGTGCAATCGCAGCAAAAGCTACCCCTTATTGTCGCAATCCACTTTTCGCCTGCCGCAACGTTCCGTTTCCGTGGCAAATCGGCAGCCAAAGCTGTCGCCCGCCCGACCAAAAACCTGCTGTATTGCGAAAAATTGCCTGCACTGCGATAAGCACGGGAGGGCCGCCAAGATTTGGCCACATAGTTATTTAAGATGCCGAAAAGAAATGTGTTTCAGGCCTGTTTGGGCGCAAATGGATTTTAGGAACGACCATATGATTTCTCATCTCGTGAAACCTCTGTCTTTCGTCGCACTTGTGGCACTGACCGCCTGTGGCGGCGGTGGCGGCGGAGGCGATACCGATGGTGGCTCCGGCGGAGGTGGTGGGGGTGTTGACCCAACGCCAGGGTCGAACGGCCTGCCATTTGGTGCGGTGGGGCAAAGGCTTCCAGAAGCTGAAGGGCAGACCGTGACGATGAGCAGCGCAAGCTTTCAGGTGGGAAATGATCCCGAAGATGCGCCTAGCATCGTCCCCGCCACGATCACAGTAGGTGCTGACTTCTTTGACGATGGCGGCAGTTCTCTTAATGGGACAATTACGATCTTTGGCCAGACTGTTGAGATCACCAATGGTACTGGCAATTTGACCCCAGACGAAGAAGTCGTCCTGACTTATGAACCTAATCGCACGGGCACCTATGCCGCCGCAATCGAGGTGTCTGTCAGTAGCATGGACGGCATAAACGGCGAAGCCGCCTATGTTTTCGGCTTTGAAACCGATCCTGCGACGATTGCGGCGCGTCCCGGTGGAACAGTGACTTACACCGGTGATTTTCAGTCCTTTGGTTCCTTGGGGGGCGCGCCGAATTCCGAAACGGAATATGCAGGCGGCATGACAGTTGGTGTTGACTTTACAGGTACAGGAAATGCGACCGTTGCGTTGGATGGACAGGTGAACGGCACCCAAGATGTGGATATGGGCGGCACAATCGGCTTGGCCGGAAACGGCTTTGCAGGCGGGCTGACATGCGTCACCGGATGCTCGGGCACCGCATCCCAGATTGACGCAACCTTCTATGGCCCCAACGCGGATGAACTGGGCGGTGTGCTCGCCATAGATATTACGGTGACTGGTGTTGGGGCCTATGACGGTGTGGGGACGTTCATCCTGCCTGCAGAATAGACCCAAGAGATCACGTTCAAATTAAAGAGCCGCGCGACCCACGCGGCTCTTCATATTTTTGCCTTAAAGCGCCTTGTTCAGGTTCTCGTCGATCTTCTCAAGGAACCCCATGGTGGTCAGCCAGCCCTGATCGGGGCCGACCAGCAGTGCCAGATCCTTGGTCATGAAGCCGCTTTCCACGGTGTCCACGACGACCTTTTCCAAAGTCTCGGCAAAGTTCATCAGCTGCGCGTTGTCATCCAGTTTCGCGCGGTGCTTCAATCCGCCGGTCCAGGCAAAAATCGACGCAATCGAGTTAGTCGAGGTCGCTTGCCCGGCCTGATGCTGGCGGTAGTGGCGCGTGACGGTGCCGTGGGCGGCTTCGGCCTCGACGATCTTGCCATCGGGGGTCATCAGCTGGCTGGTCATCAGGCCCAATGACCCGAACCCTTGTGCCACCGTATCGGACTGCACATCGCCGTCATAATTCTTGCAGGCCCAGACGAATTTGCCCGACCACTTCATCGCCGAGGCAACCATATCGTCGATCAGGCGGTGCTGGTACTCAATCCCGGCTTGCGCGAACTTGTCTTTGAACTCTGCGTCGAACACCTCTTGGAAGAGGTCCTTGAACCGTCCGTCATAGGCCTTCAAGATTGTGTTCTTGGTCGAAAGATAGACCGGCCAGCCAAGGTTCAGACCATAGTTGAATGAGGCCCGGGCGAAATCGATGATCGAATCGTCGAGATTGTACATGCCCATCGCCACACCTGCGCCGGGGCTGTCGAAGACCTCTTTTTCAATCACGGTGCCATCGTCGCCGACGAATTTCATGGTCAGCTTGCCCGGTCCGGGCATCAGGAAATCGGTGGCTTTATACTGGTCGCCAAAGGCATGCCGCCCGATCACAATCGGGTCGGTCCACCCAGGCACAAGACGCGGCACGTTCTTGCAGATGATCGGCGCGCGGAACACCACACCTCCCAGAATGTTGCGGATCGTCCCGTTGGGTGAGCGCCACATCTTCTTGAGGCCGAATTCCTCAACGCGGTCTTCATCGGGGGTGATGGTTGCACACTTCACACCAACGCCGATTTCCTTGATCTTTTCGGCGGCATCAATCGTGATCTGGTCGTTGGTCTCGTCTCGGACCTCCATCGCGAGATCGTAGTAGAGCAGGTCGATATCCAGATAGGGCAGGATCAGCTTTTGCTTGATAAAGTCCCACATGATGCGGGTCATTTCATCGCCGTCGAGTTCGACGATGGGGTTTTCTACCTTGATCTTTGACATAATGTGTCTCCGTGGCGCAGTTAATCTGCTGCAGCCATAGCGTATCATGCCTCACACGGGAAGCCCCGGTATGCATTCGTATACTGTTGGGGGAAATGGTAGGCCCGGCAGGACTTGAACCCGCAACCAAAGCGTTATGAGCGCTCTGCTCTAACCAATTGAGCTACAGGCCCCCTTGTGAAGATTGGAGTAGCAGACTGGACGGGTGGGTCAAGCGGCAGGAATTGAAAATTCCGCGCCACATGGCCGCCGCCGGTCCGTGCGCCAATTGTTGTTCCATTTGGCGAAATGATGCGGTAACGAACGCCAAACACGACAGGAGCCCTGCTATGACCAAGAAGAATGGCCTGACCTATGCTGATGCAGGGGTCGATATTGACGCCGGAAACACGTTGGTCGAGCGGATCAAACCCGCCGCCAAACGCACCGCACGGTCGGGCGTGATGGCGGGGCTGGGCGGCTTTGGCGCGCTCTTTGATCTCAAGGCTGCGGGCTACACCGATCCGGTTCTGGTGGCCGCGACCGACGGGGTTGGAACCAAGCTGCGGATCGCGATTGATACCGGTAATGTGGACACGATTGGCATTGATCTGGTGGCGATGTGCGTCAACGATCTAGTTTGCCAAGGGGCAGAGCCCCTGTTTTTCCTTGATTACTTTGCCACCGGCAAGCTTGAACTGGATCAGGCGACACGGATTATCGAAGGCATTGCCGCAGGGTGTGAAGCCTCCGGTTGCGCGCTGATTGGTGGCGAAACCGCAGAAATGCCGGGCATGTATCATGCGGGCGATTTTGATCTGGCCGGTTTTGCCGTGGGTGCTATGGAACGTGGTGCGGAATTGCCCGCAGGCGTGCAAGACGGCGATGTTCTCTTGGGGCTTGCATCAAACGGTGTGCACTCCAACGGCTATTCGCTGGTGCGCCGCATCGTAGAAGTGTCCGGTCTGGGGTGGGACGATCCCGCGCCATTCGCGGATGACACATTGGGCACGGCTTTGCTGGCACCCACGCGGCTTTACGTCAAACAGGCGCTGGCGGCTGTGCGGGCAGGGGGCGTGCATGCGCTGGCCCATATCACCGGCGGTGGGCTGACCGAGAACCTGCCACGCGTCCTGCCCGAAGGCATGGGCGCCGAAATTGATCTGAACGCATGGGAATTGCCACCGGTATTTCAGTGGCTCGCGCAAAAGGGCGGCATGGCCGAGCCCGAAATCCTCAAGACATTCAACGCAGGCATTGGCATGGTGCTGGCGGTTGATGCACATGAGGCCTCAAAAATTACCACAGTTTTGACCGACGCGGGCGAGACCGTCCATCAACTGGGCACAGTCACGGCAGGTGAGGGCGTGCGCTACACAGGCGCGCTTTTGTGACCAAAAGAGTTGCGATACTGATTTCGGGGGGCGGGTCGAATATGGTCGCGCTCGCGCAATCCATGCACGGGGATCACCCCGCGCGGCCGGTCTTGGTGATGTCCAATGATCCGCAGGCCGGTGGTCTTGCCAAAGCGCGGGCGATGAACATCCCGACTTTGGCGATTGATCACAAACCCTATGGCAAGGACCGTGCCGCGTTTGAAGCAGCCTTGCAGAAGGCGTTGGAGACGGCAAAGCCTGACATCATCTGCCTTGCCGGATTTATGCGCATCCTGACACCGGAATTTACCGCGAAATGGGAAGGGCGGATGCTGAATATCCACCCGTCGCTTTTGCCCAAATACAAAGGGCTGCACACCCATGCGCGTGCGCTCGAGGCTGGCGATAGCGAACACGGATGTTCGGTGCATGAAGTGACCGCGGCACTGGATGATGGCCCGATCCTGGGGCAGGCGCGGATCGCTGTGCTTGTGGGGGACACGCCTGAAACGCTGGCGGCCCGTCTGCTCCCGCTGGAACACGCGCTTTACGTTGCTGTCCTGCGGCGCTTCGCGGCAGGTGACAGGACCCCTATCAATCTGGACGGGTGAAGCTGCACTTTTCATCGCTTCAGCAATCGCTTATCAGTGAACGAATGATAATTGTAAGTGCGGTTTGCGGGCAGAGATGAAGACAATCACAACCACTGAAGACTTGGCAGCGTTCTGTCAGGAAGCCGCAAAACGACCTTATGTCACCGTAGACACCGAGTTTCTGCGTGAGCGCACGTATTATTCCAAGCTCTGCCTCGTCCAGCTGGCTTATCAGGATGAGAAGGGCGCGGATGCAGCCCTTGTTGATCCGCTTGTTGAGGGGCTGTCGCTTGAGCCGCTCTATGCGCTTTTCCGCGACCAGGGCTGTGTGAAAGTGTTTCACGCGGCGCGACAGGACCTTGAAATTTTCTACGTTGATGCGGGCGTGATCCCAGAGCCACTGTTCGACACGCAGGTCGCGGCCATGGTCTGCGGTTTCGGTGAACAGGTGGGCTATGAGACGCTGGTGCGCAAAATTGCGAAATCTGATCTGGATAAATCCTCGCGCTTTACGGATTGGTCGCGCCGTCCGCTCACGGATGCGCAGGCGACATATGCGCTGGCCGATGTGACGCATCTGCGTGACATTTATGAGTATCTGTCGGCGCGTTTGGCCAAGTCAGGCCGCAGCAAATGGGTTGCCGAAGAAATGGCGGTTCTGAAAGACCCCGCGACCTATCAATCAGACCCAGAGGACGCATGGAAGCGCGTAAAGACGCGCACACAATCGGGCAAGTTTCTGGCGATCGTGCGCGAATTGGCGCGCTTCCGTGAGGATTACGCGCAAAGCCGCAACATCCCGCGCACCCGTGTCTTCAAGGATGACGCGCTGGTTGAACTCGCGTCAACCAAACCGCTTTCCGAGAATGATTTGGGCCGGTCCCGCTTGCTGCTGCGTGAGGCCCGCAAGGGCGACATCGCAAATGGCATCCTGGCTGCAATCAAGGCAGGCATGGCGGTGGCCCCAAAGGACATGCCCAAGGTTGATGGTTCCCGCGCGAAACTGCAGGTGAACCCCGCCTTGGCGGATATGCTGCGCGTGCTGTTGAAGGCCAAGACCGATGATGCCGAAGTTGCAACAAAGCTGATCGCAACCTCTGCGGATCTTGATGCGCTGGCCGCAGGCGAACGTGACGTCGCAGCCCTGCGCGGTTGGCGGCGCGAGGTGTTTGGCAATGATGCGCTGGAGCTATGTGAAGGCCGCGTCGGTTTGGCTGTGAAAGGTCAGAAGGTCATCACCGTCGCGCTTTGATCTGGACGATGCAGGGGCGCGGACCTACATGTGTCCCAGCAGCAAACCAAAGGGATGATTATGGCGAACGCCGACTTTGAAGACCTTGTCGAGACCTTCGAATTCCTCGACGACTGGGAGGACCGCTATCGTCATGTGATCGACATGGGTAAGGCGATGGAGCCGTTGGAAGACGCGCTGAAAGTGCCTGCCACCAAAGTGGACGGTTGCGCCAGTCAGGTCTGGCTCGTGCCCAAGATTGATGGCGATGTGTTCACTTTCCGTGGTGAAAGCGACGCGATGATCGTACGCGGCCTGATCGCGGTGCTTTCCGCACTCTACAACCAGCAACCGGTCAGTGAAGTGATGAAGATTGATGCGGCGGCCGAGTTGGGCCGTCTGGGCCTGAATGATCACTTGTCTGCGCAACGCTCGAACGGGTTGCGCGCAATGGTCGAGCGTATCCGTGAAACCGCGGCGGCCGCGGCCTAGGCGATTGCCGTCAGTGTTGGCGTGAGATCGCCATAGCCGGTATAGCGCCGCTCGAATTTTAGCCCGAGCTTTGCCGCGCAAGACTCTGCTTTTGCAGTTAATTCTGGATTATCCGTCTGTGCCTGATAGACCAGTTTTTCGTAATTCCCGAAATACATGTCGCGCAGTTCCGGATGGCGGCCAAGCCCAAGTGGCTCCCATACGAAGGCATCAAACTGGCGCACCAGAAAATCGGTCAGATAGAACGCGGTGATCTCGTCATGACCCGCAAACTCCTCATTGCCCTCGAAAAACGAATAGCAATGCGGCCCCGCAACCATGCCGATCCCCATCTCGGCGCAAGCGGCCTGTAACTGTCCGCCTGTCCCGCAATCGGCGTAAACGACGAAGAACGTCTCGTAAGCATCGCGATATTTAGCCACGGTTTCGCGGACCGCAGGAACAATTTTTTCAGGATGGTTGTGCAGGATGGCAGGCAGACACTGAAGATCAAGGTGATCAAGACCGTTTGCCGCTTTGATTGCCAGAATTTCGCGCGCCAATGCACCGCAGGCAATCAAAAGAACGCGCCCCTGTCCTTTTGGGGCGATCCCTTGGGTGGTCAGGATGGCATCAGTTGTCATTGCGGTCGCTGTACCTGCGCCACAGATACGCTGCACAGAGTGCCGACAGGCTCAGGATGGCAAAACCGGTCATGGGGGCCGCTTGCAGGCCGCCCAGTGCAGCAGATACCACGGCAATTGTTGCCGCCGCCGCAGCCATGACAAACACAAGGATAAAGATCAGTCGTTCAACGGGCATGTTATCCTCCTATACATTTCAGATAAGAACGACATGCCCGCTTTGAAAGGTCAGACCGTTGCTGCCGCCTGATTATGCTTGCGCGCCATAAAGGTCTTGGCCGTTTCCACCGCGACCGCCGCATCACGGCAATAGGCATCGGCACCAATGGCCTTGCCGAACTCTTCGTTCAGCGGCGCACCACCGACCAGCACGACATAATCGTCGCGCATGCCTTTTTCGACCATCGTGTCGATCACGACCTTCATATAGGGCATTGTGGTGGTCAGCAGGGCGGACATGCCAAGGATATCGGGCTTTTCGCTTTCCAAAGCGTCGAGATACGATTCAACGGCGTTGTTGATCCCCAGATCGACAACCTCGAAACCCGCACCTTCCATCATCATTGACACAAGGTTCTTGCCGATATCGTGGATGTCGCCTTTGACGGTTCCGATCACCATCTTGCCCACACGCGGCGCGCCAGTTTCGGCAAGCAGGGGCTTGAGGATAAACATGCCCCCCTTCATGGCATTGGCCGCCAGCAGCACTTCGGGCACAAACAGGATACCATCGCGGAAGTCATTCCCGACAATGGTCATACCGCCCACAAGCGCCTCGGTCAGAACGCGGTAAGGTTCCCAGCCACGCGCGATGAGGATATTCACCCCTTCCTCGATCTCTTCCTTCATTCCATCGTAAAGGTCATCGAACATCTGCGCGACGAGATCTTCGTCATTGAGTTCGGACAGGATGATGTCATCTTCTTCGTCGGACATGGCCAAGCCTTTGTATAAGTTTGCACCGCAGTATTGCGCCGGATTGAAAAATTCTAGCGGTTGTTTTCCGACATGTCCAAGAACATGACCGACCTTGTGTTGCTGATGTTCGTGAATTGTTCTAATAAAGATTATGGAAGATTTGCCAGTTCAAAAATCACACCTGACGCCTGGTCGTGCGGCACAGTCAAATCCGGATAACCGGTTTGACAGATTGCATGCCGAAGCGGTTGATGACGGCTGGACACCAGAGCAGGACTTGCCGGTTTTGCGCACGGAAATCACCGATGAGGTTGCCCGCACAGTGATCACGCGCAACACATCGCCTGATTTGTCCTTCGACCGCTCGATCAATCCCTATCGCGGCTGCGAGCATGGCTGCATCTATTGCTTTGCACGCCCCAGCCATGCGTTTCTGGGCCTGTCGCCGGGCTTGGATTTTGAAACCCGACTGGTCGCGCGCCCCAACGCGGCCGCGCAATTGCGCAAAGAGCTCGCAAACCCGCGCTACGCCCCAAAGACCATTGCGATCGGGACCAACACAGACCCCTATCAACCGGTTGAAAAATCACGTGAAATCATGCGCCAGATCTTGGAGGTGCTGGAGGCGTTCAACCATCCCGTCGCGATTGTCACGAAAGGCACCCTGATCACACGCGATAGCGATATTCTGGCACGTATGGCGGACAAGGGCCTTGTCAGGGTGGGCATTTCGATCACGACGCTTGATCCCAAAACATCCCGTGCATTGGAACCCCGCGTGCCTTCACCGGCGGCCAGATTGCGCACAATCCGCCAATTGACAGACGCAGGCGTTCCTGTGCGCGTGATGGTGTCGCCGGTTATCCCCGCGCTTACCGATCATGAACTCGAGGCGATCCTTGAAGCGGCAAAAGACGCGGGCGCCGTTGCGGCATCCTCCATTGTCCTGCGCCTGCCGCGCGAGGTGGCCACGCTATTTCGCGATTGGCTTGCCGCCCATTATCCGGACCGTGCTGCGCGCGTCATGGGCCGCGTGCGTGAATTGCATGGGGGCAAGGACTATGACCCGGAGTTCGGCAAACGCATGGTCGGTCAGGGTCCGTGGGCGAGCATGATGCAACAACGTTTCAAGCTCGCCACCCGCAAACTGAACCTCGACCGGAGCCTGCCACCCTTAAGGACAGATCTCTTCGCGCGCCCCGCACAAAGTGGCGACCAGCTTTCGCTTTTCTGACGCAAGTCCTGTTATTACTGGCCCGAAAATATCCCGGGGGAGGCCACCTCAGGTGGCCGGGGGCAGCGCCCCTCCTAGCTGCGCCGCCGTCGTCCGCGCCGTGGCGATGCTTCCGGACCGGCCCCGTCTGTACCATCGGATTCGGAAGAAAACCCGCCCAGGGCCGCGGTAATCTGGTCCAGCGTCGGCAACTCACCCTTCGGACGGGTCTCAAGTGCGGCGCGCATCGCGCGCAGGTGCTCGGGTGTCGTCCCACAACAGCCGCCAATAATTGTGGCGCCACAGTCGCGTGCAAGGACGGCATAATCGGCCATCAATTCAGGCGTGCCATCATAGTGGATGTGCCCGTCGTGATATTTGGGAATACCGGCATT
>NZ_DASYOK010000169.1:0-16925 GCF_036007805.1 Yoonia sp.
CAGTTCGTAATCCGGACCGGCTTTGAGGTATTTTGTCAGCGTAAGGAACCCTGCGTGTTTGCCGGAACATTCGTTGTGGATTTGGCAAGGCGCTGTGCCCGAGCAGATCAATTCATTGCGGGCCGCCTCGTCCATTGGCAAAGCCGGACCGCAACGAAAATCATCATCCGTCAGGTCCAGATCCTTGAGCCATTTGCCAACCAGATCCGTATGAATGGCGGCCGCGTTATGCGATGCCGACGCAATCGCCAATTGCTGCCCCGTCAGATTTGCCGCAGCCCCGCTTTCCACCAACGGCAGGGCCTGAATCATTTTGCAGGACGAGCGCGGGTAGATCATCGCCGTCGGATCACCCCAGCTTTCGACAATCTGGCCGGTGTCATCACACACAACTGCGTGACCTTGATGGACGCATTCAAGCAGATCGCCGCGCCAGACTTCGACCAGATCAACAGGATTTGCCATTTTCTTGCCCTTTTGAATTGTATATCTCGGTTTTATCGCGCAGAGCGCACCTGCAACGGGGCTTCCCCCCGCAGGCAATTTTTTGCTAGGGGTAGTGGTATCGAGTTGAACAAGGTCTCGCCAGTCGAAAAGGTGCCGTCAGATGCGCCTCGGCCGAGGTGAGGCATCCAGAGGCAAGGACAGCGTGGAGGCTGCAGAATGATTTTGAATATTTCACGCGCAATTGGCGTAGCATTGGCTTTGGTGACGGCGGGTGCCGCCGTAGCACAGGAAGAAAGCGATAACCGCGTTTCAGCGAATACCGACTGGAGCGTTTTTGTGGAAAGCGATCCAACCGAATGCTGGGCCGTCTCGGCCCCCAAGGAAACGCTGAATACACGCGATGGCAATGCCGTTGACGTGCGCCGCGGCGACATCCGGTTGATTGTCTTCTACCGCCCATCCGAGAATGTGAGTGGGCAGGTCATGTTTACCGGTGGCTATCCGTTTGCCGACGAATCAACCGCGAGCGTGCAGATCGGTGACACGACATTCCAGATGTTCACCCAAGGTGAAACAGCATGGCCAGCGACCCCGGCAGATGACGCCCGTTTCGTCGAGGCGATGAAGCGCGGGGCGAATGCGGTGATCACGGCGCGTTCGGGACGTGGCACACAAACACAAGATACATTTAGCCTTTTGGGCTTTACCGCTGCGGTGGAAGAAGCCGCGAGCCGCTGCGCGGGCTAGGCGTTTCACAATATTTTGCGCAAAGGCGGTTTCCTTGTGGAGACCGCCTTTTTCTCTTATATGCCCCTTAAATCCCTGATTGAGAGTGATCCCATGGACGCCAAGGCCCCTATTACGCAGGACGTGCTGACAATTCCGCGCAAGCTGCCAGACGGACCGCGCAACCTGATTGGTTTGTCGCGTGACCAGATGCGGGATGCGTTGATTGTGGCCGGTACGCCCGAAAAGCAGGCCAAGATGCGGGTCGGCCAGATTTGGCAGTGGATCTATTATTGGGGTGTGCGTGATTTTGCGCAGATGACCAATCTGGCAAAAGACTACCGCGCAATGTTGGCCGATACCTTTGTGATTGAATTGCCCGAGGTGGTGACGCGGCAGGTGTCGGATGACGGCACCCGCAAATATCTGGTCCGGATCGCAGGCGGACATGAGGTTGAGGTGGTTTATATCCCTGAAACCGACCGCGGGACTTTGTGTATTTCCAGTCAAGTCGGCTGTACGCTGACCTGTTCGTTCTGCCACACGGGCACGCAGAAATTGGTGCGCAACCTGACCGCCGCCGAAATCGTCGGGCAAATCATGGTCGCCCGTGATGATCTGGGCGAATGGCCCGAGCAAGGTGCGCCGAAGGATGAAACGCGGCTGCTGTCGAACATCGTGCTGATGGGGATGGGCGAGCCGCTTTACAATTTCGAAAACGTGCGCGATGCAATGAAGATCGCGATGGACCCCGAGGGGATTTCGCTGTCGCGGCGGCGGATCACGCTGTCGACATCCGGTGTAGTGCCCGAAATTGCACGCACCGCGCAGGAAATCGGATGCCAACTGGCGATTTCATTCCATGCAACGACTGATGAGGTGCGGGACCGGCTGGTCCCGATCAACAAGCGCTGGCCAATTGCGGATTTGCTGGACGCATTGCGGGACTACCCCAAGGTGTCGAACTCCGAGCGCATTACCTTTGAATATGTGATGCTGGATGGCGTGAATGACAGTGACGAGGACGCGCAACGCCTGATCAAACTGATCAAGGGCATCCCAGCCAAGATCAACCTGATCCCGTTCAATGAATGGCCCGGCGCGCCCTACAAGCGGTCATCGAACAATCGGATCCGCAAGTTTGCGGATATCATCTATAAGGCAGGCTATGCCTCACCCATCCGCACACCGCGGGGCGAGGATATCATGGCCGCTTGTGGCCAGTTGAAGTCGGCGACCGAACGCGCGCGCAAATCCAAGGCGCAGATCGCGCAAGAGACCGGACTTTAACCATCTCTTCACCATGTGACGGCATGGTGAGGGCATGGAGACTGTCACCATATATCTGGGCCCGACGATGGTCGCGGCGTTGCGCCAGATCGGGGAAGATGAGGATCTCTCGGTCGGACACATCGTGCGCGATGCCATAAAGCGCGATTTGTACCGCCGGACCCGCGCGAAGACGGCTCGCAGAGCGGATGAGCGGCTCGTCGCGCCCTTACGGGCCCATCTCGCGGATGATCTGGCTTACGCGACAGGCTGGGATGATTTGCAGGCGCGTCTGTCGCGCAAGGGCTATCAACTGCGTGAAGCGGGCGGCGGATTGGCCCTGCATTATGCTGCGGGTGCGCGGGTCTGCAAAGGGTCTGATCTGGGGTATAGTTACAGCCGCCTGATCCGGCGTTTCGATGCCCCGTTTCCGGGGCATCGCCACAGGTATCTGCACGCAAAAATGCGTTAACGGCCGGGAATCACACCGCGCTTTTCGCCGTTGCCTTCCCAATTCTCCAAAGCGGCCACGGCATCTTCAGCCGTCTCCACAAAACGGAACAGTTTCAAATCGTCTTCTGAAATCGTCCCCGCATCGGCCAGCGCATCCCAGTTGATGATTTTTCTCCAAAAGCTTTCCCCAAAGAGCAAGAAAGGCACCTGTTCCATCCGCCCGGTCTGGATCAAAGTTAGCGCCTCGAACATTTCGTCCAATGTACCAAAGCCCCCCGGAAACACGCAAACGGCAGAGGCGCGCATCAGGAAATGCATCTTGCGGATCGCGAAATAGTGGAAGTTGAAGCAAAGCTCGGGCGTGACATAGGCGTTGGGGGCCTGCTCGTGCGGCAGCACGATATTCAGCCCAATAGACCGCCCGCCTGCATCCTGCGCGCCGCGATTGCCGGCCTCCATCACGCCGGGGCCGCCGCCTGTGGCAATCACATGTTCGGTACCGCCGGATTTCAGCGAATGCTCTGTCATCAGCCGCGAAAAGCGCCGCGCCTCTTCGTAGTATTGCGACAAATCGGCCAGGGCCTGCGTGCGCGCCGTGTCTTTTTTGGCAGGCTCGGGAATACGTGCCCCGCCAAAAAGGACGATCGTAGACTCAATATTCGCCTCATCCATCAACAACTCTGGCTTCAGCAATTCCAGCTGGAGGCGGACTGGGCGCAGTTCTTCACGCAGCATGAAATCTTCATCAGCAAAGGCCAGCGCATAAGAGGGCGCGCGCGTTTGCGGGGTGTCGGGAGTATGGCTTGCGGCTTCGCGGTCTTGGACACTGTCGCGAAACGGGTGAGCCCTGTGATCTTTTGTCATTTATTCTCGTCCTGCCTTGGTCACGCGCGAACTTGCCAGACTGGGCGCGGTTTGCAAGGTCGCCTTGAGCGTTGATTGATGGGCCGACCCCCGCTAGAAGCCTGTGAAATCAATTTACGGAGAGCCCACATGTCCAATGCTGCCCTTGAGACTGCAATCGAAGCCGCGTGGGATGCCCGCGATACGATCACCTCTGCCACAACCGGTGAAACCCGTGAGGCAATCGAGGATACGCTGAATGCGCTGGACAGCGGCAAGCTGCGCGTTGCCGAACGTCAGGACGATGGCAGCTGGCATGTCAACCAATGGGCCAAGAAAGCCGTCCTCTTGGGATTCCGCATCAAGGATATGGAGCCCCAGTCCGGTGGTCCCCAAGGCGGCGGCTGGTGGGATAAAGTCGATAGCAAATTCAAAGGCTGGGGTCCCGAAGACTGGAAAACCGCCGGTTTCCGGGCGGTGCCGAACTGTGTCGTGCGCAAATCCGCCTTTATCGCGCCCGGCGTTGTGTTGATGCCGTCTTTCGTAAACCTCGGCGCCTATGTCGACGAAGGCACGATGGTTGATACCTGGGCGACTGTCGGTTCATGTGCGCAGATCGGCAAGAATGTGCACCTGTCGGGCGGCGTGGGCATTGGCGGTGTCTTGGAACCCATGCAGGCAGGCCCAACGATCATCGAGGACAACTGCTTTATCGGCGCGCGCTCCGAAGTCGTCGAGGGCTGCATCGTGCGCGAAGGATCGGTTCTTGGCATGGGTGTGTTCATCGGCCAGTCCACCAAGATCGTGGACCGCGAAACCGGTGAGGTCATGTATGGCGAAGTGCCCCCCTACTCGGTTGTTGTTGCAGGCTCCATGCCGTCCAAAAATAACGTCAGCCTTTACTGCGCCGTGATCGTCAAGCGGGTGGACGAGCGGACACGTTCCAAGACCGGCATCAATGAACTGTTGCGCGACTAGATGATTATCAGCCGGTATCTGGCGCGCAAGCGCGTGGCGGCGGGCATTCGTCCGTCGTTCCGGCAGGCGTGGTTACCCGTGCTTGCCGATACAGCAGCCATTGGTCTGGTGCTATCGCTGATCTTCCTGCCCGTCGTCTCGGCAACACTGGTGATGGAGCTGTCGCTGGTCTGGCGTATGGTCGTGCTTTTCGTCGTGATCTACATGCCGTTGCAGGTCGTGGTCATTTTCTCGACCGTATGGGCAGTCCGGTCGCGCTATGAAGAGAAAGACGACAAATGAGCAAGAAAGAAAGCCGCCAGCAGGTCTATACATTGCTCGTCGAGGTCGGCCGCAATGCGGGTGACGGTCTTCCTGATGGCGCCACAGGTGCGGCACTCATGTGCTATGCCAGCGGCGTGGATGAAGCAGAAGCCGTCCGCGAAACAGTGGCGATCCTCAAGCAAGCCGACCTCGCCCCGCTGGATGTGTCCGGCTATGGGACATTGGACGAACGGTTGGCCGAAGGCCATGACATCTCCGATGATGAAAGGGCCCTGATGGCCCGCGCGCTGGAAGAAAACAGCGTGATTGTCGCCCAAATGACCCCGTTCTTCGACAAGGTCTAGACAGTACACAGCAGTGCAGAGCGCAGCAGGATCAGAATAACCACGACTTGCAGCAACATCTGGGCGGCGAAGAAGCCCTTGTTTGCAGCCAGAACAGCCAAGATCCGTTCGCGCACGCCGATCAGAAGCGCAAAAAGCGTGCCCAGCATCGCCAGCCCGATGATCATCGCGGCCTGAGAGCCGATGATCCCGGTCATGCAGGCCTGTGCGGAAATGCTGCGTTCCGCAGTGAAGTAGAGGCCGGCACCAGCGACGCCTGCTTGCGCAACACCAAGCAGAAAAAGTGGCGTTGCCATGGGGAAGTCATAACGGAGCAGAAAGGCCAATGTATGCCAAGCCACAAGCCCCAACAAAAGAAAGAGCCAAAGCGGGACTGGGGCAACTGCTATGTAAATCATCAAAAAAGGGCCTGTTCTGGATCAAAACCTATGAAGCTGATACCCATCACCTGCAACCGCTTTGTGGTTTTGGCCAAGGCGGACTAGAAAGACGGGACGCGTGCTCCGATCCACCATAGGCTATCATGAAAACGATTTTGCAACAGACCTTGCCCGATGCGCATCAAGGCGACCCGCGCCTGCCCGGAACGATGCCCTGTGCGGCGAACGACTGGTTGCGCGTTGACGCGTCCTATGCTGCGCAGATGGCCTATCGCGCCCATCTTCTTGCGACACGACCGGAGGCTGTTCTCTACGAGAACGACCGGACAAGCGAAACCGGGGATGAGGTTCTGTCCGAGGCTTTGGATATTCTGCCTGATCTGGGGTTTCAGGTGATGGATGATCAGGTGATTTGCCCCGATGGGCGACACGTTCCGCTGGACCGCAATGCCCCGCTGCACACGCTCGGGCATCTGGTGCAGGAAGATATTTGTATTTTGGAAAAACAGGGTGACGAGCATGTGATGACAAGCGCCGTTCTGTGCTTTCCTGCGAACTGGCGATTAGCCGAAAAGATCAACCGTCCGCTGACGGGCATTCACGTGCCTGTGCCTGAATATGACGACAATATCGCGGCCCGCGTCCAGCGTCTGTTCGACGGTGTGCAGGTGGGGCGCCCGCTCTGGCGGTTCAACAAATTGCGTTATGTTGATCCGGATCTGCATCAGCCCTACAAACGCGAGACCGATGATGTGATGCCCTATACGCGGTCAGAGCGGCAGTGCATTTTGCGGTTGCCGCGCACGCAGGCGGTTGTCTTCACGATCCATACCTATGTGGTTCGCAACGCGCCATAGGTCTTGCGGGGCTGCCAAAGCAGAGCCCCGCGCATTGGTCATTTCCGTGTTGCCGCCCAGTGTTCGCTGTTTGCGCAAAGTGTCGAGCGCTTGTGTGACGGATCGTCCTTCATCCGCATTGCGGAACGAGAGGCGAGAAATGCCAGTACAGCGACAAAACCTAACTTACCGAAAGCGAGCATAGCCATTAGTGAACCCATTGTTCATCTCCTTGAATTGGTGTGTCGTTTGGTATTGCTTTAACTACGATGCCAATTGATGTGCGGATCTGAAAAATCTATTGTTTTCAATAGTATACATACGCATACCCGCGAAATTCCTCGCAAGTTCAAGCGTTTGGGGTGGTCATGTCATCTTGTCGCAGGGTCAGTAAAAGAGAAGCAGGACCGCCGCGAAATAGAGCGCGAGGCCGACCCAGCCAAAGCTGGCTGCAAAAACCGCCAAGGCAAAAAGCACGCCAAGAAGCACCGCCATTTCCCTGTAACTCTTGCCGCGCGGTTGGGTTTCCATACGCGCAACCTCGTCATGCAGGTCGCGCTGCAGGATCCGCGCGGTCACGTAAGCCGTGACGCGAAAGCCCGTCTTGCGGGCCTTGGCCAGATGTAGCTGAAACTCCTCCATGACCGTTTTTAACAAGGCTGGGGGCAGGTTCCAAGTGATCCTTCACCAACCAATCGCAATTTGCATCCCGCAGCGCTTCCCGCTAGCCATACGACAAAGAGGAGTCCCCCATTATGCCCGTCGATCCCGTTGCCCTGACTGCCGATCTTGTCCGCTGCCCTTCGGTCACGCCTGAGGAAGGCGGCGCGCTGGTGCTGCTGGAAAAGGTGCTGACGAAAGGTGGGTTTACCTGCACGCGGGTGGACCGTGGCGGGGTCTGCAATCTTTATGCGCGTTGGGGGCGGCAAGGGGCGAACCGCACGTTCGGTTTTAACGGCCATACAGATGTAGTGCCTTTGGGGGATGAGGCGGCATGGACAATGCCGCCCTTTGGTGCCGAGATCAAAGACGGGTTTCTCTATGGGCGCGGTGCAACGGATATGAAATCGGGCGTGGCCGCCTTTGCTGCCGCAGCACTCGATTTCGTGGCTGATACGCCACCGGACGGGGCGATCGTGCTAGCCATCACAGGCGATGAAGAAGGCGACGCCCTTGATGGCACCACCGCTTTGCTTGACTGGATGGCCGCCAACAACGAGACAATGTCGGTCTGTCTGGTGGGCGAACCCACCTGCCCCGATGTGATGGGCGAGGCGATGAAAATCGGGCGGCGCGGGTCTATGGCCGCGTTTTTCACGGTCACGGGCGTTCAGGGCCATGCGGCTTATCCGCACCGCGCCAAGAACCCGATGCCTGCCATTGCGCGCCTGATGGATGTGCTTTCCAGCCGGGTGCTGGATGAGGGGACCGCGCATTTTGACCCCTCATCACTGCAAGTGCTGACAATCGACACCGGCAACCCCGCGACCAATGTCATACCCGCGCAAAGCAAGGCCACGGTCAACATCCGTTTCAATGACACGCACACGAGTGCTGCGCTGACGGCCTGGATGCAGGAAGAGGCAGATCAGGTTGCCGCTGACTTTGGCGTGAAAATCGCGATGCGGGTGAAGGTTTCGGGGGAAAGCTTTGTCACACCACCCGGGGAACTCTCTGACCTGATTGCGGGTGCGGTCGAGGCTGAAACAGGGCGCAAGCCGGAACTCTCCACCTCGGGCGGCACATCGGATGCACGGTTTGTCAAAGATCACTGCCCAGTTGTGGAGTTCGGGCTGGTGGGCAAGACGATGCATCAGGTGGATGAACGGGTCGAGGTGGCGCAGATTGGGCAGCTCAAGGCGATTTATACCCGTATCCTGACCGACTATTTTGCGTAAACCTTCGGCGTGACTGGCGCTGACCCAAATCTCTTGTAAGAGATTTGACCAATTCCTGCGAAGGAATTGGCTGTTTTCCTTTTGTCATGCTAGGCGATGATTATGACACGCATTCCTTCCAAATCCGAAATCCTTGCATGGATCTCCGAGCACCCCACCAAAGCTGCTAAACGCGATATCGCGAAGGCCTTTGGCATCAAGGGTGCGGCCCGCATTGACCTCAAGCGCGTGCTGCGCGAGTTGGAGGATGAAGGCAAGCTGACCAAGCGGCGCAGTTCATACCGTGATGCCGAAGACCTGGCCCCTGTCGCTGTGCTTGAAGTGATCGAGGCTGATGCCGATGGCGATCTTTTCGCACGGCCCTTGGAGTGGAAAGGCGAAGGGGCCGAACCGCGCATCCTGATGCTCATGCGCTCCAGTGATCCTGCCCTTGGGCCGGGTGACCGTATTCTGGGCCGCCTGACCGTCGACAAGACCGAAGACCACAGCCACACCGCCCGCATGATCCGCCGGATTGGCACCAATCCTTTGCGCATCCTGGGTGTGTTTCGTCAGGCCTCGGAAGGGGGGCGTGTGCTGCCTATTGATAAGGGCGCAGACAAACAGTGGACCGTCGCCGCTGGTGCAACCGGTGGTGCCAAGGACGGCGAGTTGGTCGAGGCCGAGCAAGCCGGACCCAAAGGCCGCATGGGCCTGCCCAAAGCGCGCATCGTGGCGCGACTGGGTGATCCGACCGCGCCGCGTGCCGTGTCTTTGATTGCGATCCACCAGCACGGCATTCCCGATCATTTCCCCGATGAGGCCGTGGCCGAGGCTGATGCGGCAACACCTGCGGGGTTGGACGGGCGCAAGGATCTGCGTGATCTGCCGCTCATTACCATTGATCCGTGGGACGCCCGTGACCGCGATGATGCCTGCTATGTTGAGGCTGACTCTGACCCGAAAAACGAAGGTGGCTTTATCATCTGGGTCGCGATTGCGGATGTTGCCCATTACGTCACGCCCAATTCAGAACTGGACCGTGAGGCGCGCAAGCGGGGCAATTCCACCTATTTCCCCGACCGTGTGGTACCAATGCTGCCCGACCGGCTCTCGGGGGATCTCTGCTCGCTACATGAAGGGGTTGAGCGGGCCTGTCTGGCTGTGTCGATGCGGATTGATTCGGCCGGCAACAAAATTGACCATGCCTTTTATCGCGGGCTGATGAATTCGCGTGCCTCGCTGAATTATGAAGAGGTGCAGGCCGGCGTTGACGGGCAACCCAATGAGAAGGTTGCCCCGATCCTCGAGCCGATTATCAAGCCGCTTTATGGCGCCTTTGCAGCCTTGATGAAGGCGCGCGCGCAGCGGCAACCGCTGGAACTGGACCTGCCAGAACGCCAGATCGTGCTGGATGATGCAGGCAAAGTCAGCTCGGTGCAGTTCAAAGAGCGCCTTGATGCGCACCGGCTGATCGAGGAATTCATGGTGCTGGCCAATGTCGCCGCCGCCGAGACACTGATCGCCAAGAAATCACCGCTGCTGTTTCGCGTGCATGAAGAACCAAGCCCCGAAAAGCTTGATGCCCTGCGCGAGGTCGCGACGGCCTCGGGTCTTGTATTGGCCAAGGGGCAGGTGTTGAAGACCTCGCATCTGAACAAGCTTTTGGCAGGCGCTGAGGGTACCGAAAATGACGAGCTGATCAATATGGCGACGCTGCGGTCGATGACGCAGGCCTACTATTCGCCGGATAATTTTGGGCATTTCGGCCTTGCGCTGCGGTCCTATGCGCATTTCACATCACCTATTCGCCGCTATTCGGACCTGATCGTCCACCGTGCGCTGATCAAGGCCCACGGCTGGGGTGAAGACGGGTTGAGCCCATGGGATATCGAACATCTGTCGGATACCGCCCAGATCATCAGCGATACCGAGCGCCGCTCCATGACGGCGGAACGGGACACGACAGACCGCTATCTGGCGGCGTTCCTGTCTGACCGTATCGGCGCGGAATTGACCGGACGGATCAGCGGAATTGCCAAGTTCGGTGTCTTTGTGAAGCTGGATGAAACCGGTGCCGATGCCATGATCCCGATCCGGACATTGGGGCGCGAGTATTTCCATTATGACGCAGACACCCAGACGCTGATGGGCGCGGATACCGGCATGGTGATCGGGCTGGGCCAGCGGGTGACGGTCAAGCTGGCAGAAGCGGCCCCTGTGACCGGTGGGCTGATTGTCGAATTGCTGACGCTGGATGAGCGCAGCGTGCCGCGCGGCCCGTCCAAGGGGCGGGGCAAACCGCCACGGCGCAAGATGGGATCGGCACGCAAGAAAGCGGCCAAGACAGCGCGCAAGGTCAAGCGGACGCGAAAATAACCGGCGTTTGACGGGGACCTTGGCGCAAATGCGCGCATCACGGCAGAGTTGATTTGGGTCCGCTGGTATTTGCTTTATCACTGTTGAAAAACGAGGAGAGCAAACATGCACCGCAGGCACTTTATCGCAACAGGTTTGTCCGCTTTGGCTTTGCCCCAGATGGCCAGCGCAAACGCCGCAGGTTTTCCGAACTGGATCGCGGGCTTTCGCAGTCGTGCGCGCAATGCAGGGATTTCTGATCGCACCTTTGACGCGGCCTTTGCCAATGTGAGTTATCTGCCCGACAGTATCGAACGCGACCGCAATCAGGCCGAATTCGTGCGCCCCTTGGCCGATTATATGGCCTCTGCTGTGTCCGAGACCCGCGTCACCACCGGGCGCGAAATGGTGCGGCGCTACGCCAATGTGCTGGCCCAGATCGAGGCGCAGTTTGATGTTGAACCATCGGTCGTCACGGCCGTTTGGGGTATGGAAAGCAACTATGGGTCGCGGCGCGGCGACACGCCCTTGATCTCGACCCTTGCGACACTGGCCTATGACGGGCGGCGCGGTCAGTTCTTTGAAAGCCAACTGATTGCGGCCTTGAAGATTTTGCAGAACGGCGATGTGGCGCCAGCAAATATGACAGGGTCCTGGGCCGGTGCGATGGGGCATACGCAGTTTATTCCGACATCCTATGAGGCCTATGCCGTGGATTTCACCGGCGACGGGCGGCGCGACATCTGGGCGGATGATCCCACCGATGCGCTTGCCTCGACAGCGGCCTACTTCCGGCGCTTCAACTGGCGCAAAGGCCAGCCTTGGGGGGTCGAGGTACGCCTGCCGCAGGGGTTTGACTATGAACAAACGGGGCGGGCCGTGACCCGTAGCCCTGCCGATTGGGCGCGCGGTGGTGTCGTGGGTGTCGATGGGCGGGCGGTGCCAAACTACGGCGATGCGACCCTGACCACGCCAACCGGCGCGGGTGGCCCTGCTTTTATGCTGTTCCGCAACTATGATGTGATCAGCCGCTATAACAATGCCGAGGCCTATATCATCGGTGTCGGCCACCTGTCCGACCGGATCCGTGGCGCGGGGCCGTTTCAGGCGGCCTTTCCCGCCGATGAGCGCCGCTTGCGGAATGCCGAACGGCGTGAGTTGCAGCAGCGGCTGACGGACGCGGGGTTCTCGACAGGGGGTGTTGACGGGCGGATCGGGCCGAACAGCCGTGCCGCGATCCGCGCCTATCAGCGCAGCATCGGCCTGCCCGCTGACGGGCATCCGTCTTTTGCGTTATTGCAAAGGCTGCGCTGAGCAATCACCGCCCTGCATACATGTCGTGAGTGCATGCAAGATGGCCGGCGTCGGCTCTTCAAAGATGCGCCCACCGCAGGGGCCGGCCTGAATGGTCAGCGGCGGATCGGTTGCTTCGACGAAATAAACGGCATCGACGCCGCTTTGTGCCGTCCCGCACCACGGGCCGGCACAGCCGATTTGCAGGACAAGGTCGGCGACATAGTCGATCGTAAAGCCGTCAGGCGACAGGCCGTGCCCAACGAAACGTACGGGAATCGGTGCTGGCGTGTGCATCTGTTTTTCCATCACCGCAGGCGGCAAGTTTACTTCGTTGAATGACAATTGCCCATAAAGCACGAAGTAGGTTTCGGGTGCATCCGCGAGCTGCTGGAACGTCAGGATGGGATCAGGCCGCATACAACTGAGCGCATGGGCCTGCCCGCTCACAATCGTAAGGGCTGCGGCAAGAAGATGGGATTTCATCCGCGTGATCCTCTGTTTGTCTTCAGGCTTTGACGTATCGTATGGTGGAATCCTTGAGAAACCCTTTGGCGGCTTCAGAGTTTCGGGCCGAATTCTGCCAAAACCTGCTCATAGACGGCACGTTTGAAGGGCACGATGCTTCCCACCAGTTGATCGGGGGCCATCCACTGCCACGCGGTGAATTCGGGCGTTTCGGTGTCCAGATTGATCTGGTGGTCCATGCCGTGAAAACGCATCAGGTACCACTTCTGCTCTTGCCCGCGGTAGCGGCCCTTCCAGATGTTGGGCACCAGATCAAGGGGCAGATCATAGCGGATCAGGCCCGCACTCTCGGCCTCGATCGTGACGAGTTTTGGCGGCAAACTGGTTTCTTCTTCCAGCTCGCGCAGGGCCGCGTCACGGCAGTTTTCGCCCTTGTCCACGCCACCTTGGGGCATTTGCCACGCGTCGGTATCGCGGTCCTTGCGCTGGGCGACAAAAACTTGTCCGCGCGGATTGGCCAGCATGATGCCGACACAAGGACGATAGGGCAGGTCTGCGATTTCTTCAGGGGTCATAAACGGGCCTTGGTATTTCATGGGGCGTGCCTTTGTGGTTTGGCCCAAGAATTGAAGCAATGCCAGCGGTTATGCGATAACAAGCCGCGTTTCGTGACGGATACGGGCGGCAATCCAGCGCAAATGGTCAGGGCGAAACGCCACGCAACCCGCCGTGGGCCGCCCCGGACCGCGCCAGGCGTGCAGGAAAATCGCCGAACCGCGCCCCTTGACCGCATAGGGCCAGTTCCAGTCGGTCAGGATCACCAGATCATACATCGGATCAGCGCGGCGCAGGCGTTCATGGCTGTGCGGATAGGGTGCCCGGACCATGAGGTTGTAGTCCTCATGTTTGGGATCGTCAGACCACAGATCAGAGGGGCCAATCGGAAGCGCCCAATCCGCAGGCCGCGCCATGCGGTCAGGGCGGTAGAGCATCCCCACAAGGCGATGCGTGCCACGCGGCGTCGCACCATCGCCCTCTTTCTTGCGATGGGTCAGCCCCCCGCGCCCGATGGTGCAGGGAAACCGGCGGTTCAGAAACCGCAGGTGGGTGGGGGTCAGGACTAGGTCGGTTTGTTTCATGTGTGAGAGATAGCGAAGGAACGAAGACGTGTCAGCAGCCGAAAACCTCTTTGTCTGCGGCACCCTGTTTGACGCTGGCCTTGCGCAAAGCTAGGAACCGAACAGGCTACATGCGACTGACGGCCTGGCTGTCATATCTCAAGAGACTGTAAATGGATAATCTGACGACCGGACAGTGCCTGTGTGGTGCTGTGAAATTCCGTATATCGGGAGAATTCGAAAGCTTTTTTCTGTGTCATTGCGGGCGGTGCCGCAAGGATACGGGCTCAGCCCATGCGGCCAACCTGTTTTCTTCCACGGCAAAGATGACGTGGTTGTCAGGCGAGGAAAACGTTAAGGAATTTAGACTTGGCGGATCGCAACACAGGAAGTGTTTCTGCACGAATTGCGGCTCTGCGCTGCCATTTTCTCAGGCGAATGATGGCGTGCTTGTCGTGCCGGCAGGGTCACTTGATAGCCCGACCGGCATACAACCTAACGCACATATATGCTTTGCCGATCGCGCCCACTGGGACGATGATCTTGCCTCCGTCGAAAGGATCGACGGGCTACCCGGCTGAATAGTTGATCTGGCGATACGCCTTACAGATTAACGGAGCGATAAGGTAGCAAACGTCAGCTTTGGCACGCCTGACCGACATCGGAGCGTTACAACAAATGCCCTGATTTCGCGGCTTTTGTGGCAAGATAGGCGTGGTTATGCACGTTCCCGCCCACCTTTAGCGGGACCCGCTCCGTGACTTCGATACCGCAATGTTCCATCCGCGCGACCTTGGCGGGGTTGTTGGTCAGCAGGCGTACCGCCTTGAACCCCATCCGTTTGAGAATTTCCGCGCCGATCCGGAAGTCACGCTCATCGTCTTCAAAGCCCAAGCGGTGGTTTGCCTCGACCGTATCGAACCCCTGGTCCTGCAACGAATAGGCGCGCATTTTGTTGGCAAGACCGATGCCGCGGCCTTCCTGGTTGAGGTAGAGCAGCACCCCTGCCCCTTCCGCGCCCATTTGCGCCAGAGCGCCGCGCAATTGCGGGCCGCAGTCGCATTTGAGCGATCCCAGAAGGTCACCCGTAAAACAGGCAGAATGCAGACGCGAGAGCACAGGTTTGCTGCGGTCAGGTGTGCCGATTTCGACGGCATAGTGTTCTTCGGCCCCGTCATCGGGGCGGAAGATGTGCAGGCGTCCGGCCTCGGAGACCTCAAGCGGAAGCCTGGCCGAGATGATCGGATGCAGGGGGCTCAGGCCTGTGTCGAGCGCGGCATCGGCAGGGATCAGCGTCAGATTGTTCTGGCTGGCAAAAGCCGCTGCATTTTCCAATGGCAAGACGACAGCAGCGGGGAGGAGGCGCGCAGCTTTGACCATCGCAATGGCGGCGCGGTGCAAGTCGGCCGCGCCGTCGCGCAGGGTTTTCAGCGGGCCTTTCATGGGTGCGCGCAGATCGTCGGCGGGGTCTGCGACAGTGCGGACCCAGTTGATTGTCGCGTCGGGTGGCAGAACGATCCGCGCGATATCGCCGTCATAGGCGCGCGCCTTGAGGGTCTCGGCCCGTCGCCCTGTTACGGCCAGCACCGCCGGTCCACCCAAAGCGCGCAGATCGGCCAGACGGGCCGCATCCAGTGTTTCGGCAGCCAGCACCAAGGCGCCGCCTTCCAGCACAACGGGGACGCCCATGCGCAGGTCAGCGCGGGCCCGCGCCAGTCGTTCTGTGATATCGGGGCCAAATGCCATCTGCGTTCGCCTGTGATTTGTTTCAAGTGATAGCCGTTTGCGCAGGAAAGTGAAACATTTGCACGAAAAATCACACGTCCGTGTGAAAGGGTGAAGGGATTGGTTGTCCCGGACGTATCAAGAACACAAATCTAATGGCGTAACCAAGGAGGATGTCATGGGACAGCTCAAAAAGATTCTATTGGTCGATGATGACGATGACCTGCGCGAAGCGCTGGGCGAACAACTGTTGATGACCGAAGATTTTGACGTCTTTGAGGCAGACGATGGTGCCAACGCGATGATCAAGGCCAAAGAGGGCCTGTATGACTTGATGATCCTCGATGTGGGTCTGCCGGATACCGACGGGCGCGAACTTTGCCGCCTGATGCGCAAGCAGGGCGTGAAATGCCCGATCATCATGCTAACCGCGCAGGACAGCGATGCAGACACCATTCTGGGCCTTGATGCCGGCGCGAATGACTATGTCAGTAAGCCATTCAAATTCCCTGTACTTCTAGCCCGTATCCGCAGCCAGTTGCGCACGCACGAACAGTCTGAAGATGCTGTTTTCCAGCTCGGGCCATATACGTTCAAACCCGCCCAAAAGCTGCTTGTGACAGAGGATGACAAGAAGGTTCGCCTGACTGAAAAAGAGACAAATATCCTCAAATACCTGTACCGTGCGACAGACGGTGTTGTCGCCCGAGACGTGCTTTTGCACGAGGTTTGGGGCTATAATGCGGGCGTGACCACGCACACATTAGAGACACATATTTACCGTCTTCGCCAAAAAATAGAACCAGATCCGTCAAATGCGCGCCTTCTTGTGACCGAATCCGGGGGCTATAGGTTGGTTGCGTAGTACTCCAACCCGGTGATTTTGGTTCTTTCCCTCCCCTGATCACCGGGTCCCAAGTTCCCGCTGGAGATCGGGTTATATCTCCACCTCCCTGTTGGACTTGCCCGGGCTTCGTGCCCGGGCGTTTTTTTTGGCTGTGGCAATTTGAATTGTATGCCTTACATTTTGACAGGAATAACGGGAGACAAAGCATGAAATCCGCCAAGCATTTTTTAGAAGAAGCCAACGCGCATGTTGTGCGCATCACCGCCGAACAGGCGATTGCAAAACATGCCGAGGGCAACGCCACCTTTATCGACGTGCGCGATAGCGCTGATATCGCAAAATCAGGGACGATTGCCGGTGCCCACCGTGTGCCGCGCGGGTTTATTGAGTTTGCAGCTGACCCCGAATCGCAGTTCCACAAACCTATTTTCGACAAAGACGCCGAGCTTTGCCTTGTCTGTGGCGCAGGCGGACAGGCCGCGTTGGCTGGCAAAACGCTGAAGGACATGGGATACAAGAACGTGATCAACGTTGGCGGTATCGGCGACTGGAAAGAGGCTGGCGGTCCGACCGAGGACTAGCCCAGCGCCTGATCCCAATCGGCGATGAGGTCGCCGATATCCTCGATCCCGACCGACACGCGGATCAGGTTTTCAGGAATACCGGTATGCGGTTCAATCGTGTGCCGGTGTTCCACCA
>NZ_DASYOK010000170.1:0-7301 GCF_036007805.1 Yoonia sp.
GGCGGGTTATGATATCTACGCCCGCCGCATCAAGGCCATGTACGGCGATGACGTGCGCCCGCTGCGCGACCTGCTGGAGGGGCTGTTTCACATTGCCTTGGCCGACGGTCTTTATCATCCAAAGGAAGACGATTTCCTGCAAAATGTTGCTGCCATTTTCGGCTTTGACGAACGCCGCTTTCGCGGCATCCGCGCCCAGTTTGTGGATGAAGCAGAGCGCGACCCCTACGATGTCCTGGGGGTGGAGCCGTCGGCGTCAAAGGACGAGATCCGCGCGGCATGGCGGCAATTGGTGCGCGATACCCATCCTGACCAGATGATGGCGCGGGGCGTGCCGGAAGAGGCGGTAAAGCTGGCTGAACGGCGGATGGTCGCGATCAACCGTGCCTGGGAAGAGATCCAGGGGAACCACGCGTGAGGATCGCGACCTACAATGTGGAATGGTTCAACAGTCTTTTTGACCGCCATGACAGGCTGATTGAGGACGGCACATGGTCGGCACGCTGGGATGTCACCAAGGCCGAGCAGATTGCCGGCTTGGGTGTGGTCTTTGCTGCGATGGACGCGGATGCGGTGATGATCATCGAGGCCCCCGATACAAGCAACCATCGCGATGCGCGGGTGGCACTGGAAAATTTCGCCGCACGTTTCGATCTGCGCGCGCGTGAGGCGGTGACGGGCTTTACCAACGACACCCAGCAGGAAATCGCGCTGCTGTTCGACCCTGATGTTGTTTCAGCACGGCATGACCCGCGAAGCGATGTTGACGCACCGCGCTTTGATGGGGAATTCCGGATGGACGTCGATTTTGACGCCCATCCTGACCCCATTGTCTGGTCAAAACCGCCGCTTGAACTTGCGATGACAACGCCAAGCGGGCCGCTGCGCCTGATCGGGGTACACGCCAAATCGAAAGCGCCACATGGTGCGCGCAACACGGCAGAGGCCACACGGATTTCGATCCACAACCGCCGCAAACAGCTGGCGCAATGCATCTGGCTGCGCAAACGCGTGGAACAGCATCTGGCGGCTGGTGACGATCTGATTGTGCTGGGCGACTTCAATGACGGTCCGGGCCTTGACGAGTATGAAAAGCTCTTCGGGCGTTCAGGGGTCGAGATTGTTCTGGGCGAGAATGGCGAAACGCGGCTTTTTGATCCGCATGCACAGATGGTGTTGGGGCGCAGAACAGATCCACCACCGACGACCGCACGGTTTGCACGCAAAGGACAGCCCTATCTGCAGGTATTGCTTGATTATATCATGGTGTCGCCAAGTTTGGAGGCAAAGTCACCAAGATGGCAGATTTGGCATCCTTTTGATCATCCTGATTGCAATGCGGACGATGCGGTGCGCGAGGCGCTATTGTTGGCGTCGGATCACTTCCCCGTCGTGCTTGATATTGATTTGTGATTTGTAATCGCACCCGCGTATTCCTATTTTAATTCTATGAAACAGATTCTGGCACTCACGGTCGCTGCGGCGCTTTTGTGTGCGCCTGCCACGGCAGAGGATGCACCCGAAAGCGACATGGGCGAAGGTCTCGACCTTATGGAAGAGGGCGCGCGGATGCTGATGCGCGGCTTGATGTCAGAAATGGAACCTGCGCTGGAAGCGCTCCGGGATAACGTTGAACAGATGGGCCCCGCCTTTGGTGAATTTGTCCAATCGGTCGGTCCGGCCTTTGGCGAACTGCTCGAACGGATTGACGATCTTCGCTATTATGAAGCGCCCGAAATCCTGCCCAATGGCGATATCATCATGCGCCGCAGCCCGGACGCCCCTGCGTGGGAGCCCGCGCCGGACAAGGGTGAAATAGAGCTTTAATGCGCGCCTAGTCGTTTGATGTACGGCGGCGATACCAGCTTGTGTTGCCTTGCGGCTTGTTCGGCGTGACCGGTGCGCCGGTTTCCACCGGTGCCTCTGTTTGCTCGAAATCCAGCGTTTGCGATGTGACCAGACGGATCACGCGCTTCTTGGGAATATCGATCGGATCCTGCACCGCCGTCGCCTTTAGCGCGGGATTGGTGGCCACAGTCTCCAACACGGGGGCTTTGCGTGAAGTCGCATCGTGACGCTGGAAAAGTGCCGATCCTTCCATGTGGTCGGTGTCGGACAGGGCGACGTGCCGGCTTGCGCCAAGTTTGACCACAGTGAACGCGGTATTGTCTTGATCCGGATCTGCAAGTTCGTCCAGAGCGGCCAGCAGAGCGCTGGAAATATCCATGCTGCGCTTGCTGTGCGTCTCTTTCAGGATCGCGGCAATCGTGTCATTTGACAGAAACTGGAGCCCATCCGTTGCCGCGATGATGATATCGCCCGCCTGCACGGTTTTCGGTGTGTCCGGACAATCGATCTTGGCGATGGCGTGACCGGCAATCGCGGAGGTCAGTGTATTGCGGTCAGGGTGGTCGCGGCCCACCTCTTCGGACATCGCGCCGACCTTGACCATCATGTCAATTTGCGGCGCCATCGAGTGATCTTGGTTCAGCTGGGTCAAGACACCGTCACGGTACAGATAAAGCGGCGAGTCGCCGACCGACACCCAGTAAAGCTCATCCCCGCGGATCACAGTCGCCAAGAGCGTGGCACCCATGCCATATGAATCAGGGCGCTCCTTGACATATTGGCTGATGCGGTCGTTGGCGGCGGTTGCTGTCATGTGAAGAATGCTCGAGATGTCGGTAATGCGTTTGCCCAGCAGCATTTCGTTCATCTTGATCTGGCTAAATACCTCGGACATCACCAGCGCACTGGCCACATCACCGCACATGTGCCCGCCCATGCCATCGGCCAAAACTGCAAAACCGGTTTCTTGTCCTTGGGGGAAGCTGGCGATCAGACTGTCTTCCTGATAGTCCCGTTCACCTTTCGTTGCCGCTGTTGCAACATCAAATCTGACTGCGTCGTGTACCACGTTTACCATCCAAAATCACTTCTCTGCCAACACGGCAGAATTTTAAAAACACAGGTAAGAACCACCCGTGTTCCTAACCTCTGCCGATCATGCCACAAAATCTAGTCAAATGAGGCGGAAATCTGACTTTTGCGTGTCTAAATCGCGTTTGTTAATCTTCAGTTAAATTATGTGCCGAAAAAATCCCACTTAACGGAAACAGTTTCTATTTTTTGGAATTATTGTTGAATTTTGACTGTGGCAACAACGTCTAGCAATCGTCCTTAGGTCAGGTGGACGGTGGAATCAGGCGGGTGGCCGCCGCCATCTTGCATGCGGTCTCGATTACTTGGTGAATTCGACGGTGCTGGTCGCATCCATTGCCATGGCCAATGCATCAAACCGTGCTTGTGCGACCTCACCAAAAAGCGGTCGGGCGTGTTCGGTCAGGCTCAGCTTCAGTTCGCGTTTTTGCGGCTTCCACTTCAACGTGCCTGGCTCTTCATCTGCCGTCAGCCAGAGCATGGCCCCAAGGCGCATCGCTTTACCCAGTATTTCGGCCTCTTTTATCTGGCCTTCATCGAGCATTTCAAAAAGCGGCGTAAACCGTGAATTCGCCGCTTTGCCGGTGTAACGGTTCATCAGCGCAAGTCCGAGGAATACGCGCTCATAATGCTTCAATCCACCCAGATTGGCGCGTGTTGCGTTGTCGAATGTCACCTCGGCACGGTAATCGGGGTGCGCGCGCCAGCTGACATCATGCAGCAGACAGGCCGCTTTGATAATCCGTTTACGTTGCCAGTTCGCGCGTGGAAACAAGGGCTTGATGAATTCATACAGGACCCGCCCGAAGCCCGGCAGGCGGGCGTCTTTTGCTTCGACAAAGCGGCAGGCCTCGATCAGCGGGTCGCGTTCACGCAGCGCGCGGGGCATCTGCTCATAAAGCATCCCTTCACGGATCCCGTAGGAAGATACCGCCACATCCTTGGGCTTGAACGTGCGCATCAGTTCTTTGAGGACAATCGTCGCGAGGGGGACAAGTGTCATGCGGCTGTCCGAGATATTGCAGCGTGCCCGCAGTTCGGTCAGGTCGGATTGCCGGATGTATTCGGCGGTCTTGCTGATCTGCCGCGCGCTCATCCGGTATTCGTGCAGCACCGTCAGCGGATAGCCCCGCCGTTCCATATCGACCCGTGCAATGGCCCGCCAGGACCCGCCGACCAGAAACAGGCGCATCCCCGTGGCGTTGCCCATCTGGTCATGCAGTTGCGCCATGGTTTCGCGCACATAGGCTTTGACCGCTGCGCGCCCGCCTTTGATTTCGCGCAGCTTCAACGGCCCCAGCGCTGAGGTCAGGCGATTGCCCACACGGCCATCGGCCAGATCCGCAAGCTCCATCGAGGACCCGCCGATATCGCAAACCAGCCCATAGCTGCCAGGCCAGCCCAGCAAGACACCTTGCGCCGACAAGCGCGCCTCTTCCTGTCCGTCGATGATCCAGAGCTTGACGCCCGTTTCGCGCAAAACCTCGTCCTGGAATTCCTTGCCGTCGCTGGCTTCGCGTACTGCTGCGGTGGCCACCGCCGTCAGGGGCGGAATGCCCATCCCTTCGGCCAGTGCCGCAAACCGGCGGATCGCCGACAGCGCCCGCACGCGCCCTTCAGGGTTCAGGTGCCCTGTCTGGGACAGGCCCGCACCCAGCGCGCACATGATTTTTTCGTTGTAGAAATAGGCAGGCGAGCGGGCCGCGCCATCAAACACCACCAAACGGACCGAGTTGGAGCCCACGTCAATCACACCCACGCGGCTGAGGCGTTTGGCGGCGGCATCCTCAAACAGAGGACGCCCGAACGGCCCCCAGTCGATTGTTTCCTCGGCAGGCGCTTGTGTCATCGGAACCCTCGGTCTTCATCCCCAGGGGAAGGGTATCAATCAATCATCCGCATGCGTCAACTGCCCGCCCCGTATTGACTGAAATTGCCTTTGGCGCCTGCAATGCGGTAGAGGTCTTGCAGATACATGTACGCAACTGGGAATACGATGCACGACGCGCTCAAGAAATATGATGATTTCCGGATTGTCTCACGCGATTTAACGGATGGTCCGGGGTTCACGTTATCGGCCCTGCTGCACAATGAAATGCATTTTCTCCCACCTTTTCTGGACCACTATCGCAAATTGGGGGTTGAGCGGTTCATCTTCGTTGACGACCGTTCAACCGACGGCACAGCAGAATTTCTGGACGCGCAAGCGGATGTGATGGTGCTGAAAAGCAACCGGAAATACGGCGACAGGATTGACGCAGAAGACGCCGCGACCCTTGGATTGCCGCATCAACGCTTAGAGTTGGTCTGGCGGATGCTCTTGGTCGAAAAATACGCGTTGGATCAATGGTCGTTACACCTTGATGCCGATGAGTTTCTCGATCTGCCCGAGGGCATGTCCATCAGTCAATTGGCCGACACCTTGGGTGAGGATAATGAACGCGCGGTCATGGCTGCCATGATCGACATGTATCCGGCCACTCTCTCGGATCTGGCAGAAATGGCCGGTGATCCCCTCATCGACTTGCAAAAGCCGTGGTATTTTGATGGCGAAGAACACCTGCGTCTGCGGAAAGGCAAGGCGCCCAAGACAGTCTACCCGGGCAGTCGCGCCCGCCTGCTGGCCAAGCATGACCTCAATCGTCAGAAGACCCGATTAGAGATCCGATTAAGAGCACTGCTCGGCCTCCCGCCGCCGCGCTATAACGCGATCCGCAAGCCAGTGTTATTGCGCGGGACACCGGGGATGCGTTTTAACAGTGCGCATTCCGTCAGTGTGGAGACCTCTGCCCGCATCTTGCTGCCACTGCGGCACTACAAATTCAACGGGCCTATTCATCAGCGCATTTCTGTTGCGACGTCAACAGGCATCCATCCGAACGGAGGCAGCGAATATCATGATCTTTCACGCTTGCTTGAAGCAATATCCATCTCCGATGATGATTTCCGCTACGCCAAATCAGTGCTTTACACAGGCTTCAAGGATTTCCAGCGTACAGGCATTGCAGTTGGTTTCGAATAAAAGTTCCTGATCCTGTGCTTGTGTCAACTGTTGTGAGAACTATCGCGACGGCCATTCACATCATGACAGGCTTGGCCGGATTTGCTATCGGGACCTGCTGGCTGGTTATAGCTCTTCTTAAGGGCGACGAGAGCGGAATTCGACGCAGCGGGGACCAATTTTCATGAACGACGACGTGCTGAAACAGTTCGATGATCTAACCGTTGTCTCGGGCGACATAGACCTGCCGCACACCTTCACATTGACCGGCATTGTCCACAATGAAATGCACTTCCTGCCTGCGTTCTTGCCGCACTACCGCGGGTTGGGGGTTGATCGGTTCATATTCATTGATGACCAGTCAGATGACGGCACCAGAGATTATCTTGCCGCACAGGCGGACGTCGTTGTTCTGCACAGCGGTTGGCGGTTTGGCGATAGCGTTTCAACAGACGGTGACGGGCGGTCCGATTTGATGGGCACAAAGATCATGACGATCTGGCGGAACCTACTCCTGCGAAAGTTCTGTATTGACGTTTGGTCCCTTCACCTTGACGCCGATGAGTTCTTGGACCTTCCGGAAGGGATGACACTGCAGGATCTCGCTGCGCAGCTAGGCACAAACGCCGAGCGCGCTGTTTGGTCAGTCATGCTCGACATGTATCCTGCGACGGCACGTGAACTCCTTTCAATGCGTGGCGACGCAATGGTCGATTTTGACCAGAAATGGTTCTTTGATGGCAAGTGCCACTTGAGGCTGCGTAAGCATAAAGGACCGTCGGTCAAATACGGAGGTGTCCGTGCACGGTTGATGCAAGCACACGGCGTGAATACCAAAGCGAACTGGTTTGACCGCCGCATTGCGGCACGAATTGGCCTTCCGCCTAAGCGATATAACAATATACGAAAACCGGCCTTCCTGCGTTGGGCTGAGGGAGAATGGTTGAGTTCACCACATTCTGTCGGATTGCAGGCGTCAACAAAGTACCTGTTGCCGCTGCGGCACTACAAATTCAATGGTGCGATTGCGCAACGTATTCAGTGGGCTATCGAAACCGGAAGCTATGCTAGTGGGTCTTCCGAGTACGTCGCGCTCGAAAAGCTGTTAACGCAAATGCAGCAGCAGGATGAATCATTTCTCTGTAGAAATTCAGTTCTTTACACCGGCTTCGAAGATTTCCGGCGCAGCGGCAATGCGGTCGGGTTTGACTAGCAGTCGCTAATCATCCGTATGCGTCAACTGCGGCACATCGGATGCCCCTGCGGAACCACGACCCGATAGAGACGGGTTTTCCATGAAGAAGCGGTGGCAGTTAAAGGCAAAAACCCCTTCCTCGACCGGTGCGCGGGTAAAGCTGCC
>NZ_DASYOK010000171.1:0-2645 GCF_036007805.1 Yoonia sp.
CCGCCCAGAATGGGCGAGCGCGCGAGGAGCGTGTTGATGTAATCCCATGCGGCCAGTGACACCACAAAGCCTGTCAGGGCAATTGTGACCGACCAGAACCAGCGCGCGAGACGTGAGGGGCGGCGCGTTGCAATTGCCGCGACATGTTGCATCGCTGCACCCTGCGGCACATCGGGCACGGCGGGGGCCGTGTCGGGCTGTGCTGCCTCGGTGCCGTCGAGGTCGATCAGGACAGGGCCGCGGGTCATAGGCGATCTCCGAACAGGAACTGCGCGGCCTTATCCAGCCGGATGTGGGGTGGTCCGTCGCCGGGTCTGCGGGTCAGGGGCGCGGGGGCAAAGTTCATGATGCTGTAATCCGCGTCCAGCCATTTGTCGGACCCTTCCCGTGCGGGGGCAAGCAGATGCGTAGGATCATCGGGCAGTTTGCCGGGGTAGAAAGCGGCTTGTTTGTTGGTGTCGCGCAGGCGACCACGAACAACATCAAGCGGGCCGTCCTTATGGTCGACGGTTTCCTCGACCGTCGTGCGCAGGGCAGCGATCGACATGGCGGCGGTCTGCGCGCCCGCGAAATCGGCGCGGTCTTTGGCCTCACGCAAGAGCGCTTGGGTGATCGCGGTCAGTTGCGGGTGCTGGCTGTGGTGCAGGTGGTCGGCTTTGGTGGCGGCGAACAGGATCTTTTCGACACGGCGGCCTTGGAAAATGCGGGTCAGGAAGGCGTTGCGCCCGGGGCGGAAGGCCCCGAGGATGCGCGCCATGGCATTGCGCAGGTCGTCAAGGGCGGCGGGCCCCGCATGGATGGCACCCAGCACATCGACCAGCACGATCTGGCGGTCGATTTTGGCGAAATGATCCTGAAAGAACGGGCGCACGATATTGCGTTTGTAGCTTTCAAAGCGCCGCTCAAATTCGCGGCCCAATGACCCGCGCGGATAGCGGGCGTCGGGCAGTGGTGCAAATGTAAGGACAGGCGATCCGGCAAGATCACCGGGAAGCAGAAACCGACCGGGCGAGCAGTCGGAAAAGCCTGCTTCGCGGGCCTCTTTCAGGTGGGCGGTAAAGCGTTCGGCCAGTGCCTGTGCTTGAGGTTCATCAAGCGGGACTGTGGGGTCGATGCCTGCAACCAATGCAACATAATCGTCACCCCCGGGCCGGCCTTTGGCGCGGTCGAGCGCTGCTTGTGACCACTCCGCATAGGTTTGGTCAAGCAGGCCAAGGTCCAGCAGCCATTCACCGGGATAGTCCACGATGTCGATATGCACGGTGCGGGGGCCGGAGAGGCCGGACAACAGACCGCTGGGCTGGACGCGCAGGGAAAGCCGCAGCTCGCTGATCTGGCGTGTGCCTTGTGGCCAGCTTGGGTCGGGCGCGGTCAGTTGGGCCAGATAGGTCTCATAGGCAAAGCGCGGCACGGTGTCGTCAGGCTGAGGTTGCAGATAGGCCGTGCGGATCGCCCCTGATGCCGCCGCCTCAAGCTGGGGCATACGCCCGCGGTCCATCAGATTGGCGACAAGTGAGGTGATGAAAACCGTCTTGCCCGCGCGCGAAAGGCCTGTGACGCCTAGGCGGATCACCGGATCGCTGAAAGGGGCGGTCAGCGTATGGCCCACGCCCTCGACAGTGCGCGTGATCTGATCTGCGATTGCTGCGATAACCAAAATCGGCCCTTTCAGTGCTTTGATTGAAGATAGGCACGCTGTGACGCGATGTGTAGGGATTGATTTTGCCCGATGCTCCCCCTAATCCGGTCAAATGCCCCGTTATGCCCTTCTTGTTGAATATCATGGCGCACCCTTTGCAGGGTGGCAGCGGCAGAATGATCAGCCTTCCGTTCAGGGCGCGATTGAAGCGGCTTTGGCCAAGCTGGAGCCGTGTGCGCACACGATTGCCGCCGCCGGGCGTACCGATGCAGGGGTCCATGCCACAGGGCAGGTGGCGCATTGTGATCTGGAAAAGGACTGGGACCCGTTCCGCTTGTCAGAGGCATTGAATTTCCACCTTAAGCCTGCGCCTGTCGCGATTGTGGCCTGTGCACAGGTTGATGACGATTGGCATGCGCGGTTTGACGCAGTGGAACGGCGGTATCTCTTTCGCCTGATGTCGCGGCGCGCGCCACTGACGTTTGAGGCGGGACAGATGTGGCGGGTCAACCATCCGCTTGACGCAGCAGCGATGCAGGCGGGGGCGGATCAGCTGTTGGGCCAACATGATTTCACGACCTTCCGGTCCTCGATCTGTCAGGCGAAAAGTCCGGTAAAGACCTTGGATGAATTGTGGATCGAGGTGTTGCCGCATGATCATGGCACCGAATACCGGTTCCATGTGCGGGCACGTTCGTTCCTGCACAATCAGGTGCGCAGCTTTGTCGGCACGCTCGAACGCGTTGGTGCAGGCGCGTGGACGCCGGACGATGTCGGGGCGGCGTTGGCGGCGAAAGATCGTGCAGCCTGTGGTCCGGTTTGCCCCCCGCAGGGATTATATCTGGCGGGTGTGACCTACCCCGAGAACCCGTTTTCCTAAGGCGGGCTCGCAAGACGTTACTCGACGTTGGCAGAAAATACCCTATCATCAACGCGTGATTGGAAACTTGCGTCTGACACCGTTAGACCGCCAAAGACGACGAGAAAGAACAGCCGATCCGACGTG
>NZ_DASYOK010000172.1:0-3203 GCF_036007805.1 Yoonia sp.
ATCGTGATCTATCACGATGCCTTGCGCGCGGCAGGCCATAATCCCGAAGATTTCACCGTCACCTTGATGCTGCACAGCTTCCTGTCGGACACCCGCGACCACGCCCGCGAAATCGCCCGTGAGCCGATGAAGGACTATCTGCGCGCTGCTGCTGGTCTGATCAAGCAATACGCCTGGGCCTTTCCTGCGTTCAAAAAGCCCAAAGGTGTCGAAAACCCTATGCAGATTGATCTCGGCTCGCTCGACGAGGACGAGATGGACGGGATTCTGGAATTCGCCTTTGAGCGCTATTTCAACGACAGCGGGCTGTTCGGCACGGTCGAGGATGCCATTGAACGGGTCAAAGAGGTGAAGGCCATTGGCGTGACCGAAGTGGCTTGCCTGATTGATTATGGCATTGACGTGGACCTTGTTCTGGAAGGGCTGAAACCGCTGGCAAAGGTCGTGGCGGCCAGCAATCAGGAGGTCGCACAGGGCGATTATTCCATCGCGGCCCAGATCGCCCGCCATCAGGTGACGCATCTGCAATGCACGCCCTCCATGGCGCAAATGCTGACCATGAATGACGAGGCACGCGCGGCGCTGTCGGGGATCAAGCATATGATGGTCGGGGGTGAAGCCCTGCCCGGAGCTCTCGCGGATGAGCTGCGCCAAGTGACTGGCGGGCATGTCGAAAACATGTACGGGCCGACAGAAACAACGATCTGGTCAACCACTCAAACTGCCGAAGCGGGGCAGGGTGCCGTGCCGATCGGCACGCCTATCGCAAATACGCATGTTTATGTGCTGGATGATGCCATGCAGCCGGTGCCGATTGGCGTTCCGGGCGAACTCTATATCGGCGGCGCAGGTGTGACGCGGGGCTATTTCCAGCGCGATGAACTGACCGCCGAACGCTTCCTGCCCAATCCCTTTGCTGATGGGCGGATGTATCGCACCGGTGATCTGGCCCGCTGGCGCCCTGACGGGCGGCTTGATTTTCTGGGGCGGGCCGACTTTCAGGTCAAACTGCGCGGGTACCGCGTGGAACTGGGCGAAATCGAAAGCGTGATCGACCGGCATGACACGGTTCAGCAATCCGTGGTCGTGGCGCGCGAGGACACGCCCGGGGTGGTGCAACTGGTTGCCTATCTCTTGGCCGATGGCGCGGTGGACGAGGCCGCGTTGCGCAAGGAGATGCTGCAATCCCTGCCGGACTATATGGTGCCCCGCCACTTTGTGACGTTGGATGCCTTTCCTTTGACGCCCAACAAGAAGATCGATCGCAAAGCGCTGCCTGCGCCGACACTTGGGCAGGCCCCCGCTGCACCTGCACCGGTCGCGGCAGCCACGGCACCTGCGGCCCCTGTTGATCTGGGATCAGAGGCCGAGATCAGCGACAGAATCGCCGCGATCTGGTCTGCGACACTTGGTGTGCCGCAAATCGGGGCAAAAGACAGCTTCTTCGATCTTGGCGGGCATTCCCTGCTGGCCGTGCAGGTTCACCGCGAAATTCGGTCAACGATGGGTGTGCAGAAACTGTCGATCACCGATATTTTCCGCGCGCCCACCTTGGGCGCTTTGGCAAAGATCGTGGCACAAAAGGTCGGCGCAAAGCCCGCACCACCGCAACCCGCTGCCGAAACGCCGCCGCCAGCGGTGGCACCTGCGGCTGCACAACCCACCGGCGACCCCCTCCAAGACGCGATGGCCCGGCGCCGTGAAATGCGTGAGCGCAGGCGCAATCGCTGATGCAAGGGGTCAGGGCGGCTCTGCGGCAAATGCTTGGCCCCCATGCCGGGATCGGTGTGACCGATCCTGCCCAAGACGCCGCGCTTTGGGATGAAGAGGCCGCCGCAGTCGCCCGCGCCGTCCCGAAACGCCGTACCGAATTTGCGGCAGGGCGCAGTGCCGCCCGCGCCGCTATGGCCGAGATCGGGTTTGCGCCCGCCGCGATCCCGCAGGGACGTGACCGCGCACCCATCTGGCCTGTGGGACTGTCGGGTTCCATCGCCCATTGTGACACCTGCTGCGTATCCGTTGTCGCTTTGCAAGAGCACTACGCCGTGCTGGGCGTCGATGTTGAACCGGCAACGCCACTCGCCCCTGATCTGGTCGCGGTCATCTGCACCCCGGCAGAGCGCGCGTGGCTTGCGGGTGAATCTGATCCGGGCCTTGCCTCAAAGATGATCTTTAGCGCCAAGGAAGCCGTATATAAGGCCCAATACCCTCTCACCGGCAAGGTCATCGGGTTTGACGCGGTGACGCTTGATATGACCGACGATACCTTTCATGTTGTTGGTGATCCCACCCTTGCAAACCTGAAAGGAGCGATCTTGATCGAAGGCGGTCTGATCCTATCTCTTGCCTATGTTTAAACGTATCGCGTTAATTGTTATTGCACCCGCCGTCGCTGTCTTGGCCGCACTTGGCCTTTATGCGCGTGATCCTGCGCCGCTGGATAAAGAGGCCTTTGAAGCGCTCTATGCAGAACCCGCCCCACGGCCTGATGGCCCGCGGCAGGTCTTTCACATCGGCCATAGTCTTGTGGCGCGCGATATGCCTGCAATGCTTGCCCAGTTGGGGGGTGAGGGGCACGACTATGCCAGCCAGTTGGGATGGGGTGCGACGCTGAAATCGCACTGGGAACCGGATGTTGCGATCAACGGTTTTGCCGAGGAAAACGCGCATGAAAAATACCGTGACGCACATGAAGCGGTAGAGTCCGGCGATTATGATGCGCTCGTGCTGACCGAAATGGTCGAGATCAAGGATGCGATCCGGTATTTTGACAGCCCAACCTATGTTTATCGCTGGGCCGACAAGGCCCAGGCCCGCGGTTTACCGGTCTATCTCTATGAGACATGGCATCCGTTGAATGATGAGACCGGTTGGCTGACACGTCTTGATCAGGATTTGGGTCTATACTGGGAAGATGCCATTCTGCGACCGGCACTTGCACGGGCCGAGACCCCACAACCGGTGTACCTGATCCCCGGAGGTCAGGTCATGGCCGCTTTCGCGCGCGCCTTGGAAGCACAGGGACCGGTGGGGCCTTTGGCCAGCCATGAAGATCTGTTCAAAGATGATATCCACTTCAATGACTATGGCGCCTATCTGATGGCGCTGACGCATTATGCGGTGCTCTATCAGCAAAGCCCTGTCGGGTTGCCGCACCAGCTATTGCGTGCAGATGGCACACCTGCGGATGATCCTGGCGCAGA
>NZ_DASYOK010000173.1:0-17024 GCF_036007805.1 Yoonia sp.
AAGAGCGTATAGATGTCCCAAAAGTTGCCTGTCTCTGATCGATACGAGATGAAGCCTATGCTGCTAGCGACCAAAAGCAGGATGCCCATCAAGCGCAAGGAGTTAGCGAATTTATTGATCGGCGTGTTTGGGTCTTTTAGATGCTTCATTGAGTCGTTCGCCTTATCCAATGGCTGAAAAAAACAGCTTTGCCTCGCTTTGCGGCGATGTTCCCTTTGAGAGGGATTGCTCAAAAATGTATCTGGTAAACTTTTGGATTTCTGCGCTGGAAAAGGATTTGTCGTTCGCATCCGCGTGCTCAAAGACTGCCTGTGCGGTTTCCCCGGCCAAGCGAGCTGATTGCTCACTGTCCGGGACAGAACTCCCATAGACCAACCAAATCAGGTTCTTATCGAACTCTTCGCAAAATTTGACTGCGACCGACAGTGGCAACTCCCTCTTTTCAAGCTCATAATTTTTATAAGACTTGTCGGCGATCCCGAGTATCGCAGCGACCTTGCTTTGAGGATAGCCCAATTGGCTGCGCACGCTCAGCATCCGTTGGCCTATTCCGATCAACACAGTTGACATGCGGACAAATGTTCCCATATTTGGACAAGCGTAACTTATTGCGACGTATTCTGTCTAATCATACTGCTATTTGATCAAGAGGAAAGAACTATGAACGAATGTACCCTGCTCACCCCCAGACAATTGGCAGCTGAGACTGGTTGGCCAGAGAAGCGGATCAGGAAATTGATCTCAACGAGAAGCATTAGGTTCTTGAGAAATGGGGCAAATTTCCTGCTGCCTCAAAACGCCATTCATGAATACATTGCACGGAACATGGTCGAGCCAAGCTGGGTCGAGGTGCCAGAAGATGAGTGACATTTTGCCATCATATACGACGCCGCGTGCCCTCGCGAAGCGTCTTACCGCTTCTCCTAGATTTGTGTCAGACACTGTCCGCGAACTCGGATGCTTTTGCAAAATTGGTCAGAAAGTTATTATGTTGGATCATCATGTGGTCACGTTTATGGAGGCGATGGAATGCCGCTCAAAGTCTTCAAACGGAACAAGCTCTATAGCTACAGGGGCACCGTTGCCGGTAGGCGATTACGAGGCCCTACGGGAACAGCGGACAAAAGGGTCGCCGAAAGGATCGCAGCCGAAGTCGAAGCAAAGGCGTGGCAAAGTCATCTTGATGGACCGGGCGCCACGCTGACGTTTGCCCAAGCCGCAATCGCCTATAGGCAGGCTGTGCATGACGACCGATTTCTTGACCGTGTTGAAGACTATTGGAAGGACACGCTTGTCCCGAAGATCACAGGCGAGGCTATCCGCCAAATGGCCCGCAAGCTGTATCCCGGTGCAGCCAACGCCACTTTGAACCGCCAAGGCATCGTACCGGCGCAGGCGATAATCAACTACGCAGCAGATTTGGAATGGTGCGCGCGGATCAAGGTGAAGCGGTTCAAAGTCAATGCCAAGAGAAAGACCCCCGCCACACGGGCATGGGTAGAAGCTTTCGCCCAGCAAGCGGTGCAGGATGAGCTACACCACTTGGCTGCGTTGTGCCTGTTTATGTTTGGCACGGGAGCACGACGTGGTGAGGCATGTTCTTTGACCTGGGGTGACGTTGAGCTGTTTCAGAAGAAGGCCGTGATAAATCAAACCAAAATCGATGACCAACGCGTCGCGCACCTGTCGCCGCCAGTCATCGCGGCATTGGCGAACATTCCTTCAAACCGCAAACCCGACAGTCTGGTGTTTCAGTATGCCTCTGGCGAGAGCGTGGGGCAGGTCTGGAACAACGTCATTGAGCGAGCGGGCATCGAAAAGCTTTCGCCCCACTGTTGCCGCCACGGATTTGCAACTTCGATGCTTCAGGCAGGGATAGACCCAAAGACTGTTGCGGTACGCGGCGGCTGGAAAGACGTTGGAACAGTAATGAAATTCTATGCCCACGCGATGGACGATCCGACCGTCACAGATGTACTTTTTGGCACAAAATAGACACAAGCCCAAGGCGTTAACCGTTCAACTATATGTAAATAAAAGGAAATATAACAATGACTTGGACCCTTCGTTGAGGCGGCGGGTGATTGCGGCCCGTGCGCGATAAAACTCTGATGTGCCATGAGATGCCTCGCCCAGCAGAACGACACGTTTCGACCCAAAGCGGTCAAAGGCCTTCGCAAAGGCAGAGTCGGTGATCTCGGGCAGTGGCTCTGCCGCATCGCGCAAGATTGATGGCGCGTTGGGCGGCTCTGGTGGCGGTGCCGGACGAGCAGGGGCCTGAGCTGCAAGATGCGACCTGAACCAGGCGGCGGCCAGATCAATGGCTTTGTCCAAGGTGCCGTGCTCTTCAAAAAGATGACCTGCGCCGGGGACGATTTCCAGAACTTTGGTGCAGGTCAACGCAGCAAGTGCCTTTTCGTTCAACCTGAGAACGTCGTGATCCAAGCTGCCCACAATCAATAGGGTCGGGCAGGTCACCATCGGCAAATGATCCAACGCCATGTCAGGGCGTCCGCCGCGCGACACGACTGCTGCGACTTTTCCTTTCAATTCGGCTGTCGCGACAAGTGCGGCAGCGGCGCCGGTGCTGGCCCCAAAAAGGCCGAGAGGCAAATCTGCGATGTCGGGCTCTGATGCGACCCACATACAGGCCTCGATCACACGGTCTGCCAGCAGAGGAATATCAAAGACATTGCGCCTGTCGAGCCCCTCGCGCGGCGTCAGCAGGTCAAAAAGGAGCGTCGCAAACCCTTGGGCGTTCAGCTTGTCCGCGACATAAGTGTTGCGTGGGCTTAACCTGCTGGATCCGCTGCCGTGGGCAAAGACAACGATCCCGCGCGTGTCTGGCGGAACAGTCAGGTCGCCAAGAAGCCCGAGTGGAGGGATCGTCACCTGCCGTTTGTGTGTCTGGCGTTTTTGACCGGCTCTTGGCGCGCCAGATGAAATCTGGCCAAGCAGGGCCACCGTTTCAGCGTCCGAGAGTTGATGAAAGTCACGATAGAAGCCGCCAACACCCCTGAAGGCAGTGGCAGGATGCAAGCAAATGACGTCATCGGCTTGACCCGAGATATCGTCCAATGCTGTTTTGGGCGCAACAGGCAATGCGACGACGATCCGCGCGGGGCTACTGCGTTTCAGCCCGATCAGCGCGGCCTTCATTGTGGCCCCTGTTGCCAATCCGTCGTCCACGACAATGACGGTCCGACCGGTCGGATCAGGCCGTGGGCGGTCACCCAGATAGATCTCTTTGCGGCGGGCGAGTTCAGCTTTTTGATCGGCTATTGCTCTGTCCAGATAGGTATTATCCGCACCGGACATACGCCGTACATCTTCATTGATGACTACTTCGCTGTTCGCACCTTCGACAATCGCGCCAAGTGCGACTTCGGGGTTTCCGGGTGCCCCAATCTTGCGTACCAGAAGCAGATCAAGCGGTGCGCCAAGCATTTTGGCGACCTCGACCGCGACGGGGACACCCCCGCGCGGCAAAGCATATACAAGCGGATGATCCAGTTCGAGCTGAACAAGGATTTCGCCAAGCTTGCGGCCAGCGTCTTCTCGTCCAGCGAATCTTTGTACGATGTTTTCCATAGATGGAATGCTGCACGGCGAGTTCGGACGAAATATTGAGATTTATCAATTCTGGATTCGAGAAAAGAGCAGGCCACCAGCGGATTTCTACCAATTCGCGGAGTTGGATCGCATGGATTGACGCAGGTCAGTTGGCTTCGATATTTTTTCGTTACCAGTCTGATTCATGCTGTTTTCATGCACAGGAGTATGGGGCCCAACATGAATGAAAAACATATCGTCGATGATATCATCCGAATGCTAGGACCTGGCGGGAGTGCTTTGTCGCATTGTACCCCGAGCGTGCGCGCCGAACTGACCAGTCAATTGCAAAAATTCGTGCATCCGCTGGGACCGACACCGAAAAGGTGCCTAGAGACATTTGTTGATCTGGGTCTATCAGATGCAGAAATCGGTCGTTATTTCCGGATCCCGCAGCATGTGGTCACGCAGCTGCGCAAAATCTGGAAAATCGATCGCACCGACTAGCACCGCAAAAGGCGCTGGGTTGTCTTTCCCGTAATGGTTGCATCCGTTTGGAGTGGACAGTCAAACCTTGCCCATCAAGCCCCTGGTGGACTGACAATAATCAATAGCTGGAATGCGCATTGGTCTAGCTTGATTCTGCCTGCTCTCGTTCCACCAGGCCACAATGACCTTTCATTGAGGTGTTCATCGCAAGATTAGCGTTTCTCGCGATCCTCCAGAGTTGGATGGGACAAGTTAATGCCAAACGCCCTTTGATAAAGGACCCAGCGACATGATGACCTTATCGCAGCCGGATATACCCGCAGTAGAGGATCGAACGTCAAACGCAAAACTGTCGTTTGGACCGTCTGATGTACTGGTTTTCATCGACGAAAGGAATGTCAGTGACGCTGGCATCCAACATGCGCAAACTGTGGCTCAGGCTTTGGGAGGCAGCGTCGAATTGTTGCAAGTGCTGTGCGAACCCCCGAACGGCGACGGCCCGATTGACCCGGTGGGTTGGGATATCAAAAAGCAACAGGCCCTCAACCGGTTAAATAGTCTCAGCGCGACATCCGGAGGCGGTGAGACACCTTGCCGCGTAAGGTTGTTGGAGGGCAAGTGTTCCAGTCAAATCGAGTCTTTTCTGGATCGGCGCACGGAGGATATTGCTGCCTCGATGCGGTCGCGCGACGAAGGAGGCTGGCATCTGAGCGAAACGGCTTGGGCTGTCTTGATGTCGAAAAGCGCTGCTGTCCTTATGATTCCGGAAGATACAACAGACGATACAACAGAAGTGTCACACAGGCACTATCGCCGTATTCTGGTGCCGCTGGATGGGTCACCCCGCGCGGAAATGGCGCTGCCTATGGCCATCAAGATTGCGCAGGCTGATCGCGCCGAGCTTATACTTTGCTACGTAGCACCTGATCCTGGTCTGGCAGGCATCGCCGGGGATAGCCATGAGGCCGCGCATCTGCATGCGCAGGTCCGGGATCTGCATATCAAAGCGGGCAAGACCTATCTTGAGCGCATCAAGAAACGGGTCGGGCACAACGGCTTGGAGACCTTGGTCAACATATCGGATAGCGGAGATGCACGGCGGTCGCTGATCGACATTATGTCGCGCGAAAAAATCGATTTTGTCGTGATGGCGACGCACGGGCATAGTGGCCATTCTGATGTACCCACCGGTGATGTAGCCCGTTTTGTCCTCGAAAAGGCGAATATTCCGGTTCTGTTGGTGCGAAGTCGAAATGGGCATTTGGGCAATCACACGTTTGCTCGGGCGTCATCGAAAGGCGTCAGGAAACCGGCCGGTAACGATTAATGAGCGAGATCGCGCCAGAGCCAGACGCCCCTGTGACCTTGGCGGGTGCTGAGGCGCTCAATACGGAAATTGGTCCGGGGCCACCCCAAAGGCAGGCGATTTATCGCGCGTTGCCCGGGGTGGATGACTGGTTCGAAATGCTCCGCGCCTTTTGTGCTGATCCACCGTCCGATCATGTGCGCGCAGCGGATTGGATTCTAGATAATGATTATCAGGTCAAACGCGCCTTACGACGGTTGTCCAAGGACCTGCCGCCGCAATTCTATGACAAGCTACCCGCGTTCGCAGGTAAAAAAGGTGCGGGGCCGCCGCGTGTCTACGTTATCGCGCAGACAGTGTTGGAGCAGTTGAACGCACAGATCACGCTGGCCTCATTGACTGAATTCATAGCACAATATCAAAAGCTTGCACCGCTGGGGAATGCCGAACTCTGGGCCATGCCATCCTTTCTGCGCCTGGTCTGTCTGGAACAGCTCGTTTATGCGGCCGCAGATATGGACCCGCATTTGGCGTTGATGCGGGACCCAGGTCCTCACACCTTGGCAGATATCGCACCCGTTGATCGCATTGCACACGCTATCACCAATCTGATCGCAATCGACAGCATCAAATGGCCGGATTTTGTTGATCATGTCAGCTGCATCGAAGCTGAGCTCGCCAATGATCCTGAAGGTGTCTACGCGGCCATGACATTCGAGACCCGAAACCGGTACCGACGTGTAGTTGAGCAACTCGCATGGCGCAGTGGCAAGTCTGAAACGGACGTCTCCCGTGCGGTCGTTGATTTGGCGCGAAGCGACAAAACCGCCAGCAACCGCAGTCATGTCGGGTACTGGTTGATAGCAGAGGGATTGCCGCAACTCGAAGCGCAGTTGCTATGCCGGATATCACCTTTCGCAGCGATCAAGCGGCGTCTTTGGCAGTACAGGCGGGCGCTTTATGCTTCAGGCCTGATTTTGCTGCTGGGCGCGGCAATCAGTCTGGCTGTCAGCTATCTGTGGCTGCACGATGCGACGTTGGGGCAATGGGTATTGGGCCTGACACTTACAATTCTGCCCGCGACGATCCCAAGTGTGTGGTTCGGTCATTGGATGATCACACGGCTGAGCCGACCTGACGTCCTACCCGAAATGGATTTTTCGAAAGGGGTTGCAAAAGATTGTGCCACCGCGATCATTATTCCTGTCATCATCGGGGCACCTTCCGAGGTGGAGGATATTGCACAGAAGATCGAAATCCTGCGGATCGCCAATCCTGATCCGATGTTCCGTTTTGTCATTCTTTCGGACCTTGCCGATGCGCAGAGGCAAAGATTGCCTGAAGACGAAGCGATAGAGGCGGCGCTCAGAAAGCGGATTGATGATCTCAATCGCCGTTACACTGCGGATAACGGTCCGCCGTTTGTTTTGTTACATCGCCGTCGCAAGTACAACGCGGCCGAAGGATGCTGGATGGCCTGGGAACGTAAACGCGGCAAGATTGAAGACTTCAACCGCTATGTCCTCGGAATTGGCGACGATGCGTTTGACGTGGTTGCGGGACCTGTCAATACCCTGCGTGGTATCCGCTATGCGATCACGTTGGACGCGGATACGCAAATGTCCCCGGGATCTGGCGCGCGTCTTGTCGGTATCCTTGCGCATCCGCTCAATCGGGCAGTCGTCGATCAAGACACTGGAAGGGTCGTCTCCGGTCATGCAATTTTGCAGCCGCGGATCGAGATTTTGCCGAAGCTTGGAAAGGGTACGCATTTCACACATCTCTTTGCCGGTGATACCGCCATTGATATTTATAGCAGGGCCGTATCGGACGTATATCAGGATCTGTTCGGGACCGGCATCTATGTCGGCAAAGGTATCTATGATATCGCAGCCTTGCATCAGAGCCTGCGGACCCGCGTTCCAGAGAACCAAGTCCTCAGCCATGATCTGTTTGAAGGACTGCATGGGCGGGCCGCGTTAGTTAGCAACGTCGTGCTGTATGAGGATTTGCCAGGGACTTACCCTGAATATGCCATGCGGCAGCACCGCTGGATACGCGGTGACTGGCAGCTTGTGCCTTGGCTTGGTCGCAAAGTCCCCGGCGCGAATGGACAGATAGCCCAGACAACCTTTTCAGGTCTGGATCGCTGGAAACTGCTGGACAATCTGCGCCGCAGTCTGATGTCGCCTGCGGTATTGCTGTTCTTGATCTTTGGCTGGCTGGTGATGCCGGGCAGCTCGCTGGTTTGGACGGGTTTGGCGATTGCGGCACCCGGCAGCTATCTGATTGGCGAAGCCTTTGCCATCGCAACCGGTGGCATTCAGCGCGGTATGCTGGGCCGTGCCGTGCACCGCATCCGGACCACATTTGGGCGCTGGTTTTTCTTCATTGCCTTTCTGGTCAGCGATACGGTGATCGCTCTTGACGCGATTTTCCGTACGCTCTGGCGAATTTATGTCAGTGGAAAGAATCGGTTGGAATGGACGTCGGCCGCGCATGCCGCAATGAAATCGTCACGCGATAGCATTCGGCAGACCTCGTGGTCATTAATGTGGCCATCTTCGGTCATTGCTTTGGTGATGGCGGCATATCTGGCGGAAAATGACCCGCAGGGTTTCTGGGTGGCGGGGCCCGTATTGGTACTTTGGCTGATCGCGCCAGAAATCTCAGTCTGGAGCGCACGGCCGCGATATTTCCGTGCGCAGTCTCTTGACGAGCAGGACCGTAAATTCCTGACCCACGTTGCGCGGCGCACCTGGCACTTTTTCGAAACATTTGTTGGGCCGGATGACAACTGGTTGCCACCGGACAACTATCAGTTCGGCCGGAAAGAAGAGATCGCCCATCGCACGTCGCCAACCAACATCGGCATGTTCCTTGTGTCGGCACTGGCAGCGCGCGATATGGGGTTCATTACGACAAGCGATTTCGCTGTCCGGGCCCGCAATACCCTGAATACGCTGGGGCGCATGACCACGTATCGCGGTCATATTCTGAACTGGTACGACACCCAAACGCTGGACCCGTTGGAGCCAAGCTATGTGTCAACCGTTGACAGCGGTAACCTTGCGGTGGCGCTGGTGACGCTGAAACAGGGATGTCTTGAATTGACCGAAGGCCCGCTAATCGGGTCTGACAGTCTCAGTGGTCTTGAGGTCGTATTGGACCTGCTGTGTACAGCGTTGCGCGATGTGTCGGGGCGGGATCATTCGTCCGTGAATACAACCGAGCGCGCAATTCGCAACGAGATTTCTTATGCAAAGGCTTCGCCGCTGCGATGGAAAGCCGCCTTTGCTGCAATGGACATGACACTTTGGCGTGATCTTGAGGTTTTCGCACTTGCGGCCATCGAAAATTCGCCCGGCATTTCCAGTGATCAAGCAACAGACATCACCACATGGCTGGAACGCTTCCGCCATGATCTGCGCGCGATCGCGCGCGACATCGATTTGTTCTTGCCATGGTTAACTGTGCTTGCAGATCGCCCAAACGTCGCCGTGCCTGTGGCCGCTCAGATCGCAGAACAGTTACACCCGCCAGGTACATGGGCGGCCGGTCAGGTGTCTTTGGAGACGTTCACCGCAGTGCTGGAGCGCTGGCAGGCAGAGCACCCGGGAGTTTCCACCGCGACGCAGACATGGCTGGATCAACTGAGCCAGTCTATTTCCGAGGGTTTTGCCCGGCAAGAGGCAACGCGCGATACCCTTCGCGGTCTTGCCACGAAGGCAGATCGGTTGGCATTCGGGATGGATTTTGCGTTTCTATACGATGCCTCTGTGCGGCTGTTCTGGATTGGCTACAATCAAAGCCTTGGGAAGATGGACAACAGCCACTACGACCTGCTGGCGACTGAGGCCCGTCTTGCCAGCTATTTTGCAATCGCCAAACATGACGCGCCTGTTGAGCATTGGTACGCGTTCAGCAGGCCAATCACCAGATTGCAGGGCAAGCCATCAATCCTTTCGTGGAACGGATCGATGTTTGAATACCTGATGCCGCCGCTGTTCCTGCCTAGCTATCGCGATACGCTGCTGGGGGAAAGCGAGCTGACAGCGGTGGATTTCCAGCATGCCTATTGCAAGGAACGCAGGGTGCCCTGGGGTATTTCGGAATCGGCGTTTGGCACCACGGATACGCGTGGCACCTTTCAATATCGCGCCTTTGGTGTGCCAGGCCTGGGAATTCGCAGGGGGTTGACCGATGACCTGGTCATCGCGCCCTATGGATCGGCTCTGGCGCTTTGCGGCTGGCCCGGGGCGGCGGCTGAAAACCTGAAGGTCTTGGCGCAAATGGGTGCGCTGACCAGATATGGTTTTATCGAAGCGCTGGATTTCACGCCGGACAGGATTGTGACTGGGCGCGACTTCGTTGCTGTCACCACGTTTATGGCGCACCATCAGGGCATGGTTCAAACGGCGATCGTCAACGCGCTTCAGAACGACATCATGGTCCACCGCTTTTTACGTGAACAGCCAATCCGCGCCATGGACCTATTGCTGCAAGAGCGCGTGCCTTGGGATGTCCCGCTGGAACTGGGCCGCGCCGACGAGCCTTGGGATCATCCTGCGGATACACATCAGGCGCCTGAATTGGCACCATGGGTGCCATCTCCAGATCTGGTTGTGCCGCAGGTGCACGCGTTGGGCAATGGCCGCATGTCGTCGCTGATCACGCAAAGTGGTGGCGGCGGGCTGCGATTGAACGGCACGGCTTTGACGCGGTGGCGTCCGGATCCTGTGCGCACTGGTGACGGGATCTGGCTTTATCTTCAGGATGCCGAAAGTGGTGATCTGTGGTCGCTGGGGTCCGCGCCGACAAGGCGTGCGGATGTTGATACCAAGTGCGTCTTTCATCAACACATGGTCGAATTGCGATGCCGACACGATGGGATTGTGGCGCGGATGGATGTGACTGTGGCACCCTTTGATGACGTCGAAATAAGGCGTGTCACCCTAACCAATGAAACTGAGGTAGCGCGCACGCTTGATCTGACGACCTATGCCGAAGTTTCCATTGCGCCACCGCTAGAGGATGAACGACACCCCGCCTTCAGCAAGCTGTTTGTCCACAGTGATTATTTGGCTGACGAACAGGCACTGTTATTTACGCGCAGGCCGCGTCGTCCGGAGACAAAACCGCCGGTGCTGTTGCACAAACTTGTCTCCGCAGATCCTGATACAGTCGTGACAGCATGGGAAACGGACCGCCACCAGTTCTTGGGCCGAAATCGGACAGCGCGGGCGCCTGAGGGCCTGTCAAACGGGCTCAGCCAGCGGGCAGGTTGGACGCTTGATCCTGTGATGTCTCTCCAGACGCGTGTGACGTTGAAACCTACGGAAATCAGGGAGCTTGTGTTTCTGAGCGTTGCCGCCGCATCGCGTCAAGAGGCTGTGCAGATTGCTTCACGTTATCCCTTTGCCATGATCGACCATACCTTCCGAGACGCATTGCTGGAGACGGGGCGCAAGGTACGCAGACTTGGGATTGCAGCCGAGCATTTGCCGGAATTGCAGGTCTTGTCATCATTACTCGTGCACACGAACCCGACATATCGCACAGCGCCGCCCACTGATGCAGAGGAATGGCATGGCCAGCCGGCCCTGTGGCGTTTTGGCATTTCCGGGGATTATCCAATCTTGCTGCTCAAGCTGTCGGATTTGGACAATGCCTCGCTGCTGGATATTGTGGTGCGCGGTCACCGGTTGTGGCACGATGCGGGCTTACACGTTGACCTGGTCATTCTGCGCGATGCGGCAACCAGCTATGAAGAGCCACTGCGTGAAAGGGTGCTTTCCGTCATCAGCGACACCCATGCAACGGGCATGCTTGGTATGCGTGGTGGTATTCACATGTTGGCGGGCGACCAGATGTCCTACCAGTTGCGGAAGGGGGTTGAGGCATCAGCAGCTGTCGTACTGCATGATGAGAATAAGACCCTGCGACAGATTTTGGATTTGGCGATACAACCACGGGATCAGCTACCAGTATTTTTGCAAGAGCGGCCTGCCTCAGAATTCGGTGTCAGCGCCATCGTCAGGCCGGACAACCTGCAGTTCGATAACGGACTTGGCGGGTTTGATCCGGATAACGGCGACTATCTGATACATCTTGCTTCCGGTCTGCGCACGCCGGCGCCCTGGTGCAATATCTTGGCCAATGAAAATTTTGGCTGCCTGGTTAGCGAGGCGGGGCTAGGGATGACCTGGGCCATCAACAGTGGCGAGCATCGCTTGACGCCATGGTCGAACGATCCGGTTACCGATGCGCATGGTGAAGTTGTCTATCTGCGCGACGAGGCCAGTGGCGAAGTCTGGACAACGACATCACAGCCGGCCGGGTGGGACGCTGACTGTCAGGTCAGACATGGTGCCGGCTTCACGCAGTGGACTAAGAACAGCCACGGATTGCAGCAAGAGATGTTGTGCTTTGTGCCGGTGGATGATCCGGTCAAGGTCGTTCGCCTCCGGCTTGCCAATCTGTCAGATCAGCCCCGCCGGATCACAGCTACCTACTATGCTCACTGGTTGCTGGGCGCGCTGGAAAGTACGTCGTGCTCCCATAACATCAGCCGCTATGATCCAAATCTCAAGGCGATCATAGGGCGCAACCTTTGGAACGCGGAATTTGCATCGTGCGCGGCCTTTCTGACTGCAACGATGGATGCCCATAGTGTCACCGGCGATCGTTCTGCCTTTCTGGGGCGGGAGGGTGATATGGCCGATCCGGACGGTTTGCGGCGCTGGGATCTGGGCGGACACTTCCCCGAAAGTGGCGACGCCTGTGCTGCATATCAGGTGCATATCGATATTCCACCAGGTACGCAGACCGATGTTGTTTTTGTACTTGGCGAAGTCGTGAATGCCACCGACTTGGCGCCAATTATCGAGAAATGGCAGAGCCCTGGCACGACGCAGCAGGCGTTTGAGACGTTACAGGCAACATGGGCCGCAAGGCTGGGCGCTGTTCAGGTGAAAACCCCTGATCCGGCCTTTGACCTGATGGTCAACAGATGGCTTGCATATCAGAATCTGTCCTGCAGGATCATGGCACGTGCAGGGTTTTACCAAGCAGGTGGTGCCTACGGTTTTCGTGATCAGCTACAGGATGTGCTTGCGTTGCTGCTGACTGATCCGGGTAAGGCGCGTCAACAGATCTTACGTGCAGCACATTATCAGTTTGAACAAGGCGACGTGTTGCACTGGTGGCACCCGCCGCTGGGGCGGGGCGTGCGCACGCGCTGCTCTGATGACTATGTATGGCTGGCCTATGTGACGGGGCGCTATGTCGAAGCGACCGGTGACACGGATATACTTGATGTCGAAATCCCGTTCCTGCGCGCACCTGAACTGGGACCCGAAGAACATGACCGTTACGCCCTGTTCGAAACGGGGGAAGTTGGCACATTGCTCGATCATTGTATGCGCGTCATGGACCGGATGATGGTTACGGGGTCCCATGGCTTGCCGCTGATGGGTGGTGGTGACTGGAATGATGGAATGGACCGCATTGGTGAGAAGGGGCAGGGCGAAAGCGTCTGGCTGGCTTGGTTCCAGATTGTAACGATTGGTATTTTTGCGCCGTTGGCGCGACAAACGGGGCGGGCGAAGGCTGCTGATCGCTGGGAGGCCCATGCCCGTGATCTGGTTGGCGCACTTGATCGCCATGGATGGGATGGTAGTTGGTATCTGCGGGCATTTGACGATGAGGGCATGCCTTGGGGGTCGGCCGGGAACGACGAATGCCGGATTGATCTCATTGCGCAGGCATGGTCGGTCTTATCGGGGTTGCCGGTGGACGCGCGCGCGCAATCTGCTTTGCGATCGGCAGGCGGCAATCTTGTTGATGATCAGGACCGGCTGATCCGGCTTTTGACACCGCCATTTGACAAGACCGGCCGCGACCCCGGCTATATTCGCAGCTACCCTCCTGGGGTGCGCGAAAACGGCGGGCAGTATACGCATGCTGCGGCATGGCTGGGTATGGCTTATGCGAGGATCGGGGACGGTAACCGCGCGCATAGTGTATTTGACATCATTAACCCCATTGGTCGGACCAGCGCGTTGCATGACGCAGAGCATTACCGCTGCGAACCCTACGTGCTGGCCGGTGATGTATCGGGCGTAGGGGCGCAGACCGGTCGGGGGGGATGGTCGTGGTACACGGGTGCAGCTGGTTGGACATGGCAGTTGGGTGTTTCAGGCATTCTGGGCATCTACCCAGAGCCAGATGGTGTGCGGTTGGATCCTTGCCTGCCGGTCGGCTGGGGGCATGTCGAGGTTATCCTCAAAAGTGCGCGTGGTAGGATCGAAATAACGATCAATGATCCCGAAGAAATCGGCCATGGTCAAACGCGGATTGCAGTCGACCAGTGTGCGATAGAAGGGCAAGTGGTACCCTATCCGGGCAAAGGTCATAGCTGTCAGGTTGTTGTCACGATCGTTGCATCGCCCAAAAAGCCGACACATGCGGAATAATCTGAGCTAAAGCGCTGCGGCAGAGGCGTTTGGCACACTGAAATTACGTTTCGTGCTCACTTGTTACGTCTGCTGCGGAAACCTGAGACCGGTTCGCATTCGCTTGGCAGGACCGGACCGCTTGGCCTAGCGACCCAATGGCTCCATATCCAGCCGATAGTCCTCGGCCACCGTGTAGATCGTTTTGTTCGGCACCTCGTACCAGATCTCGTCAGGTGTCACCGGTTCGGAGGCGATTTCAACCGCGCGGTAGTCGGTTTCGTGTTTATGATGCACATGCGGCTTACCGCAGATCGGACAGTCGTAAATATGTTCGCGCACAAGATAATGCAGCGACCGGTTATACCGCGAACCGATCACATGATGCCCATCGGTCAGCACAATGTTTAGCCCCACAGGCCTGTCCGGTGCTATCTGCGCGGACCATGCAATCACCTGTTCCAGGCCTGCGCGAACGGTTTCTTTCAACCCCCTTTCGGGGTGGTGCAGAAAAAGGCTCATCAGATAGCGAAAGACATGCTCGCTGTCGGTGGTTCCCGCGATTTCAACACGGTGAAGCGGGTCAGTGTGCTCAAGGATCAAAGGGCGGACCTGATCAAATTCTGGTACTGTGCCGTTGTGGGCGAAAATCCATTTGCCGTGGTGAAAGGGGTGCGTGTTTTCAATACTGGTCCCGCCAACCGTTGCGCGACGCACGTGGGCGACGACGGTGCGGGCATAGACGCGGGCGGCCTTTTTGGCGAAATGTTCACCATGAAAAGCGGCCCATGTCTGTTTTTCGATCAATGGCTGCCCGTCATCGTAGTCCGCGACACCCCAACCATGCCCATGGGAATAGCCCGCCATGTCTCCTTCGCTTTGGGCCATCAACGCATTCTGGGATTTGACCAGACTGCATTCAACACGGGTCGGTTCATTCGCATGCATGGTATATAGCCGGCACATGGCTGTCCTCCGGTTTTGTTCAAAACCGAGGATAGCGGCATGGTCAGGCATCGACTGACATATATCAACTTTGCGACACTAAGAGCGTGGCAAATTTCCTTGCAAGAATTCTATGCGAGGCCAGTCCTGCCATGTCAGACACTGCCAACCTGACACAGCGCCTTTTGGCGGACGAACCTGCCTTTGCATCGTCGGGCGAATTCGGCAGGCATGTGGCCCAGGGCAGGGGCACTGGTCCACAGGTACTGATCGGAGATCTGTCCCAAATTGGCCTGATTCAGGGCCGTGGTGATCCGCCGCTGGATCACCGTCTCGCGCATTTGGCAAGTGCGGGTGATTTCTTGCTCGTGCGTGCAACTGATCCCGCATTTGAAGCTTACCTGCAGCAGTATCGAGGGATCAATGGGCTGACAGTTCTGGCTGCCGATCCTACTGATGAACGCGCCGTTGCTACACAGGCGCGGACAATCCCGTACTTGCGTGATCCGCTTGTTGAGGCAGCGCGCGCGCATGCGGGCTTGACGCTCACTTCTTACCTGACAACCGGAACGATCTGGCACTTGGCGCAAGTGATTGGCGAGGCGGCAGGATGCACTGTGCATGTCAACGGTCCGGTCCCGCAGATTAGCGCGCGCGCCAACGACAAGCTATGGTTTGCACGCATCGCCCGAGACGTGATTGACGACAAAGCCGTCCCACCCACAATGTCCGCCTATGGTCCAGAGGCTGCGGCGGCCCTCGCGCTGCACCTTGGCCGAACCGGTGCCCAGGTGGTCGTCAAAGTACCGGACAGTGCGGGGTCTGCGGGCAACATCAGGCTCGATGCCACACTTTTGGCTCACCAGACTGTCCAGAGCTTGCAAAGCCTGTTGCTGGACCGCCTACATGCGAGGGGCTGGAACGACCGCTATCCAATCCTTGTGGGTGTCTGGGATCGCGACGTGATCAGCAGCCCTTCGGTACAGCTTTGGATTCCGCAAACCAAAAGCGGGCCACCTGTGGCGCAAGGTGTATTTGAACAAACCGTATTCGGTACCGAGGCCGCTTTTGTTGGTGCGGTAAGGTGCGGCCTGCCTCAATCGTTGCAGGTCAGGCTGATTGACCAAGCTATCCGGATTGGTGGCGTTTTGCAGGCCTTGGGGTACTATGGCAAATGTAGTCTTGATGCGGTCATCTGTGCGCGCGGGACAGTCCATTGGATTGAATGCAACGCACGATGGGGCGGTGTCTCACTTCCGTTGCAGATCTTGCACGATATCGCTCCCGACCATACCTTTGACGGTGTTGTGGTGATCCAGCAGATGATCAAGAGCCATCGCATCAGTACCTCAGCGGCTGTGCGTGTGCTGGAGCCGCTACTTCACCGCCGCCGTTCTGGCGAAGTGCCATTGCAAGGCGCTGTGATCTTATCACCACCCGCGAGCAAGCAAGGAATTTCCGCCAATTTGCTGGTCTTTGCACCCAGCCAACGCGCCGCTGAGCAAATCAGCCAAGACGCGCTGGACAGGCTATCCCGCTAACAGCCCCAGGAATGAGACTTGCGGCAATCGCGCACTGCTGCAGTTGCTCTTACCTGAAAGTGGAACTGACTGGACTGATTTGGTTACTCCTGAATAGACTCCAGATAGGTCACCAAGCTCAGGATACGGCCCCGAACAACTAACTCGCTTCCGTAGGGGCCAAAATCGTCTGCGGCCGCGGCTGAGAATCTTTCTCCCCAGACGGGCATCGGTGCTCCGTGTCCTTCGACTTGCGTGCGCCCATCCACCGTCATGAAGACTTCAAGGAACGGGAAGTTCCCTTCATTCTGCGCCGACAACGTTGTGAGACTGGGAACGCTGATGTTCATCAGCCGCGAAAAGGGACCGTTTCCCTTGCCACTGTCACCATGACACACCGCGCAAGCAACAACGTACTCATTTTTTCCGACGTCTTCTTGTGCCTGCGCCCCAACGGAACTTGAGAAAAGAATGGCCCCCGCGAGCATTGCAATATGTTTCATAGCATCCTCCTTGAAAAGAAAAAGTAGTCCAACCAGTATGCGAAGCTTTGAGTGATGAGCGAAATCGCTCATACGTGTAGCGCGACAATCTGGATGAGATTTGCGCGTCAAACAGGGTGAGAATCCATGGTCGCGACATTTGTGATGGTGGCGAGGTTTCCCGCCACGATCAAGGTGTTTATTGATTTTGATTGTCGCGGCGCGTCAATCAGGTTTGGTGTTGGCTGGTGTGGCTCTTTGGGCTGGGCGTCCA
>NZ_DASYOK010000174.1:0-2447 GCF_036007805.1 Yoonia sp.
GATTGCGTGATCCACGGGGCAAGCTCGGACGCGATAAGATCCACGGCGTCACCGGCGAATTGGTGAAACTCCCCGTCCCCCATCTGGTCAAAGGCTGTGGACTGGTAATCAATCGCGACGGTTTCGCCGCCCGGTCCCGGCGTTGGAAGATCGACAACGCGATACCAACCCCGCTTGAGCTTCACCCACTTTTTGAGGTCTGTCACAGAAGTCTTTGCCGGGCCGCGATTTATCGCCTTCGCCACCTTCCCCAGCATCGCGTGAAAAAGCGACGAAAACCGGCCATTCCGGTCCTCGTCTATGCTGATCCGCAGCCGCGCGCCTTCCGGTATGGATTCAAGCGCCTCCATATGCGCCCGGAAGGGCTGGATCGTGTAGCCTTTGCGCTGGCCCCAGATCGTAAGCATCACTCGGATACCTCGACCTTGACGGCGACGATGCGGCTGCCTGCTACCTCGGCCAAAAAAGCCTTTTCAACGCAGTCACAGCCGTCTTTGTCGCAATCCAACAGCATCACGGCGAAAGCAGGCACCCCCGACGCAACAAGCCCCTTCATGGCGGCGCTCTTTCTGCTGGCACTGGTGGAGGTTGCGTCTAGCGCGCCATTCAGCACAACGGCATAGCCGGTCGCAGTCGTGGCGATACTCTTGTTCAGGGCGTCAATGGCGCTCATTTGTCACCGCCCTTTTTCTCGTATTTCCGCTTCGACCGCTGGGCGACGTAGTGCCATAGGGTAGGGTCTTTCTGCGCTTTGATCGTGGTGAGGCTAACAAGCCCACGCTCGGCCAGATCAAGCGCCTTGGCTCCTGTCGCCTTGAGGCCGGAAAGGTTCTTCACAAACTTGGCGTAGACAAGGTTGTCTCCGGCTGCCGCAGATTTGACCGCCTTTTCCAGCGCCTCCGCGTGCGCTTTTGCGTCGCCGGTCGCGTCAATGAAGATCAGGCTATCGAGTTTTGATCTTGCCATGCCTCAACCCTCCTGCGCTTTGAACTCGGCCAGCTCGGCCTCGATCTTTTCGCGCAGCTTCGGCTCGGCCTGCTCCATCGCGGCTAAATCGGCGGCAAAGTTGGCGCGCACATCATCGACCATCGCCCCAGACAGCAATTCGTCCATGATCCGGTTAAAGGTCTTGTTGTGCTTCTCGAAGCTGGCAACAGCCTCGGCCTCGGTTGTCGCTGCGGGCGCCGGCTCGGCCCCTGCCGCCTTCTGCGCGGGCTTGGCCTGCTCCTGCGTGACTTCTTCGGCCTCGGTGTAGCTTACGGCATCACGCGGCTTGGTTTCAGCCTTGTGCGCGGGCTTGGCTTGCTGCTTGACGGGTTCCGCCTTGCGCTCCTGTTCCGGCTCCGGCACGTCCTCGTCGGAATCAACGGCTTCGCCCTCGATGATCGGGCCGCCCTGATCTGGGTTCAGCGCGAAACCAGCATAGTCCACCTGTGCGCCGCCATCCTTGTCGATCTGGATCGCGTCTTGGAACTCGACCGAGAGCGGCAGGTATTTGGCAAGCGCGCGGATCGCGGTTTTCTTCGCCATCGCGGCTTCATGCGTGAACCAAGGGCTGTTCTTGGTCGATCCGAATTTGACAGCGGTTTGCCAGCCCTGCGAACCGTCGCGGATCTTCATTACCTGTTTCCACGGCAGGACGATCTGGGCAAAGCCACCATCGCGGAATTGCGCCACGGCGTAGGCATGAAGGGGCTGGCCTTCCTGATCGCCCGGAACATGCACCAGCTTCGGGTCTGACCCCTCCTGATAGACCCATTCAATGTCGTCGCTGTAGTGAATATGCGCGCTGATCGTGGTGATGTGGCCCGACCGGCGGGCAAGGTCGATCAGCCCGCGATAGCCGACGATCAACTGAACCTCCGTGATGCCCTTCTTGTTGTTCTTGAACGGGATCATGTAGGCAAAGCCCATGACAGTGTTCGGCTCCAATCCGAGAGCCGCGCATTGCATCAGCGCGCCAAGAAAAGAGATAGGATCGCACTCTTGCAGCTTCGGTGTGGTGCGGATCGCATTTGCAGTGACGCGCATGAGGCGTTCGGGGTTCATGTGGCGGGCGGCCACGGCGGCAAGTTGCGCCTTGGCGTTGTCGTTCACCAGCAGGTGCTTGACGTTAGAAACCTGCGTCAAAGGGGTTTTTGCAAGGGCTTGGTTCATTATGCGGCTGCTTTCGTTTCGAGCTTCGTGGTGCCGGGCACTTCAACACCGGCGCGGACTGCTGCATTGGCGAGACGCTGCAACACGTCGCGCACGTCGGGGTGTTCGTGGAAATGACGGTAGACCAGATTGAGGTTGTCGAGATGCGCCGTGGTCACGGTGCGCAGCGCCATGCTGCGACCGCCGCCTGTGGCGCTGCCGACGTTGGCCTTGGCCTTCCCTGCGCGGGTCGCTGCCGTGTCCAGCTTCGCGGCTTCCTTCTGTGCTGCCTCGGCCTGCGCTGCCGCCAT
>NZ_DASYOK010000175.1:0-14050 GCF_036007805.1 Yoonia sp.
CTGCGCGCCAAGGCACGTCCGGTATCGTCGAGAAAGCCGCGCGCAGCTAACTGCGCGCGACCCGCGAAACGACTACCTTCCGCGCGAGACCCATTCGAGGATCTTTGACGAAATCCGTTCGTCCTCGGCCTGCTGTCGTGCCTGCTCGGCCTCTTGTTCCGCCAGTGCTGCCAAGCGCGCCTCTTCTGCAAGGCGTGCCTCTCGGGCCTGACGCGCGGCTTCGATAGCTGCTGCACGTTCCGCCTCAAGGCGCTTTTGTTCTGCAACTTCAAATGTTTCGCGGTTGAACTCCTCAACCCATTCGGGCTTGAAACCATCACGCCTCGTCGTCACCTCTTTGCGCGGGGCGGGTGTTTCGACACGCTTTTGGGCATCTTCACTCAAGACATGCTTGTTCGTTTCTTCGATCAACTCGCTGAGTGTTTTCGTCAGGGTCTTGTTTTCCGGTATCTTGACCGTTCTGACCTTCTTGGTTTCCTGCTCGATCAGGTCCAACCAATCCTTTGCAGACTGGATACGCTCTTTGGGGGACACGCGCATCGCCTGGTCGATGGCCTGTAAGAATGCAGTCTCGTATTGCGGGAAGCGCCCTGTGATTGGCTCATAGGGATCAGGCTCACCACCCGCCATCGCTGACACACGGGTTTGACTGTTGGGCGGTGCCTCACCCGAAATCAGGTGGTACATGGTGGCGGCCAGCGCATAAAGGTCGCTGCAGGGCCCCTGCACGCCGCCTGCGACATAGAATTCATGGGGTGAATAGCCGTCCTTGACCACCAGCATGGTCGAGACGGCACTGGTTTTCTGGCTCGCATCCTCGCGGGCGGCGCCAAAGTCGATCAACGCAGGTGTGCCCCATTTGTCCAGCAAAATGTTGTCGGGCGAGATATCACGGTGCAGCAGGTCGTTTCTGTGAACCAGATCAATGGCATCCAGCACCTTTACCAGAATATCGCGCACCTGATCGGGGCTGAGCGCATCATTATCGTCCTCGATCACATCAAGCAGGTCGCGCCCTTCGAACAGATCCAGCACCATATAGGCGGTGCCGTTTTCCTCAAACGCCTGATGGACGCTGACGATATTGGGATGGCGCAACTTGGCAATACTGCGCGCCTCGCGCATGAACATTTCGACGATCTTGCGATACTGCGCATCGTGGGCCGGTGCGTTGACCGTGACGCGGTTGCCAAAGCGCATACAGACCGATTCAGGAAAGCATTCCTTGATGACAACAGGACGTTCCAGAAACGTATCCATGGCCAGATAGGTGATCCCGAATCCTCCCGCACCGATCTGACGATCAATCTTGAACTTGCCATCCAGCAATTCCAAACCGGTCGGCAGGCCCTGTCCCTGACTTTCGTAGGTTTGCGATGCGTCAATGATGCGTGTTTCTTGCATTGATTATCCATAGTCGTGAGGCACAACGGAAAAACAAAGACTGTTACTGGAACTAACCTATAGGTGTGACAGCGGGCGCATGAGTCAACGACGAAACATTTGCAATTTAATGCGTATAGAATCGGCTTACCGCACCGTCAGATTAATCCTGTCGGGCAATTGTGCCATTCTTGTGGCACGTTAAGACTTTTTTAATAAAACCGTCCGTTTACAACTGCAACTTTGACGAAATTATGCCCGTGGCAAAGCCCGCCATGCGCAATTCCGAGAACAGTCTTTGGTATTCGATCTTCGGACAACGATCCTCGATCACATCGACGCCGCGGGCTTGCGCCTCTGCTGCGGCCTGCGGATGTGTCACGCCGATCTGCATCCAGATTGTCTGCAGGTTGGGCCAGCGTGCAAGTGATGCCGCCACGATCGGCGGCACCTGTTCCGACCGGCGAAAGATATCGACCATATCCACATCATCAGGAATTTCGGACACGTCACTATAGACCTTTTCCCCCAACAGCGTCTGGCCTGCCAAACCGGGGTTCACAGGGATGATCCGGTAGCCTTTGAGGCTGAGATAGCGGGCCACGTAATAGCTGGGGCGGATTTCATTTGCGGACACGCCCACGATTGCAATCGTTTTCGTACGCTTCAGAATCGTGCGGAGGTGGTCATCGGAATAAGTCATGCCCCAGCCTACACCGCGCGATCCAAAGAAAAAAGCGCCCGGATCAACCGGGCGCAAGTCGTGGAACGAGGGACAGTGAGACAAAGCGCGCGTGTTCCGGAGGCGCGCTTTCCCTACTGACGTGTGCATGACAGCTCCCTAAACGAAGGGGTGCTCAGGCAAAAGTGATTGGGCGTGTGCATGGCGCGATGACGCGTCAGTCGAAAATCTCGTCAACGACGTCTTCGACAACATCCCATATTTGCGACATCACGCGGCGGCCAAAACCTTTGGATTTCTTGCGTTTTATGGGCCGCTCATGACGGTACTCGGGATATTTCTCGACCCGTTTGCGCGGCATTGGGCGTGCAGATGCCGCCGTTGGCGCAGTTTGCTTTGGCAACATCTTGAGCGCACGCAATGGTGCGCCACAGTTGCTGCATGTCAGTTCGTGTTTGTCTTTGCCGCGCAGGACAAGCGCCGCTTTGGTGCCGCAATAACAACATGTCGCAATCTTTGTGGCGGCCATCAATCCGGTCCTGTCATTCACCCTTTGACAGCATATAGGGCGACGGCCGCCGCATTTGAGACGTTGAGCGATCCAAATCCGGCGGCCGCGTCGATTTTGACCAATGTGTCGCAAGTTTCGCGCGTTTTTTCGCGCAATCCCGGACCTTCGGCCCCCATCACCAGTGCAACAGGGCGATCACGCTTGCCTTCGACCGCGGCCTCGATCGTGGTTTCAGCCTCACCATCAAGGCCCAGTACAAGATACCCCATGCCCTTCAGCGCTTCCATGGCATCCGCCAGATTACGCACCCGCAAATAGGGTTGCCGTTCCAGTGCTCCACTGGCCGTTTTCGCCAAAGCGCCCGTCTCAGGGGCGGAATGACGCTGGACAGCGATGACAGCACGCGCGCCGAAAACTTCGGCAGAACGCAGTATCGCACCCACATTGTGCGGGTCGGTCACGCGGTCAAGCAGTACGATACGCGGCGGCATGGGGCCATCGCCAAGCGCCACATCCTCCAAGCTGCCCCAATCAAGCGGTTTGACTTCCAGTGCCGCCCCCTGATGCACCGACTGCGGATCAAGCGGGGCTGCGAATTTACGAGGATCGGAAATCTCGGGTTCCATCCCGCTTTGCGCCACCGCATCACCAAGGCGTTCCAGCGCATTGCGCGTCACCACCAGCCGCAGCTTGGTACGGGCTGGATTTTCCAGTGCATCGCGCACCGCATGCAGACCAAACAGCCAAACGGTTTCCTGAGCGGCAATCCGTTTGCCCTGCTCTTTTGCAATCACCCACTTTGGCTTTTTCATCTGCTTTCCTATCGCGCATGTTCGCCCCCGCGATACCCCACTCGGGCGTGGCTGTGAAGAGGATCACATCTAACCCCACTTTTGCGGTTGACGCACCCTGGGGGCGCGGGTAATCAGCGCTTGGTTGGGCGACAGGCCGCAAGGTGTGGCAGGGGACTGTAACTCCCTCGAGGCGACTCACGCCTGGTTCGATTCCAGGGTCGCCCACCATTTTTTCCGGATAATGTGAGTCAGCCACCGCCGCGCGCGTGCGCGACGCTGTCGTATCTGCAGCACCTGATCTGAACACCCTACCGCTCAGTTAATACTCGACGCAGAGTTGCTGTTGGGTGATGATAGCGAAACAGTCATCGGGTGGCGGGTTTTCTTTCGAGAACCCTCAAGTACTGTTGATTGCGGGGGAAAGCCGGACCAAATGGAACAGACCACCTCTGACCGATTGAAGAAAGCCCTGTTGCTGTTCTCGGTCGCAGGTTTGCTGTCGGGGCTGGCGCTCTATTTCAACGGACGTAGCGATATCGCCGGCATCGTCTGGTTTACGGGCGTTGTGCCAGTGCTCGCAGCACTCGTCATCGAGATCATCCGCAGTCTTTGGCGAGGCGAGGTCGGATTGGACATCGTCGCGGCGCTCTCAATGACCGCAGCGCTTGTCTTTGGTGAAACACTGGCCGCAGCCGTGGTGGCGGTCATGTATTCCGGCGGCACATTTCTGGAAAGCTTTGCCGAAGGCCGCGCGCGTCGTGAAATGCATGATTTGTTGTCACGCGTGCCCCGCACGGCGACCCGACACAAGAATGGTAGTTTGGAAGACATCCCGCTGGAGGACATTCAACCGGGTGACCTTTTACTGATCCGGCAGGGCGACGTTGTTCCCGTCGATGGCACGGTCGCCTCGGAAGGCGCTTTCGTTGACACGTCAGCACTTACAGGTGAATCGCTGCCTGCGCGTCTGCTCCACGGCGCAGAGGCCTTGAGCGGCGCGACAAATGCGGGCGAACCCTTTGACCTGACAGCGACACGGCTAGCCAAGGACAGCACCTATGCCGGAATCGTGCGTCTGGTCGAAGAGGCCCAACGCTCCAAAGCGCCGATGGCACGCCTCGCGGATCGGTGGTCCCTCGGATTTCTTGCCGTAACAGTTTCGATTGCTTTTGCCGCCTGGTGGTTCACGGGCGATCCGATCAGAGCGGTTGCCGTGCTTGTGGTGGCGACGCCATGCCCTTTGATCCTTGGGGTGCCCGTGGCACTGGTTGCTGGTCTGTCGCGCGCCGCGCATTTCGGCATCTTGATCAAAGGTGCCGGACCGCTTGAGACGATGGCCCGGGTCGGGACGCTGATCCTCGACAAGACAGGCACACTGACGGACGGGCGACCGCAGATCGTGTCCATTGACAGCCGCGACGGCACTGACGGGGATGAAATCCTGCGCCTTGCCGCAGCACTTGATCAGGCGTCAAAGCACCCTGTCGCGCAGGCCGTCGTCGCGGCGGCGAGAGCGCGCGATCTTGTGTTGCCAATACCGTCCGAGGTTGCCGAGATCCCCGGTGAGGGGGTGATCGGCCATGTCGAAGGGCGCACGGTGATTGTCGGCGGAGCCGATTTTGTCACCCAACATATCGGACACCCGCCAGGCGATCACCCCACAGGCACGGCGGGTTCTGTCCTTGTTGCCGTCGCGGTTGATGGCAAGATGGCCGGATATCTCGTGATGGCCGATCCCTTGCGTGACGGGACAGACGCCATGCTTGCACGACTGCGCCGCGAAGGGATCACACGCATACTTCTGGCTACTGGCGACAGGGCGGCGGTCGCAGAGCGGATCACCGACGGTCTCGGGTTCGACAGTGTCCAAGCGGGGCTGACACCCGATATGAAGGTACAGCTGGTGTTGGACGAGCGCAAAAGCAGACCGGTGATGATGGTTGGCGACGGCGTAAACGATGCCCCTGCCCTTGCCGCTGCGGATGTGGGTGTGGCGATGGGCGCACGGGGTGCAGCCGCCTCGGCCGAAGCGGCAGATGTTGTCTTGCTGGTGGACAGGGTCGATCGGCTTGGCCAAGGGATCGAAATCGCGCGCCGCGCCCGCCGCATCGCGGTCCAGAGTGTGGTCGCGGGTATCGGCCTATCGGTTGCGGGGATGATTGCCGCGGCCTTTGGCTATCTGACACCCGTTCAGGGCGCGCTGTTGCAAGAAGCGATCGACGTGGCCGTTATCCTGAACGCGCTGCGAGCGCTTTGGATTGAGCCGTCCGGCATGACGGAAAACACCAGCACGTCCGAGCGTGGTACGAAAGCGCCGGTATAGGCTGGACGAAAACGGTTTTTTCAAGCAATGGTACAGGGAAATCTTAAAATCATGCAGCCTGTCGTCTCCACGTTGGAGGTCAAGTCCTGCGTCGCTAGTTCAGGTCCAGTTTTCGCATGATCCCCAAGATAATCCATCAAACATGGCGCGATCATAATCTGCCGGTCCCGAAGGCTTGGCCCGAAAGCTGGAAGCGCCACAATCCGGATTGGGAGTATCGTCTATGGACTGACGATGATCTGCTTGCATTGGTCCAAACAAATTATCCCGAACTGGAATCGCTTTACCTGTCCTATCCCAAGCCGGTGCAGCGGGCGGACATGGCCCGCTATCTGATCTTGCATCATCACGGCGGCGTTTATGCTGATATCGACACGGAATGTATGGGCCCGCTCGATGTGATTGCAGACGACACAAGGATCATTCTTTCGCAAGAACCGGTTGAACACGCATTCCACGCGCATCATCTGGGAATGGATATGTTGTTGTTCAACGGGGTGATGGCGAGCCCCGCAGAGCACCCCTTTTGGCGCCATCTGAGTGATGTCATGGTCCGGTGCCAGCACGGAAAGAAGAACGTCCTTGATTCGACAGGCCCGTTGTTGCTGACCGGCGCATACGGCACATATGCCGACAAGAACGCTATTTCAGTCAGTTCGTGCCACCTTTTCAATCCGTTGAATATGCAGCTGACCGCAAGTCCGAGCCCGCGTTGTGGAGATTACGCCCATCAGACGCTATCCCATCACTATTGGAGCAGCAGTTGGTTTTCGCGTCGCCGTCTGACGCGGCGCAAGGTGTTGGAACTTAAACTGCGCCGAGCGATCCACCGGCTTACCCGCGGTCCTGTGCTGACGAGGGTGGGCATGGCGCAGCAGATTGACAGCGCGGTCCTCCACAGACCGATCAGCCCGCACGACGTGAATATTTCCATTCTGATCCCGGTCCGCGATGCAGAACCGTTCCTTGAGCGCTGTTTTGAGCTTTTGACACGACTGACCTACCCCAAAGACCGCATGAAGATCGTCTTCTGCGAAGGCGATAGCATTGATGGGACGACGGCAAAGCTTGCCGAACTGGTCGCAGCCCACAAGCACCTGTTTCGCGCCATTGAAGTGACCACTTTGGAGGTCAACGCAACGCTTGACCGCGCCAAACGATGGCTACCTGCCTTGCAGCGCGAACGCCGGTCAAATCTGGCAAAGGTCCGCAATCATCTGATTGATCAAGGGATCACGGATGACGACGATTGGGCGTTGTGGATTGATGTTGATGTTTGCGATTACGCGCCTGACATCATCGAACGCCTGTTGTCGGAACACGAAAAAGTCGTGACACCGGACTGCGTTCTGGACTGGGATGGCCGCAGCTATGACCTGAATGCATTCAACGATGCCGATGAAAGCAAAACCCTATCCTACTACAAATGGGTCAAGCAGGGCCTCTATATGCCGCCCGCATCACATCCCGCCCGCAAGCATTTGCATGTCTTGCGTTTTCTGGACCGTGTCCCACTGACATCCGTCGGGGGAACGATGCTTCTGGTACATGCCGCGGTTCACAAGGCTGGCCTGCGGTTTCCCGAACTGCCCTATGATGATCTGATTGAAACCGAAGGCTTCGGCAGGATGTGCCGTGATTTCGGGGTGCACCCGATCGGGCTGCCGAATGTGCAAATCCGCCACGTCCGGAGTTAGGAGACGCGCTGATCACCCGCGCCTGTTGCACCTGGCCTCTGCGCGCGGCTAGAAAGGCAAAAGTCTTACAGGATCAGCCCATCTATGGCCAAGCCGCCAAAATCGACCCCCACTTACAACATCCTGATCATCGGGCAAGGCGGACGTCTTGAATATGAGGCACTGCTTTTCGCGGCCTCTTTGCGCACATATTCGCCCAAATTCGCAGGCCAGCTCTTTGTCGCCGAACCGCAGCCTGGCCCGCTTTGGGACCGTGACCCGCGCATGTCCGCACCTGTCAAAGCACAGCTTGCTGCGTTGGATGCGCAGGTTGTGCCCTTCGTATCCCGCCATTTCGGCCAGTCCTATCCCTACGGCAACAAGATCGAAGGATTGCAGGTCCTGCCCGCAGACGAGCCTTTTATTTTCTTCGATACCGACACGCTGATAACAGGTGAATTGGGGGAAATTCCTTTCGATTTCACCCGCCCTGCTGCGTCTATGCAGCGCGAGGGCACATGGCCTGTCGAAGAACTGTACTGGCCCGGCTACACCGCGATATGGAAATCGCTTTATGACCGTTTCGGGCTGGACTTTGAAACCTCGCTCGACCATGCGCAGCCGGACGAATATTGGGAACGCTATCTTTACTTCAACGCCGGATGGTTTTTCGGGGCCGACCCTGCGGAGTTCGGTCAGAGGTTTACCGAGTATGCGGCCAGCGTGCGCGACGACCCTCCGAATGAACTGGTGATCCAGCCGCTTGATCCCTGGCTCGATCAGATCGTCCTGCCCTTGGTTATTCATGGCTTGGGTGGCGGCAGGCCGGGGCCGGAACTGGCAGGGCTTGACGGGGATGTCAGCTATCATTACCGGCTCTTGCCGCTGTTCTATGCGACGGCGACAGATCAACAGGTCGCCGCCTTGGAAAAGGTCACCGCCCCCAACAAGATCAAGAAGCTGCTGAAGCTTTACGAGCCCTTCAAGCGGATGGTCTATCAGGGGCGCGGCACAAAAGTGCGAGCTCTTTTCGATCGTGACAACCTGCCACGCCACGAAAAAGCGATCCGGAACAAGATCAAGGCGGCGGGTTTCTGGATGCGATGACTGCGGCGCTGGTGCGCGCGCATATCAAAGACGACTGGAAACGCCCGGAATATCCACGGTTCCAAACACGCGCCCTGTCGGTGAGCCTGTAGGTGAACCACCCACGGGTTCCTCGCTGACACCCAAGGTCAGGATACCCTCGACGGCGGCAATCTCCTGAGGCATCGCGATCCTGACTGTATCGCCCTCGGGCCAGAGCCCCACAGATGTGGCCGGCTCTCCCTCGCCATGCGCCCAGACTTGCAGAATACGGCCTTCGGGGGCGGCACCGGCCGTGCGGGTCAGGAAGACCTCATTGGTCGATTTATCGACAACGGCCACGACACGGAAATCCCCGGCTTCGGAAACGATCTCGGCCGTATAGAGCGGCCCACTTTCGGGCGGCGGACTGCCAAGACCGGACGAGAGCAGGAACACCAGCAAAAGCACGCTCAGAGCACTGACACCTTGCCAGAGCCAAAGCTTCGCCCACCAGGGTTTACGTTCTGCTGTCGGGAACAGTTCCGCAAAAAGCGCTTGCTTGACGGCAGGAGGCGGCGCAACCGGTGCAAGGTCGTCGGTCATCGACGCCAAGCGCATTTCCCAATCTGTCACTGCCTGCGAAAAGGCGCGGTCAGTCGCCAACAAACGCTTGGCCTCGGCCAATTCCTCGCCCGTCAACAGCCCAAGCGCATATTCTGCGGCTTTCACGTCCATCTGGTCTGGCGCTTGCTCTGTGGTCATCGTGCCATACACTCCCGCAGGGCTATCAGGCTTCGGCGCAACCATGTCCGCATCGTATTCAGGGGCACATCAAACTGCTCGGAAAGTTCCTGATAGCTTTGCCCCTGAAGATATGCGCCTGAAATCGCGGCACGGCGGTCGGCGTCCAACTCATCCAGACACTGTGTAATGCGTTTTGCCTCAGAATGCGCAATCGCCGCCTGTTCCGGCGATAGTCCGGGTGCAGGGAGCCGTTCGCTATAGTCTGCGAGATCGTGATCCACGTGACGCGCCCGCAGGCGGTCAATAGCCGTATTGCGCGCAATCGTGATCAGCCACGTCATCGGCGAATGGCCCGTCACCTGATAGCGACCGGCATTCTTCCAGACTTTGACGTAGGTCTCTTGCATGGCATCCTCGGCTGCGGCGCGTTCAGTCAACACACGCAAACATACAGCAAATAGTTTCCCCGAGGTGGCATCATAAAGGTCCGCAAACGCCGTTTGACTACCCAAAGCAGTCTGCGCAATCAGCGCTTCTATTTCGTCGCGGCCATCAGTTTTCATTGTTTTTCAATATCAGAAGGCCAAGCATGGGTTACAAATGTTGCAAAAAGACGATCGGCAAAACACCAGGTTGGCCTCATGTCTTTCTATTGGAAAAAAATTAGAGCCGCGTGAAACTTTATCCAGTGGTCCCACGTGTTTTTGTTGATCTGTCGAAGATCGCGTCGCCTGGAAGAACGATGAAACGACACATCAAAAAACTTACTGCCACGATTGTGCGGCACATCGCCTAGTAAACATCAGAAATTCTTTGGCCCAAGGTTCCGAGTTTTGCGTTTACGATATCGGGTCAGAGAAACGGATCGCCCGCAGCACCGTCCCCGGGTTGCGGGCGATCCCTCTTAGGTCGCGAATACACCGCCCATATCAGCGTAGCCTTTGATTTCAATCGGGTTGCCCGACGGATCACGGAAGAACATAGTCCACTGCTCGCCCGGCTCGCCTTTAAAGCGCACGGAGGGGGCGATAATAAAATCGGTCTGACGCTCTTCAAGACGCCCGGCCAGTGCGGTCCAGTCTTCCAGCGGCAGGACAATCCCGAAATGGGGCATCGGCACCATGTGATCGCCCACTTTACCTGTCGGTTCATTGGCAAAAGGCGTGCCGAGGTGCAGGCTGAGCTGATGGCCGAAAAAATCGAAATCCACCCATGTATCGGTTGAACGGCCTTCGGTCGCACCCAGTGCACCGGAATAGAATTCTCTGGATTCGTCCAGATCCAAAACATGAAAGGCAAAATGGAAGGGGTGCGGCATGATCTTGTCCTTTGCGAATGAGGGCCGTTGAGGTGTTCCGGCTTTCCGCCTACACCTAGCGGCAACAACTTTCAAAGGGGAGACCAGAAATGACCGATGGCCCAAGCTATGGCTTTGATACGCTGCAAGTTCACGCAGGCGCCCGCCCTGATCCGGCGACCGGCGCACGACAGGTTCCGATCTACCAAACCACCGCTTATGTGTTCCGCGATGCAGACCACGCAGCGGCTTTGTTCAACCTCCAAGAGGTTGGCTATATCTACTCCCGCCTGACCAACCCCACAGTTGCCGCGCTGCAAGAACGCATCGCGACGCTTGAAGGCGGTGTTGGCGGTGTGTGCTGCTCGTCCGGTCACGCCGCACAAATCATGGCGCTTTTCCCGCTGATGCAGCCGGGGCGCAATATCGTCGCGTCCAGCCGCCTCTATGGTGGCACCGTCACGCAGTTCAGCCAGACGATCAAACGCTTTGGCTGGTCCGCGAAATTCGTTGACTTTGATGATCATGCCGCAGTCGCGGCCGCCATCGACGACGACACGCGCGCCGTGTTCTGCGAAGCCATCGCCAACCCGGGCGGCCATATCACCGATCTTGATGCGATCTCGACCATTTCCGATGCGGCAGGGATTCCTTTGATCGTGGACAACACCTCGGCCACGCCGTACCTGTGCCGCCCGATTGAGCATGGCGCGACACTGGTCGTCCATTCCACCACCAAATACCTGACGGGCAACGGCACCGTCACCGGTGGCTGCGTTGTGGATAGCGGAAAATTTGACTGGGCCGCGAATGACAAATTCCCGTCGCTCAGCCAGCCTGAGCCCGCCTACCACGGCCTGAAGTTTGCCGAAACATTCGGCCCACTGGCCTTTACCTTCCACGGCATTGCCATCGGTCTGCGCGATCTGGGCATGACGATGAACCCGCAAGCCGCGCATTACACGCTGATGGGGATCGAGACCCTTTCGCTGCGCATGGAGCGGCATGTGGAGAATGCGATGAAAATTGCCAAATGGCTCGAGGATGATCCGCGCACAGAATACGTGACCTATGCCGGGCTTGAGAGTTCGCCCTATTCCAAACTCGTGCCAAAAATCTGCCCCAAGGGTGCGGGTGCCTTGTTCACCGTGGCCGTAAAGGGCGGCTATGACGCCTGTATCAAGCTTGTCGATAGCCTCGAGATATTTAGCCATGTGGCTAACCTCGGAGATACGCGCAGTCTGATCATTCACTCGGCCTCGACCACGCACCGCCAGTTGACGGCCGAACAGCAAGAGGCCGCAGGTGCGGGCCCTGGTATTGTGCGTTTGTCCATCGGGATCGAGGATGCCGACGACCTGATTGCCGATCTTGATCAGGCCTTGGCAAAAGCCACAGCCTGACACTAAGAAACCCGTCCGTGCCCTTGGCGTGGGCGGGTTTCTGCTTTAGGGTTCGGCCATGGGGGCAAAACGCGTTTTGCCTGTGGGACCAACATGCTAGAGCGTGACTATGATCACCAACTTTGCGCTATCGCTTTCGCTTGACGGAATTGAGCTGCTTCATCGCGTGCCACGCGGCTGGCGGCCGGTTGGACGCGTCGATGTGGCCAGCAAAACGCTTGAGGAAGACCTGAGCGCGCTGCGTGAAAAGGCCCTGTTGATCGCACCCGACGGCCTGCGGAGCAAAGTGATTATTCCGCTCGATCAGATCAAATACATCGCGCTCGATGGGACACGCACCACCGAGGAGGATATTCACGCCGCTTTGGATGGCGCGACACCCTATGCGCTGGGTGATCTGGTCATTGACAGCGAAAAAAGTGGCGGGCGTACCCATGTTGCCGCCGTCGCGCGTGAAACGCTCAACGAGGCCGAGGCCTTTGCCAATGCGCATGGTTTTCAGCCTGTCGCCTTTGTCGCAGTTCCCGAACCCTTCACTTTTCAAAAAGAGGTCTTTTTCGGTCCAACCGAGATGGCGCGCAGCATTGTTGGCCCTGATGCGATCATTGAACGCGATGATCTTCCGGTCATGCCGGTCGGCACACGGATCAAATCGCGCCTTCTGGTGTTCGATCAGCCCGAAAGTGTGGAAGAGGACACGTATAAAGATGACCTCGCCATATTGATGGCATCACAAGATACGCCCGCACCGGTTGCGCCCGAGACCGGGGTCATCGCTGCGGACGAAAAAGCCCCTCCGCTGGCCGCGCCAAGACAGGCGATGTGGATTGACCGTATCCCGCCCGAGCATCATGCGCGGACCACTGCGGATACGCCTGAAGCCGCACCCGCCTCTACAGCGGCCAAAGTTGCATTGGCAAAACCTGTGCTGTTGGATCTGGTGATCCCCGAGCATCACCGCAAAACGCCCAAGAAGGCAAAGTCACCGCTCGTTGCCGTATTTGGCGGACAAAAAAGTGCAGCCCCTGCCGTGTCGCTCGGTACACCGGCATCACAGGTAGCGGCCCCCGCCATTGCGCCGCAAGCGAACCGGCCGACAGCACCAGACGCAAGCCGTCCGGCAGTCGCACCAGAGACGAACAAACGCCCTGCCCTGATTGCCGCTGGCATTGCTGCGGCCGCTTTGGTTCTTGGTGGTGTGATCTGGTCGCAGCAGGCGACGATTGAGACGGCCGCGCTTGCGCCAGAGCCTTCGGTTGCGACCGAAGAGGTCGTTGCCGCGCAAGCACCGGCAGAACCGCAGAACATTGAAGAGGCAGCGCCCGAGGCAGGTCCAGAGATCGCAGAGATTGCAATCGTGGATTTTGCAGCGCCACAGGCAAGCGACAATGATCTTGCAGAAATCGGATCGGAGGCGCCCGCGGCGCGTGGCGCTGCACCCGCAGAAATAGTGGCCGCCGCATCTGATGAACCCGTGACAACAGTACAGGCCCCGCCTGCCCCTCCGGCACAGGAAACAGCCCAAGCCGACGTGGGCGCACCCGTCCTGCGCGCGCAGGTACTCAGCCCCGACGAGGCCGAACGCATCTATGACGCAACCGGTGTCTGGCAGCGTGCCCCAAGGTTCTTTGACATCCCGTCGGGCGCAATTCCGTTGGCATTTGATCGCCCTGCGGCAATCACCGCACCTGACCGGATCACACGGCCCGACATGGCGCAGCTTGACGGGTTTGAAACCGATCTTAGCTTTATTGCCCCGGCCAATCCCCCCGCTCCCGACGTGACATTCGCGCGTGACGCCGACGGGTTCATTCTGGCAACCGAGGAAGGCACCGTCACGCCGGAAGGTGCCCTCGTCTTTGCGGGGCTGCCCGACCTTGCGATCACGCCACGCCCCGAACTCAGTGAAGCTGATCTGGAGCGCTTTGCGCTTCTCGCGCCGGCCCCTGAAGGTGTGGTGATCATTCCGGGCACGCCCGCTGTCGTGCCACCTTTGCGCCCTGCGGATGCGGCATTGCCCGAAACGGAAGAGGCGCTAGAGGATGCAACGGTTGCCGCTGCCTCACCCGCGGCTGAAACGCCGACGCCCGGCGGTGTTGGCCTTGGCGGGCTCGAGCTCCAGAATACCGGCGCGATTTCACTTGATACAGCTGTCGTGGAAGAACGCGC
>NZ_DASYOK010000176.1:0-10510 GCF_036007805.1 Yoonia sp.
TGGCCGATGTCTTCACCCCCGGTCTGTACATGTTGGAAACCAACAACATGCCGATCATGACGACCCTGCAACATTGGGATCATGGCTTCAAAAGCCCCTTCAAGTCCGAGATTTACTACGTCAACACCACCCGTTTCTCGAACCTCAAATGGGGCACGAAAAACCCGATCATGGTGCGTGATCCTGAATTCGGCCCCACCCGCCTGCGCGCCTTCGGCACGTATACGGTCAAGGTTGCTGATCCTGCCGTGTTCTTGCGCGAAATCGTCGGCACCGATGGCGAATTCACCATGGACGAGATCAGCTATCAGATCCGCAATATCATCGTGCAGGAATTTTCCCGCGTGATCGCACAATCGGGTATTCCGGTGCTGGATATGGCCGCCAATACCGCTGATCTGGGCAAACTGATTGCCTCGGCCATTGACCCCACGATGAAGCAATACGGCCTGACGATCCCTGAACTTTATATCGAGAACATCAGCCTGCCTGCCGCCGTCGAGGAAGCGCTGGACAAGCGAACCTCGCTCGGGCTGGCCGGTGATCTGGGTAAATTCACCCAATATTCCGCAGCCGAGGCGATGACATCCGCTGCGAATAATCCTGCGGGCGGCGGCATGGCCGCAGGTCTTGGTGCCGGCATGGGCATGGCGATGGCCGGGCAGATGGCGAACCAAGGGCCTTGGGGTGCAAGCCCTGCTGCCGCAGCACCCCCACCCCCACCGGTCGAGCACGTCTGGCACATCGCCAAGGGCGGCGAGGTGACCGGCCCCTTCTCCAAGGCCGCGATGGGCCGCATGGTCACCGAAGGCACGTTGAGCCGTGACAGTATGGTCTGGACCCAAGGTCAGGACGGCTGGATGGAAGCGGGCGAGGTCATGGAACTGGCCCAGCTTTTCACCATTATGCCGCCACCACCGCCGGGGACCTGAGACGATTTCTGCCCTTGCGACCATAAAGGCCAGGCTGCCGCACCGGCGCGTCTACCTCAAGTGGATGCACTGGATGATGGTGCCCTTGTTTGTCTGGTTCGTTGTGGTGCAGCCTATTGACGTGCAACGCATCGGCCCTGCTGCAGTGCAATTCCATTCAGTGATGGGGCTGCTTTTTGTGAGCTTGGCGCTTTTCTGGACCGTCGATTATATGCGCAAAGGTCTGGCCAGCCGCCCCGGCCCGAAATTGCCCGCCAAGGCGCGCCCGCTTCACCAGCTTCTGCATAAAGTGCTGATCTGGGGTGTGTTCTGTGTAGCCCTCACAGGTTTTGGTCTGGGGCTGACATCGGCTGTCCTGCTTTGGGCGGGGGGGATCGTGCCGATTGCACCGCCCCTGAATATGCCGCAGGCGAATGATTTCATCGGCATGGTTCATGAAGTGCAGTTCTATACTTTGGCTGTCATCGCGGGGTTTCACGTGCTGTTCCACCTCTGGCGCCACTATCGCTTGCGTGACAACGCGCTGCGGATAATGGCGCCCAAAGCATTGCACAGGTTCCTATGACGCGACGCAGACTCACAATTATCCTGCACTGGAGCATCCTGATGCTGGTGCTTGTCATGGTCAAAGGCGGCACGTCTGAGCCATGGGTCCGCTGGGCCTTTGTCATCGGCGGCGGGCTCTGGGTTGGCCTGGCACTGGTGAAAGGGATGATGTGCAAACCGGGGCCCAAACTGCAAGGGCCGCTGCGCACGGCCTACCCGTGGATGCATCGCGGTATGTATGCGGTGCTGGCTGTGACTGTGGCCTTGAACGCAGCCGCCCTTCTGGGCTGGATGCCCCATGATACAGGCTGGGTGGCGCTTCTCGTTTTACTCGGCGCGGGGGCCCTGCACGGGCTGTTCCACTTTTGGCGGCACAACGTGCTGTTTGATGGCGCGCTGCGGGTCATGACGCCGCGCTTTATGCATAAGATACTGTGATGGCTGACGGACAAACACCTGAAAACGAACACCGCTTTCCTTGCGAAAGCTGCGGCTCGGACCTGCGGTTCGATCCCACAGATCATCAGCTCAAGTGCAATCACTGCGGCAACGTGCAGCCGATCGAGAGCGCGGGCCCTTGGGCAGGTGCGATTGTCGAGCTGGATTTCCAGCGCGCGGTGCAACACCGGCTCGACGATGCCGATATCGAGGAAACCCGTGTCAATGAATGCCCCAACTGCGGCGCCCAGACCGAGTTTGACCCCGATATCCACGCCGCCGAGTGCCCGTTCTGCGCCTCCCCTGTGGTCACTGACACCGGCACCCACAGACATATCAAACCACGTGGCCTGCTACCTTTTGCACTTGATGAGGGGGCCGCGCGCGAGGCCCTGATAACCTGGCTTGGCAGCCTCTGGTTTGCACCAAACGGCCTGACGGATTACGCGCGCAAGGGCCGCAAGATGAACGGCATCTATGTCCCCTACTGGACCTTCGATGCCGACACCAAGAGCCAGTACACAGGCCAGCGCGGCACGCATTATTATGAAACCCGCACCGTGATACGCGATGGCAAGCGCCGTCAGGTCCGCGTGCGCAAAACACGCTGGCGGCCCGCCTCGGGGCGCGTGGCGCGGTTCTTTGATGATGTTCTGGTGCTGGCGTCCCGGTCGCTACCCAAGAAATACACTGACGGGTTAGAGCCTTGGGATCTGTCGGCCTTGGAACCTTACAACCCCGAATATCTGGCCGGTTTCCGCGCCGAGGGCTATCAGGTGGAACTGACAGACGGGTTCACCGAGGCCCGCGCCTATATGGACCGGATGATCCATCGCGATGTGAAATATGATATCGGTGGCGATGCCCAGCGTGTCAGCAGCGTGAACACAGTTGTCAGTGACGTGACATTCAAACACATCCTGCTGCCAGTCTGGCTTGCGGCGTATAAATACCGCGGGCAAACCTACCGCTTTGTCGTGAATGGCCGCACGGGGCGTGTACAGGGTGAGCGGCCGTATTCCGCGTGGAAGATCGCCTTTGCTGTTGTCATAGGACTTATCCTTGCGCTTATCGCAGGATTTGTTATCGCTAACAGTCAATAAAAGAGGGAGCCTCCGTGATGATCCTGTGCTGTGGAGAAGCGCTTATTGACATGTTGCCGCGCGAGACTGCGGAGGGCGAGAGCGCCTTTGCGCCCCATGCGGGCGGTTCGGTCTTTAATACGGCCATTGCGCTGGGGCGTCTGGATGCCCCTGTGCAGTTCTTTTCAGGGCTCTCGTCCGACCTTTTTGGCGATGTCCTCCGGTCAGGACTTGCCGCCTCACAGGTTGATGCCGGTCCCGCTGCCATCTCGGACCGCCCAACCACCCTTGCTTTTGTCAAACTGACAGATGGCCATGCCTCCTACGCCTTTTATGACGAAAACACTGCTGGCCGCATGTTGACCAGCGATGATCTGCCCAATGTGACGGCAGATGCTTTGTTCTTTGGCGGGATCAGCCTCGTGGTCGAACCCTGCGGTGCCGCCTATGAAGCGCTGATGCTGCGCGAGGCCTCAACAAAGCTGACCATGATCGACCCTAACATCCGCCCTTCGTTTATCACGGATGAAGCCGCCTATCGCGCACGTCTTTCGCGGATGATGGGGGTGGCAGACATCATCAAGACCTCGGACGAGGATCTGGCGTGGATCATGGGGACGGCTGATGCAGACGGCTTTCTAGCACAGACCGGCGCGCAGGTCATTCTGCTGACACGAGGCGGCGAAGGCGTCAGCATCGTGACCAAGGATGGCACGTTTGATGTGCCTGCCGAGAAAGCGGCGGTCGTCGATACTGTGGGCGCTGGCGATACATTCAGCGCGGGCTTTATGGCGCAACTGCATAAAAGCGGCCACCTGACGAAAGCAGGGATCAAAACCGCCAGCGAAGACGATTTGCGCGCCGCCGCCGCTTTCGGGGCCAAAGTGGCCGCGATCACCGTCAGCCGCGCCGGTGCCAATCCACCCTGGACGTCCGAGCTGTGAGGGCACTGATCCAGCGCGTCACCCAAGCTGCAGTTCATGTGGATGGTGCCGAGATTGGGGCGATCGGACCGGGACTGCTGATCCTGATCTGTGCAATGGAAGGCGATGACGCGGCGAAATCCAAGGCACTGGCTGCAAAAATCAGCAAATTGCGCATCTTCACCGACGATGCGGGCAAGATGAACAAATCCTTGCTGGATACAGGCGGGGCAGCATTGATCGTCAGCCAGTTTACGCTGGCGGCTGATACATCACGCGGCAACCGCCCCGGATTTTCCGCGGCGGCCAAACCCGATGTCGGGCGTGCGCTCTATGAGCAGTTTGTTGACGATACTGCAGCGCTGGGTATCGCGACCGCGACCGGATCATTCGGGGCTGATATGGCTGTCAGCCTGACCAATGACGGGCCGGTGACGATCTGGCTGGACGTTTAGCCTAGCACTGCTTGCCGACGACCAGCACCCAGTAAGGACCGCGCGGACCTTGGGTGATGCCAACACCGAATTCCTCAATCCGGGGGTGCAGCATGTTGCGGCGGTGACCGGGTGAGTTCAGCCAGCCATCCACAATCTGCTCGGAGCGGGGATAGCCCCAGGCGATATTCTCGGCGACGATACAATCGTTGTACCCTGCCTGCTTGACCCGCGCCTGCGAGTTGGTGCCATCCGACCCACGGTGATCGAAGAAGTTGTTGACCAGCATATCACAGGCATGAACCATCGCAGCCTGCCCCAACTGGCGGTTGAAACGCAGCGGCGCTTCACCGTTGGCGCGGCGGCTCTGGTTCAGGCCAGCAGCGATCTGGGTGGCCAGTTCGTTGACGTTCGGGGGGGCGACACAATCGGCAGCGGCCGCTGACGTACCGACAAAAGAAAGCGCCATCACGGCCATGAAGCGAGCAAAGCGAGTCATAAATTCGATCCCGTCGATTTAGTAAAACCACGGTAAGGGTCCCAGCACAACGCGGCAACGCAAAGGCGACTCTGAGGCGCAGAAGCGGCGATTACATGCCGAACCGACGCAATTGGAAACTAATCGCGCTTATCGCAAAGATTGTCGCCGCAACGCAGATAATCATAGGGCCGACGGACGTATCGAAGATCACGGCAAGCCGCAATCCGCCCACGGCCGAGAGCACACCGATTCCCATCGACAGAAACGCCATGCGTTCCGGTGTGCTGGCATAGTTGCGTGCAGCGGCTGCCGGAATGATCAGAAGTGCCGTGATCAGCAAAGCGCCGACAACCTTGATCGCCACCGCCACAACCGCCGCCAGCAAGAGCGTCAGCACCAGCTGTTCACGGCGCGGATTGATGCCTGCCGCATAGGCAAGGTCAGGGCTGAGCGTTGCCGTCAGCATCGCGGACCAATGCCACCAGAGTGCGGCGACAACCAGCGCCCCGCCGCCCCAGATCACCGCGAGATCGCCGCGCGTCACGCTCAGGACATCACCGAAGAGATAGGCATCCAGATCAACCCTTTGGCCGGGGATCAGGGTGACAGCCACCAAACCTATGGCCAAAGCGGCATGCGCAAGGACGCCCAGCATCGTATCGACCGCGGCACCCTGACTGCTGAGCCCGTGGATCAAGACGGCCATCGCCAAGGCAACAACGCCCACCCCCAAGGTGATCGAGGTGCCGAAAAGCAGCGCCAGCGCCACGCCCAGCACGGCTGCATGGGCCGTCGCGTCACCGAAATAGGCCATGCGCCGCCAGACAACAAAACAGCCCAGCAGGCCAGCCGCAATCGCTGTCCCGACACCGGCAAGTGCCGCGCGCACCAGAAAATCATCCAGCATTTATTCCGCCGCCTCATGGTGATGGTGGTGATCATGGTCGTGCCCGTGATCATGGTCATGGCGATAAAGCGCAAGCGCACCGCCCGTGCCTGTCCCGAACAACTCGCGATATGCGGGTGCGGCCGAGACCACCTCGGGGGTGCCTTCACAACAGATATGCCCGTTGAGACAAATCACCCTGTCGGACGCGCTCATCACGACGTGCAATTCATGGCTGACCATCAGCACTGCACAACCGATATCGCGCCGCACCGCCTCGATCTGTCGATAGAACGCAGCCGATCCCGGCTGATCGAGGCCCTGTGTCGCCTCATCCAGCATCAGGACATCCGGCCTGCCCAAGATCGCGCGAGCCAACAGCACCCGCTGGAACTGCCCCCCCGACAACTGAGACATCTGCTGCGCACCAAGGCCCGCAACACCCGCCGTGCGCAACGCCTCTTTCGCAGCGTCGGGGTCTACCGGGTGCGGCAGGTTCAAAAACCGGTTCACCGTGATCGGCAGGGTCGGATCAATATGCAGCTTTTGTGGCACATAGCCGATGCGCAAACCCTCTTGGCGTGTCACAGTGCCTTTCTGCGGGTTCAGGGCGCCAATCAGGACACGCAGCAGCGTTGATTTACCCGATCCGTTTGGTCCGACAATGGTGACGATCTCGCCGGGTTCAAGCGCAAGGCTCACCCCTTGCAAAACCTTCTGGCCACCATGTGAAAACTCAATGTGGCGCGCATCAATCAGGCTCATGCCGCATCCTTTGTCTGGCAGTCAGGGCACAGCCCCTCGGCCTCGAAAACGGTCTGTTCAACCTGAAATCCGCTCAAGGCCGCTGTCTGGTTCATCGCGGCGTTGGCCTGCGCCTCGGCAACCTTGCCGCAACTGCGGCAAATCATAAACGCCGGATCATGGGCAGCGCCAGGATGGGTGCAGGCAATAAAGGCATTCAGCCGCTCGACACGGTGTACAAACCCCTGCGCGACCAGAAACGCAAGCGCACGATACGCGACCGGCGGCTTGGACCCCAGCCCTTCGGCATCCAGACGCGCCAGAACGTCATAGGCCCCCATCGCGGCATGGCTTTCCAACAGGATCTCCAGCACGCGCCGGCGCACAGGCGTCAGTTGCACCGCGCGTTCCTTGCAGGCGGCTTCGGCCGCAGCCATTGCAGAGCTGACACAAGTGCTATGGTCGTGACTGGCAAAGCCCAGCGTCTCCTGTGGCATGATCGCCCCTTGTTATGTTATAACATACACATTATAGCGATGGCGATTTCAAAGAACAAGGACCGCACCATGATTCGTTTTCTTGCCGCATTTTCCCTTCTTCCTTCCGTCGCGCTGGCCGACGTGCCGCGCGTGATGACGGATATCGCCCCCATTCACAGCCTGACAGCACAAGTCATGGGTGATCTTGGCCAGCCCGATGTTCTTTTGCCACCCGGTGCTGACCCGCATGACTATGCGCTCCGCCCAAGCGATGCGGAACGGTTGGGCGCAGCCGATCTGGTGATCTGGGTCGGTGAAAGTCTTACACCGTGGCTGGAAGAGCCGCTTGAAACGCTCGCCCCGCAAGCCCCGCGTTTTGAATTGCTTGAGGTTGGCGGCTGGGAAAAGCTGGAAGCCCGCGGGAAAGGTGATCACGGGCATGAGGATCATGGCCATGATGACCACGGACACGACGATCACGGACACGACGATCACGGGCACGACGATCACGGGCATGACGATCATGACCACGGACACGATCATGCCCATGATCACGGCGACTATGACCCGCACGCCTGGCTTGATCCGGTTGTCGCCCAAACATGGGTCTCCGCGATTGCGAGCGAGTTGAGCACGCTCGACCCGGACAATGCCGCGACCTATGCCGCCAACGCCAAATCCACGATTGCCGCCCTTGCTGCACTTGAGGCGGACCTCGCCGCACAATTGGCAGGCCTGTCAGAGCGCGCGTATATCCTGCCGCATGATGGCTATCAGTATTTCGAGGCACGCTTCGGGCTGACAGCACAGGCCGCGATTTCCGGCATTGATGCACGCACACCCGGGCCTGCGCAGATCGCCGCATTGCGCGAGGAGATGGCCGCGCAGAATGTGGTCTGCGTCTTTAGTGATGCGGAAATCGGCGACCGTTGGGCGACTGTTATCATCGAGGGCACCTCTGCAAAGACGGCAGCGATCGACGGTGTCGGGGCCGGCCTCGCGGCAGGACCTGCGCTTTACGGGCAAATGCTGGAACGGCTTGCCGCGCAATTTGCAGGCTGCCTTGGGCCCAATACGTAAGGTGGATCAAGATCCACCTTACCCGAATGTGACCTCACTCTGGCAAAAGCCTTTCGGATCGCAACCAAGCCGGAATGTCACCGATGGACGACAAGACCACGTCGGCCAGCGGTGACAATTCTTCCCGCGGCGCCGGGCCTGTCAGCACGCCGATCGTGCGCATCCCTGCCGCGCGACCTGCATGAAGATCATGGGTGCTATCGCCGACCATGAGGCAATTCTCTGCGCCCAGCCCTGTTTGCGCGCAAAAGGCCAAAAGCTGTCCGGGCGCGGGTTTCCCGCCATGCCCGCTGTCGTAACCAGCGATAAAATCGAAATGCTGCGTGACGCCTGCGCGCGCCAGATGCGCCCGCGCGGGGGCCTCGGCATCATTGGTGGCGATGCCCAGACGCAGACCTGCGGTACGTAATCCCGCAAAATAGCTCTGCAACGGCACCGCCTCGACCTGTGTCACAGCGGCTGCCGCCGCATTCATCCGTGACAAAAGCGCGTCGGCATCCAGATCAGGCAACACCGATCTGATGATCTCCGCCACCTCGCCAGCCGTGGACGCGATGACGATGCTCTCGGGACGGAACGTCGCTGCGGGGACATCATATCCCAACACATCCGCCAGACGTGCAAAAAGCACGGGATCATGGCCTGCTTCGGCGTCGAGCATCCCGCGCGTCCACGCACCCCACGTGGCGTTGAAGTCGAACAACGTCCCGTCCTTGTCAAAAATGATACCTTTGATCACAGCGCGCCCTTTCATCATGCATTGACACCGGACCCTGCCCGCCCGACGGTGTCAACCTATGTTGAAATTCCGTTCCTACCGCACACGGCCAATGCATCTGGGGGGCTTCCCGCTCGAGAGCCTGCGGCGTGTGGATCATGTTGATCTGTCAGCGCTTCCGCGGATGGATCCGGTGTCTTTTCGCAGGCCGGACGATCGCAAAAGCATTATCGGCGCGATGCAGGATTATCAGGCGATGCTGGACGCCACCCGCGACGGCATGGTCAAGCGCGAGATGGCCGAAATCCCTGAAGACCTGACGGAAAGAGCCAATCATCTCAAAGCCTTCGGATATTACTGTGACGCCAGCATGGTGGGTGTGTGCGAAGTGCCCGAAGCTGCTTGGCTGCAAACCCCGATCACCAATCCGGATGTGGACAGGCTTGCAGATAAACTGCGCACCATGCAGCCGAAATCGCTTGCCGCCGGGATTGACGTGATCATGGCAGGATTGCGGGAAAGCATGTCTTTGCCTCCCGCCGATTGCCGCCATCATACCCATGCGCTGGTGTTTCTTTACGAAGATCCCCGCGCGCCCAAGGAGGGCGAACAGGGGACCCGCTGGATCAAGGATGCGCTGCCCCAGCGGGCCTGCCTGCGCGGGATGGAAACCGCCGTCACGCTGGCCAGCTATATCCGCACGCTGGGCCATGAGGCGCGCGCCCATTCGATGGCCGCCACCGATGTGCATCTGGGCGCTCTTGCGGCCCTTGCGGGCCTCGTCGCGCTGGAGGACGGCGCGCTGATCAACCCGTTCACCGGCGATCGCTACGGGTTGGCTGCGGTCACGACCACGCTGGCCATGACACCGGACAAACCTCTTGCGCCGGGACAAAAAGCGCCGCGCAGCTATCAAACAGGCCTTGGCACCCATGCCAAGACCGCACAGACCCGCGACCCCTTTGCCAAGCGCGATTTCGCCCTTGGCCCGCATCCTTTCGAGACGCTGAAACGGGTGGAGGAACCCACGACCTACATCGACCGCGCAAACGTCGCCCGCGTGCCTAAACGTGCGAATATGTTCGTGCGTGGCCTGTTCGGCGATATGGGCAAGCAGGTGCAAGAAGCCACCAAGAACGGCAACTACGTGCGCAAATCGGCGGCAGCCTTTGCGTTCCGGCCATCGCTGGGGGCCTTTGTGCTGCTGCAAGACGGCGAAGCCGTGGGCGACCCCGTAAAGGACACGCCCGAAAACAACGCCGCGAATATCAAGGCAGCACTCTACTTTCTGGGCGTTGATGCCGTGGGCCTGTCGGCCTGCCCCGACTGGACCTATTACAGCCACGATACCACCGGCGCGCCGATCACCCCCTACCACGATCACGCTATTTCCATGATCATCGACCAAGGCCATGAAACGATGGAAGGCGCCTCGGGCGACGACTGGATCGCCTGTGCGCAATCCATGCGCGCCTATTTGCGCTTCTCGCTTTTGGGTGGCGTGCTGGCCCAGCATTTGCGCAATCTGGGCTATACCGCGCGCGTCCATTCGGTGATGGACGAAGAGGTCCTGCACCCGCCGCTCTTGCTGCTCTCGGGTTTGGGCGAGGTCAGCCGGATTGGCGAGGTGATCCTGAACCCCTTCCTCGGGCCGCGCCTGAAATCCGGCGTTGTCACCACCAACATGCCGATGACGCATGACAAACCCATCGACTTTGGACTGCAGAAATTCTGTGACGCCTGCAACAAATGCGCCCGCGAATGCCC
>NZ_DASYOK010000177.1:0-18437 GCF_036007805.1 Yoonia sp.
GCACCACTCTGGCTGATGTGCCGCAAGATCCGCTTCGCTTAATGCGGCGCCATGGGCGCGGGCATGTGCAGCGATCTGTTCCGCAAGAGGGCCTTCATAGAACGCCTTACCTGCAGTTTCGGCGATCATTGACAGGCTGCGTACCATATCGGGACACCGGAACCGCTCGCCCGCCCGAGGGGCGCGGCCACCAGGCATAAACGTCTCTGCAAAACCGGGCTGGTCAGACAACAGCTCGGCCCCGCGTTCCCACAGCGCACCGATGACGGGGCTGACGATGAATCCGTTTTCAGCATAGCCGATGGCTGGGGCGAGCAAGGTGGGCAAATCCAACGTGCCGAAACGTTCCGACAAAGTGATCCATGTGCTGATCGCACCGGGCACAGTGACGCTTTCCCAGCCACGAAACGGGATCGTTTTCTGATCAGCAAAGCGCTCGGGCGTCCAACCAGCTGGTGCGGCACCTGACCCGTTCAAACCATGCAGTTCCTTGCCGTCCCACAGGATACAAAAACCGTCAGAGCCTAATCCATTTCCAGTGGGTTCCACCACCGTCAGGGTAGCCGCAGCAGCGACTGCGGCATCCACTGCGTTGCCTCCCTTTGCCAACATCGCAAGACCGGCTTGTGCTGCCAGCGGATGTGATGTGGAGACCAGATTGTCTGCCAGCACAGGCGAGCGACGCGAAGCATAATGAGGGTCATGACGCATGTGCATTAGACAGCATCCTTTGTTTGGTTCAATTGTTTACGCGATTTGATAATCCTGCGGATAGCCCACCCTACGGATAGGACAGCTGCCACCAGAAAAATCAGGCTGACGGGACGGGTGAAGAACAGGGTCCAGTCATTGTCTGTCATTAAGGCTCGGCGCAGGTTTGTTTCTGCAATGGGGCCCAGAATGACACCCAGCACCAAAGGGGCCAGCGGATAGTCAAGCGCCTTGAGCGCGTAGCCAAACAGGCCAATAAAGCCGAGTAGATAAAGATCCGTGACACGGTTGTTCAGGGCAAAAGACCCCACGACACAGCAGACCAGCACGATCGGGACGACAACCCATTTCGGCACTTCGGCCACCCGCAGGAAGCCACGCATCGACACGATACAAATGAACAGCATCATCAAGCTGGACACCGCCATCGCGATGAACATTCCATACACCAAATCGGCATTATCCATAATCAGACGCGGTCCGATGGAAATGCCATGCACCATCAAGGACGCCATCAGGATTGCATCAACCGCAGAGCCGGGGATACCCAGCGCGATCAACGGAATCAGGCCACCACCGGCCGTCGCGGAATTCCCTGCCTCGGATGCCACAACACCGTCGGGTGTCCCGGTCCCAAACTCTTCAGGTGTTTTGGATGCGCGCTTTGCCTGATCATAGGCCACAAGGTTTGCAATCGACCCGCCAGCACCGGGCAAGGCACCAATTGCCACACCTATCAACGATGATCGGATCAGGTTGACTGGGCGCATAAGGACTTCGCGCATAACGGCCCACGTCTTAAATTCTATCTCGCCGTGGATCAGCTTTTCACCGGCTTTGATCGCGTTGGCGTCCTCTACTTCGGATGCAAGCTGCGAGATGGCAAAGATACCGATCAGCACCACAAGAAAAGGCAGACCAGCAGCCAATAGCTCAAACCCCATATCAAAGCGCGGACGCCCCATCATTGGATCCGTGCCCACCGTTGAAATCGCAAGCCCGATCATCGCGGCAATCAGCCCGCGTTGCAGTGAATCCCCGACAAGACTGGCGACAATGGTCAGCGCGAAAACAATCAATGCAAAATATTCCCAAGGCCCCAGTTTGACTGCAAATACCGCCAGCGGCGGAGCGGCAAAAATCAGGACAAGGGTCGATATGATCGTGCCGAAAAACGAGGCCCAGACACCTAATGACAAGGCACGGCCCGGTTCACCTTTGCGCGCCATTGGAAAGGCATCAAACGTGGTGGCAACCGACGACGGCGTGCCAGGGATACCCAAAAGTGCGGCCGAAATCAGACCGCCGGTGTAGCCCCCAACATAGACCGACAACATCAGCGCGATACCCTGCAAAGGTTCCATCGCAAAGGTCAAAGGCAGCGTCAGAACAATCGCCATTGTCACGGTAAAACCTGGAATCGCCGCTGCAATGATGCCTGCGAATGATCCAAAGAACATCATCAGCAGGGTAGCCGGCGATAGCACCTCTGCGGCGCCGGTAAGAAACGCGTCCATTGTCTATCGTCCCCGGGGGAGAAATACGTTGAAGACCTCGGCGAAGAGCCAGTTGAGGCCAAATGAAAAGATCAGCGCAAGCGCGATTGCGATAGCAATGGCTTTGCGTGTTTTGGGTGCAAAAGTAATCTGAAGCACGAGCAGAAACGCGAATGTTGCGATCGGATAGCCGATGACAGGCATCGTAAAGAGGTAAACGCCAAGGCAGCCAAAGACGACGAACACCAACCGTCTCGCGTGGGCCCATCGGCCAATCTGTGCAACGAAACGTCCATAAGCGTCCACTGGCAGCATCCGGATGGATCCCACAATTGCACTCAATAAAAGCAGTATAAGCACACCGTGTACCAGCATGGGAAAAGCACCCGCACCCAACACCTCAAAGCGTGATGTCGGGATGGTGCGGGCTTCAAGAAAGAGCCCCGCTGATACCGCAAGCAGTGCGATGTAGGAGAGGAGCCGAGCAACTTCGCCCGCCTCCCCACCTTTTGTCATGTCAGCGCTACGGCTCAAGGTGCGATCACTTCTGCGAGACGCTCAACTGATGCCGCCAGATTGGACAGATATGCGGTGTAGCCATCCTGACCACGGAAAGCGACATCTGCGCCAGCATTGTTAATCTGCTCGATAAATGTCGGATCATTTGCCAGCTCCTGAAGCGCCGCTTCCAAAGTGGCCTGGGCGTCATCCGGCGCACCTTTGGGCATCACGATACCGCGGGTGATCGACAGGTCCAGATCGGAGCCCAGTTCCATCAACGTCGGCACGTCAGGTGTCTGCAGCAAACGCTCTGTTGAACCTGCAGCCAAGAAAACCAGATCGCCATTTTCGACGAATTGCAGCGAGGACGAGATATCGCCGATGGCCAGATCAAGGTTGCCGCCAACCAAAGCGCGGACGCGTTCGCCTGTGCCTTCGTAGCCAACATAACGCCAGTCCAGATCAAAGGCTTCAGCGATCATCGCGGCATGCAGGTGAGGCACACCGCCAAGTGTGACTCCGATGGTCAATTCGCCTGGGTTGGCTTGTGCATATTCGACTAAACCTTCGAAAGAGCTGTAGGGCTGATCGGTCGCGGCCACGAGGAACTGTGGCGAAGCGGTCATCAGGGCGATGGGTTCAAAATCGTCCCATGCAAGCTCCGTGAGGCCCGTAGCTGTCGCGGCCAGCAGCCCTTCGTGAACTTGGCTGATTGTATAGCCGTCCGCAGCGCGGCGCGATGCTTCGGTCAGGCCGACTGTGCCGCCAACGCCGGGGATGTTGATTACGGGCATTTCCACGCCCAGAAAAGGACTGATATTGTTGGCAATAATGCGCATCAGCGTGTCGCTCCCGCCACCAGGGGACCAGGGGACGATAAATTCGACGGGGCGGTCAGGATAGTCTTGGGCCATGGCTGGCTGTACAAGTGTGGCTGTGGCGAGCCCGATACCTGCGATCATACGTGTCATAAAGGTCATGAATATCTCCGGTGTTGTGCTGGATAGCCGCGTTTCAACGATGCCCTTATTCGTAGAGTTGTAGATTATCTTTATAAAGCGATTTAAATTTGTCTTTTTGTTAAGATTTGCTTAACCTACCAAAATGGATACACGCCAACTTCAGACTTTAATCGCCGTCGCGGACACTGGTAGCTTTGCAAGTGCGGCGCGTCTTGTGAACCTCACTGCGTCAGCCGTAAGTCAACAAATTCAATCACTTGAAGCAGATGTAGGAGTTTCATTGTTCGACCGCAACAAACGCCCACCACAGATGAATGCACATGGCGAAGAACTGGTACGTGCAGCACGCTCTGTCATGCAGACAATCGGGGAAACCCGCATGAATATTTCCGGGAGCAGAACGGCGGGTATGCTTAAAATTGGTGCAATTCGGACAGTTTCTATGCGTCTTGTGCCTTTAGCGTTGGCCGATATGGCCGCGTTTTACACTGACCTGTCATTCGACCTGACTGTCGGGATGTCCCAGACATTGACTGCAGACGTTGCAGCGGGTCGGCTTGATGCCGCGCTCGTTGCCGAACATGTGGGGGTTCCTGCGGGATTGTCATGGACGCCTGTGCTCTCTGAACCTTTGGTTTTGGTCGCGCCATCTCACGCCACGGGCCAAACCGAACTTTCGTTGCTGAAAAACCTCCCCTTCATTCGATATGAAACAGACGTCCCTCTGGCCAAGCAGATCGCAACAGAGCTGTCACGCCTTGGTGTTTCACCGCGTGAGATCGCCGTCGCAAATACAATGCCTTCAGTGGTCGGTATGGTACAAGCCGGGCTCGGATGCGCGATTATTCCACAGATCGCATTTTTGGATGCCACCCCTGCATCGCTATACTGCATCCAGTTCCGCAACGGGGCGATCACGCGCCGGATTGGATTGGTACAACGGCAGGTATCAGCACGGGCCGAGGTGCTGAGCGAGTTACGGCGCATGTTGTTGCAACGAACCGCTAGAATCGGGTTCGGAGCCACTGAAATCGCATTGGTCGGAAACGGCAGCGACACCAACGCTTAAGCGGTTCCACCCGTCCGGCTGGCTGTACGACGACATCGACCCAACAGCCGTACCAAACCCTTTAAACTCGGAAATGAACCGCGCCGCCTTGTCGGAGGCTGATTTGTCAAAGTTACGCGGCCCTCTCTGATCTTTCCAGAGTTGCGTAGAAGGTGGCCTCAACCTCAGCTGGCGGGATGTTTCCGCTGGGTTCCAGCAGGCAGCAATGGTTGAACCAGTCAACCCATTCGAGGGTGGCATATTCCACGGCGTCGAAGCTGCGCCATGAGCCACGGCGGTGGATGACCCCGGCCTTGAACAGGCCGTCGATCGTTTCTGCCAATGCGTCATAACTGTTCGCGACGCTACCGACCGAGGGCTTGATGCCCGCCTCTGCCAAGAGTGCGATGCAGCGAATTGACAGATATGGCGATCTGCGGTCCGACGGATCCACCAGTCCTGATCCCTCCTGCCGTTGATGAACCACCTGTTTCAAGGCGTCCAGCACAAATCCGGCGTTGGCTCTCCGGCTGACCCGCCAGCCGACGATCGGGCGGGCAAAAGCGTTGATGACACACGCCACGTAGACGAACCCCTGCCAGGAGGCAACAGGGGTGAAATCGCTATCCCCGAGCATATTCGGTGCAGGTGCGCGGAACTGGCGGTTCACCTTGTCCAGCGGGCAGGGCAGGGCCTTGTCGAATATTCACGTCTTGGCTTCTTGCCGCGTATACCACCTGCGATTCCAATGTCCTTCATCAGCCGCGCGACTGTGCAGCGCGCAACGTCAAAGCCTTCTCTGCGCAATTGGCACCAGACCTTCCGCACGCCATAGACCTTCAGGTTCTCCTCAAAGACCCGTTCAATCTCCGGCTTGAGTTCTGCATCACGCTTGGCCCGATCCGACAGACGCGACGGATTCGTTTAATTGGCCAAACGATCATGGAGTGTCGCTGGGGCAATCGGCAGCACGCGGCAGAGTGGCTCGACCCCATGATCCGCGCGGTGATCTTCTATGATCCGGATCATCGTCTGAATGGGCGCGCGCATATCCGTCTTGGTCAAGGACGTTGTCCTGTTTCCAATGCTCCATGCTACCCATGAGTTGCAGCCACCGGTAAATCTGGCGCGGTTCATCCGCAAACCCAAGGCCAGATCGAACGATGGCACCAAACCTTGAAAAACTGCATTTTGTTGGAATACTGCTACCTGCCAGGTGACAATGAAGCGCAGAATGAAGCCTTCGTCGATCACGACAATCACCGACGCTATCACGAGAACATTCACAACGTCACACCCGTCGGCGTCCACTTTGAGCGTGACAAAGCCATTCCAAAGCAACGCGCAAGGATCAAAGGGTATACACTCGCAGCACGACGCTTCTATCACCGCGCGCACGCAGCATAATCAAAGCAAATTGATGCGCCAAACTCTCTCTTGGTTTAGACCGCTATTGGTGCCAAAAATCCTGACGACGGACATAACCGATAGGACGTGACCCAAGATTGGCCGGATAATCTTTTGATAGGATTTATTTTTTCCCGGCATCTTATACTGCTCGGGTCTGTGGGTAACTTCATTCCAAAGGAATTCCCATGATCCGAAATCTTGCTGTCACATTTATTGGTCTGTCGATCACAGGTACCAGTGCCCTGGCGAGCGGAGCAGACACATCCCAAGCGCCTGCGACCGTCGTCGTGACTGCGGCCGAGACAATGCCTGCCGGGTCATTCTACGGTGCATTGTCGTTCGGCGGGCTGAACCTTGATGCCTCTATCATGCAGGACATCGATCCCTAGGATGCCTACTATCGAGGTAACATCGACGCCGAGGCGGGAACCGGCGTTCTTGGTGCTTTAGGGTATGATTTCGGCAATGGTGTCCGCGTCGAAGTGGAACTGTCGCGGTTCAAAAGCACCACCGGCGATCTGACTTTCCCCAATGCGGATGCCCTTTCAACGGCGCAGAAACCGATGGCGACTTGCGCCTCACCTCTGGCATGGTGAATGGCTGGTACACCTTCGGGACAGGCAGTGTGCGTCCTTTCATCGGCCTTGGTCTGGGTATGATGGAAGCATCGATCGATACTGCATTTGAGCTTGGCAGCAACAACGGTATTACAGATAAAGACAGGTCGTTCGCCTACATGGTAGGCGCCGGAGTCGAGATGCCGGTCTCCGAAACCATAAGCGTCGTAGGCTCCTACAGGTATTTGACGGCGAATGGCCTTAACATGACCGACAATGAAGACACAGACATCGAAAGTGATTTCGACAGCCACGTCGTCAGCATCGGTGCATTGATCCGTTTCTGACAGCCAACGCCGCATTTTGCAGATTTGACGCCCCGGCCAGTCTCGGCCGGGGCATTGGCGCTGCGCAGGCAGTCAGGCGTTTGAAGGTACCGGAGCCCCGCATTTATTAAAGAGTCAGAGTGCAGACGTTCGTCTAACTCCTCTTCGCCGGTTCGGAGATCAAGGTACCGCGGCGACCAACGACGATGAAAATGACCGCCCAGGCGATTTTTGGTAGAGATGACGACCGCAGAAATTTACAATTTGCCGCATGGTTCAAGTACCTGAACGGCAGAGCGCCCCAAGAGGATGGGGCGCTCTGCCAAACGGACAGCGGGCAAATATCTCGCTGGTTGAAAACGGGACGCTTTGCTTTAGAGTGGCCTGCTTTTGACTGGCAAAGCGCGACCTGACGTGGAAAAAAAACGCACATTCCCTGCCGTAATGTAAGCGGCCGAGAGGATGGATGTGGCGTAGGCGCCGGTATCTACGAGAATCCTTTGATGCCGGATTTCAGGTTTTGGGACGATCAAGTGTCCCTGAACCGTCCATATCCCGTCGCTGTTTTGTGATTCCTGGGTCTCGCTCCCCCACAACAATGCATGCGCATCTTGTTTATGGACGCCAACACGTTCATCTCGGCCCGCATGAGAGGCAAAAACATTGCCAGACATCCAACACAAGGGCATCTCGCTTAACAAGCCTTGGACCCGGCCACCAAGCTTCGAGGCCAACTGGTCTCGCAGTTCTACCAGTGCGTCCGGCTGCAGTGCGGTGCCGCCTGAGGTCGGTTTGAGCCCGTAGCTGACCAGTGTCTGCAGACCACCCGCATTCAACCAATCCTGACCAAATTTTTCGGGCTCCGCGAGAAAACTTAATAGCATGTGTTCGTGGTTTCCGCGTAGGAAAACAACCTCCTGCCTCCGAGAAGCTCGCATCATGAGGAGCATCTCGAGAATCCCTGACGAATTTTCACCTCGATCAATGTAGTCGCCCAGAAATACGAGCGGACAAGTTGGATCGTGGTCGCTGAGTTGTGCCAGCAAATTGGCAAGCACGCTGTCTGAGCAACCATGCAAGTCGCCTATCGCGAAGAAGGGCTGTTCAGGGCTTATCGAGGAGGTGTTACAGCACTCTTTCCTCCAAAAACGCCCAAGCCTGCCAAAACCTCGCCACATATCGATCCTTTCAGAAAGAACTCTTTTCGTCACCAATCATCACAAACCGCGCCTTTGATCGCAAACCTGGGATCACAGCGTTTCCAGTCAACGCGCAGACGCTTCCGGGTAGGATAGTGTTTCACGTCCTGAGTTGACGTTGTCACTGTGCCTACTACCCGTAAAATAACGTCGCTGGGGTTGAGCGAGACTGATAGCGCAAGCGAGCAAGGCTGCCGCATAGTTGGCAATGCCGGGGATCTGAAGCGGAAAATCCACCATGGAATGCATCAACAGGTAAGCAGAAAGCAACAGCACGATAATCGGCATGAAGGCCACTCCGCGGCCTCTGCGCAACCCAGTGATCGCGCCTACAACGATAAGTCCCACAAGTCCAAGTATGAAAATCGGTCCAGCAATACCGGTATTGAGGGTAAACTCCAAAAACGAATTATGGGCGCGATGCCATGTGACATTGGCACCTCCACAATCAATAGGGCGGTATGCCGGGAAAACATCCCGAAACGTTCCGAGCCCGCTTCCGAAAGCCCAGTGATGGCGAATTGCTGCGAGCGTTCCTTGATACACACACATGCGTGACCCGTCGTCCTCAGTTTCAGCACGTGCAAGCACGGAATCACCAATGAAAGCAAACGTCCCGAACAACAAGATCAACATCACAACAATAATGAGAACGAAGTGCAAAACTTTGCGACCCAAACGCGGGGCATAAGTCATTTTGCGCCCAAACAAGATTGCCAGACAGAGAAAAAGCAGCGGCAAGCTAATCATCGCACCTGCACGCGATGTCGTCGCGATAATAGCCGTGACGCAGGCCAAAAAGCATAATAAAAGCAGCCCTCTCGTAAAGACGCCGTATTGCAATGCCCTACGGCTGCGCAAGACTGCGCCAACCCTCCATTGATCTTTCTTTTGTACAAAAGCGAGCGTTCCGAGTGTTGCAAAAGCTGTCAGAACAAAGAAGGCTGCGGCAGCATTGCGATTGACGAAGACGCCGGCAAAAGAACCACTCTGGTTTGATCCGCTCATCCCTTGATGACTGTTTGACAAAAAAGCCTCCAGCGCAACCGAGAGTGCTAGGATTGCAAGGCCAACACCTGTTAAACCATACCATAGGGACTTGGCGACGTGTCGGTTCTGCGACATCCCCAGAACCGCTACAGCAGTCAGGAACGGCAGAATAAGTGCGGGCAACGCCTCGAGGCTGCGAGAAGGATTGACCGACAGATATCCATGGGAGATAGGAAAAGTCTCACTGAGCGCGATCCAAACAGGATGTGACAATCGGTCCATTGGCATTGGCGCGATCTGTAGGCCGACCCCTGCGGTCATCAGGCAGACAAAGAACAAAACAAGCCAGATTGCTCTACTCGTTGGCCTTTCAAATTTTGTCGAGAGCAAAACAGGCCCGAGCACGAGCGTCAAAAAAATGGCCGAGGTTTGCGCATGTGGACTGGCGACCGCCCCATTAGGAACAATGGTCATCGAGAGAGCCAACAAAAATATGACCGCGCCAAAGGAGAGATGCCCTGCCGGAGAAGACTTACTTGTTTTGTGATGTAACGACCTGGATTGCACGGGCCTTAATTCCAATCGCGCTGTATCTGTTAGACTTCTGCAACAATCGTCACAATAGCGACGACAAGGAAAACTTTAAATTGTCACAATGATACTTTTTTGGGACAGTGGCGAAAACAAAGAAATAAAGTTTGAGGTTTAGCGTATGCTCACGATGAAACAAGGAAGTCTTTGGGCTTCGGCACTCATGTTGTCCGCTTGCACAGCGCTACCGCGCAGCGGCCCAAGTACTGAAAGCGTGATATTGTCCGCCTTGAGCGAGACAATAAACGCAGAGGCGACACTTGGATACCAGTATGCACTGGTAGACTTGACAACAGAGGCGTTGCCGTTCTTGTCCGATGATGAGGACAGGACACCTGCTACATTGGGTGTCGCGAGCGGTCCTCCTCCTGAAATCAGACTTGGTGTCGGCGATGTGATCCAAGTCACCGTTTTCGAGAGTCAATCAGGAGGCCTGTTCATACCACGCGAAGCGGGCGTTCGTCCGGGAAACTTCGTTCAACTACCTCCCCAAGAAATTGGACGGAACGGTCTTATCACTGTACCTTATGCCGGACAAATCACGGCAGCAGGCCAAAGAGTCGAAGATCTTGAAGAAAATATCAAGAACCGGTTGGCAACACAGGCGATCGAACCACAAGTCAGTGTAGAAGTACGTCAAAAGAATTCATCTCAAGCGTCGGTGGTCGGTGCTGTCAGGGCGCCTGGCGCATATGTTTTGCGCAACAGCGGCGACCGAATTCTGGATATCATTGCCAAAGCTGGTGGGGTCGCATCTCCCGAGTACAACACCCTCGTGACTTTGTCGCGCGAGGGCGCAAATGCCAGCATTCCCTATGAAATTTTGACAGCCACACCTACTGAGAACGTCTTTATCGCACCGGGTGATACCCTCAATATTACGTCCGAGTTGAAGAAGTACTATGTGTTTGGCGCGACCGGGAGGGTCGGAGAATTTGATTTCAACGACGACGAAATTTTCTTGCGCACAGCACTAGGCTTTGCAAGCGGTTTACTTGATGGGAGGGCCGATCCCGCCGATGTGTTGGTTTATCGCCGCGAAGACAAGGCGACGCTAGCAAATATGGGGTTCGATACCAGCTTGTTTCCTGAAACGTCCGAGGGAATTCCGACTGTCTACAAGGTTGATTTTCGCAAACCAGACAGCTTCTTCATCGTCTCTGAATTCACTGTCGAGGACGGCGACGTGATTTATGTATCGAATGCCACCTCTATCGAAATATCAAAATTCTTCAATTTGGCGACGACGATTACAGGCGGGACAAGAACTGTCGAGGCGGACATAGACGGGCTTGTCCGTTAGGCGTTAGGTCAAGCCTCTTATCTTGATCAATTCGATAATTGAATGCTTGTCATTGCGACTGGTTTTCATGAGTTGGTTAAAAACTGTTCGGTGCGGCCATAAGGCAAACTCTTGGCCGCGCCATCGATTACCTCCGCCGTCCAGTAACACGAAAGTGTGACAAAGCGTACCTGGTCCATTGCCACCACAGCGATTTAGCTCTGATGCGTGCGGCCAGTTCAGACCTCTGACACACGACGAATTTCCGCAGAAAACTCGGTAAGGAGCTTTAGACAGCGCTCCAGAAGGGGTTCCTCGGAATCCAAATGCTCAAGAATTGCTAGGGTCTCCAAGAACTGCAACAATGTAGCAAGTCGCTGAGCGCCAATCATGGAAGCACTTCCGGCGGAACCATGCAATATTCTTGCAGCTTCGCCTTGATTTCCAGCAAACAGTTGTTGCTGTACGCGACCAAGTTCCGATCGAAGCGATCGATCAAATTGGTCAGCAAAGGAGACTGACTCTTTCAATCCAAATTCATGAATGAGAACACGCGGCTCCTCAATGCCATCGATGTCACCAAAATTGGTCCGGTTGTAAAGGGTTTGGTTTTGTGTAGCTGCTCTAAAAGGTGTTCGATTGACAAGGTCGGCCAACACCTGAAGTCTAATTGGCTTGGCTATTAATTCTGTCATGCCAGCATTGGTAATGGAAAGGTTGAGCTCTTCTGAATTATGGGCTGTGATACAAACAATTGATCCTTGCGGCAAACAGACTTTACTAATCAACTGAGCAGTGTCCATTCCATTCAAATTGGGCATGCTGATATCCATCAAAATTAAATCATAGCTGGTTGCTGCGCATTTTCTAACCGCGACGACACCATCTTCAGCAAAATCATGATCGCACTCGAGGTTTTTGAGCATTTTGCCAATCATGATGCGATTGATTTCATTATCATCAACAATGAGTACCCGTTTGCGCCAATCCGCTTGATGCGATGATTTTATTGGTTTTTTATCATTTGTTGGCGTCTCTGGATTCAAGACCGGGTTTATTTTTTTTCTCATGAACCGGCATTTAAAACTGAAAGCACTACCCAATCCAGGCGCACTTTCGACTTTTAGTTGGCCCCCCATCCTGTAACTACAGCGTCGCACGATGCCCAAACCCAGCCCAGTTCCTTCAAAGCTGCGTGTGTAAACATTGTCACTTGTTGAAAAATCTTCAAAAATAAATTTTAAGTTGTCAGAACTGATTCCCACCCCTGTGTCAGTGATAGTAATTTGCAACTCAATGCGATCATCAGCGACGGGTTGTGCGTCCAGAATTACTGCTATATCACCACGCTCTGTGAACTTGTTTGCGTTGGATAACAGATTATCAAACAAGGAATCGAATAAGTATTGATTGCTCATTATTCTAAGATCATCAGGCGCGCTAAATTCGAATTTGACTGTATTCGCTCTCTTCGTTAGGAGAGGCGCTAGAAGATCAATCAGGTTCTGCAATGATGCGATCGGATCAACAACCTCTTCTTGACTGAAAGAAGAGTCCTGATTCAGCCTTACAAGCTCAAGCGTGTTGTTGATTTGATCAAGCGCTTTGGTGCCAGATTGTCGACCAAGTTCAATCAGTGCAAGCTGATTTTCGCTCTTAATTTCTCTTTCCAGAAGATCATATGTCGCCAAAACTCCTTGCAGTGGCGTTCTCATTTCGTGGCTTATCACCGCGAGGAACTTCTCCTTGACCTCGGCGTCTTGCCTCGCCTTTTCAAGCGCGTGGGACAATTCTTTGGCATTCTTTATGCTTTCTGAAATGTCTCTGATAATACCGATAAACATCGCCTCTCCAAAAAGATCCTTGCTGCTCGAAATCATGAGTTCAACCGTGAACTCTCTGCCATATTTGTCACAAGCGGTCATAACCTGACGTCCTTGATCGACAATGGACGTCTCACCAGTCGCAACATGCCGGGCCATTGCATCGCAATGCGCTGCTTTTTGATCACCGGGGATAAAGAGATCTTGCATGGGGGCACCTATTGCCTCCTCTGGTTCATAGCCAAAGATATCACGCGCAGAATTGTTATATTCCAAGACAACTCCACCTGAATCCGATAGCACGACTGCATCTTGCGAAGTCTCGATGACGCGGCGGAGAGTGTCAGTTACGTTTGACATAACATCAGATTTGCGTTGGAGCCGACTGAGAAGAAGAAGTGCAACAGCAAGCATTCCAAGAATCAGTCCTGCCACAGCCACCAAGAAAATTGTAAAGCGCGAGAACACTTCAAGCTGCCCTACACGGGCAGCTGAGGTGTCAGCAACGAGCGTCTCCAGCATCTGGGTTGTGAAGTTCCGGACATCATCATCCAAAAGATCGACACGGCCCATGAAATAACTGATGTCTTGAAGCGATGGCTTGTCCCAGCTGTCCAAAATCACAGCCAGCTCTTTTTTGTTCAGGGTCAGTCGGGCGAGTATCGTACCGGCACGCGTGTCAGTGGAACCTGCAACAGAATTGTATACGGACTGGACTGTTGAAGTACGGCTGTAATAAATATCGAATGCGCGTTTGATTGGATTGAGATCCGCTGCTGAGCCATCACTTTGCATGGTCACTAGCGAGCGTAGCAATGCTTCTTGAAGGTTCTGGTAGTCTACTTCCGTCTGAACAATAGTCCATGTAATATTGTCTGAGTCCGCAGAGCTAATTGTCTCGGAAGACACTTGGATAACGTTATAATAATGGCTGACCAATCCAAGTCCGAGTGTTGTCAACACCAAAGCAACACCGATTGCGGCGCGTAATATGACCGCTTCGGTTAGCTGTTCGCGGATTGTCCGATTGAACATTTTGATCAGGTCTCTGCTACGGTCAACCGTTCAAGTTGCCAGACACTCATTGCATAGATAAGTTCAGTTTGAAACTTGGGTGCTCGGTCGTATGGAAATACAATCCAAAGCGGTCCTTTTTCGCGAATAGAGAATGACTTGCCGTTTATTCGCGTGGCAATGATCGGTGCATCATCTTCAATGTATGAGCGAGGGATAGTTACCCGGTATTGATTAATTGCGGTGGCCATGACGTCCCCTGACCCTGAGTCGGCAGACTCCAACACGGCTTTAAGCGTCGGGCCGGAAAAAACCACCACATCATCGGTCCATATAGTCGACGTTGCAAACTCAATTTGCGGCAGCGCATCGAGTGACTGTTGCAAAAACTCGAAACCGTTGCCTGATGTCCGAGCCCCAATGTCGCCGTCGATCCATAACTTGACAGGATGACTGGCTGTGGTCTGTATCTGCGTATCCGCAGAAGATAGTGACCCCACTGTCAAAAAAAGAGGTCCAGCGATCATAAAGCCCCGCCGGGATACATACGGAAACCACTGGTCTTCTGCGTCAAGTCGTTTCATGGCTGGATTAAGGCCTTGCAATCTTTGCTTTTAATGATTTCAAACTCCATTGATCCACCAGTTTTTACTAGCATTAACCTTGCGATACGCAAATATATAAAAAGATAAGTAATTGTATCTAAAGATACATCATCGTGACTGAATGTGCGCTCCTGCGGCTCTGATTCGTCTGAAAGTTTCTCTGTTGCTTATAGCGGTAGGACGCGATATCGTCCCATTGTGCAAACCAATCAAAAATATCTAGAACAAACTTCGGTGCTCATTGCTGATGATCATCAGTTGGTGCGCGATCTCTTATATGATTACATCTCGAACCAAGAAGAGTTTAGCGCGACTGTAGCATCGTCTTATGACTCAACATTAGAGGCTTTGGAAACAGGTCAACGTTTCGATATTGTGCTCCTAGACGTACAAATGCCCGGCATGGAAGGGATTGTAAGCATTGAAAAAATCATCAAACAGTTCCCGGAGCCAGCTGTGGTGATTTTTTCAGGAACGGCCCCGAGTGAATATGTCCATGAAGCATTGATGGTTGGGGCAAGAGGCTACATACCCAAAACGCTCCCGTTCAAGTCTTTAGCAAGCGCGCTTAAGTTGATTGCTTCAGGCGAAGTTTTTGTTCCATCAGCATTCTCCATAACAACTCTTGCACAAAACCAGGCCATGCGCTTCGACCTCTCGGAGAACGAGCTGACAGTTTTACGAAAAGTGCGCGCAGGTTGGTCCAACAAAGAGATTGCACGCCATATGGTAGTATCCGAAGTGACTGTCAAAATGCACATGCGTGCCATATGCCTTAAGCTTGGAGCGAAAAACAGAACACAAGTCGCAGTTATTGCTCTGCAAGAAGAGATTTATTAATAAACATCGAAACGTAGGGTAACTCCATTGCTCTATCGGACGGTCTTGTGGCGCACCTGGGGACCATTCCGGCTTGGCCTCACGCCGCTCTGCTTAAAAAAGCACGATTAATTATAGTATCCGTCTTGATCAAGCTCTTTGTGGCTTCGTGATCGCGCATTCGGGTGATAGCAATGCGGTAGAACTGCCTTCCCCTGCAAGCGTTTTGTTGACGTTCCTTTGACCCTGCTTCTATGTATTCGGTCTTTCGATGGGGTCATTCGATTTGCCCCTGACCAAGATGGGAAGTCGCGCGTCCTGTGTCTCGTTAGCTCATCGGCACTCTGGGGGCCATGCTCCCCGTCAGACTGACAAGACGCTGATTGGTCGTGGTCCATCTCCTCCGCGCTCGCAGATTCCTATGTTGCTCGTTGCGCGGTTACCGGTCTATGCGCCCACAAGCGCCGCGGGACGATATCGCTCGCCTTTCGTTAATACGGCCCAAGCGATCCGTGCCATCTTTTTGGCCATGGCAACGGCAGCGACATTCACGTGCGCCCGCTCTTTCAGCCCATCTGCCCATTGCGTTATGGGCGATGTCCGATCCCGCACGAGATGCAGAACGGTCCGCGCCCCATGGATGAACAATTTGCGGAGGTATCGGTTGCCGTGCTTTGAGATGCCGATCAGCTTGGCTTTTCCACCTGTGGTGATCTGACGTGGCACGAGACCAAGCCATGCGGCAAGATCGCGCCCTTTGGCAAAGCTGCTGCCGGTTCCAACGGCGGCCACGAGGGCGCTGGCAATCGTCGGGCCGACGCCAGGGATTTCCATCAAGCGCTGCATGTCGGCATCTGCCTTGGCCAGAGCCTTGATCTCGGTGTCGATCGCTTCGATCCGATCGTTGATCGTGGCCAACTCCGCCATCATGTCTGACAACATCGACAGGATACGGTGCGAAAGATCAGCGGTGCCTGTCGCAACCAATCGTACCAGCTCTTTTTGGAAGACGTGGCGACCTGCTCCGACTCGAATGCCGCGCTCCATAAGAAAACCCCGGCCTTGATTGATAAGGCGTGTCCTTTCGGTCACCAACCGCTCGCGGGCTCGATGCAGAGCCTGAAGATCAAGCTGCTCTTCCGATTTGATCGCGACGAATGACATAGTCGGGCGCGTCGCGGCCTCGGCGATCGCCTCAGCATCACGGTCATCATTTTTGTGAACCTTAACGTAAGGCCGGACATAAAGCGGCGACATCAGCCGAGGCTCATGTCCGTGTTGAAGGCAAAAGCGACCAATGTGATGCGCGCCGCCGCAAGCCTCCATCGCAACAATGCAGGGATCCAAACCTTCCAGAAAGTCCAGCAACCGGTGCCGTTGAAGCCGCTTGCGGTACACGACAGCGCCTGTTGCGTCCAATCCTGCAAGGCTACAAACGGTCTTGCCCAGATCAATCCCTAATACTTCGATACCCATTAGAATGCTCCTCTCGCTCCACCTATGCTCGCGACAATAGCTGCGGTTTGGCGGGAAGGCAGTTCATCCCATTAGCTCAGAGGGCGGCATTGGCTTGGCGGTTACCACCGCGGTTCAGACGCATTCGAATGGTTTTGCCGCTTCAGGCGGGGATTGGGCAAACCCGGCAGAGTTTGGCTAGAGCCGCCTCGGATTTGATCCGCTCCGGGTTGTCGCCGATGAGGATTAGCATTTCAGCTGCCGTCATTGTCGAAATTCCATGGGAACCCATCAAAATGGGCGCCTTTTCACTGACTATACGTTCGAGCTCTTGCCCGTGGACTTGGATTTCCTCGTGCAAGTTCAGCCATCTGCGTGCAATCGCGCGCATGGCTGCTTTGGCAGAAGCGGTTGTTGTTGTGACCTTTCCTGGCCTAAGTGCTGCGATGTGACGGATCAGGGTGATTGGGGCCCTTGATCAGATCAAGCGCATCTCGGAGCTCAGCAGGTGCATTAATGATTAGTGTTTTCAAGGTGATCATCGCTTGCGACCTAGACTTTACCGCGCTGTCGCGCACAGTCTTGATATGCCGGATCATTTCGCATGCGCCGGTTTGCGTCTTGGCCAGAGCCGTCGCTTGACCGTTCATCGCTGACCTAGCTGCGCTTTCTGCATCCAGACTAACGGATTTCCCATGAAGATGGCGCAACTGCCGATTAGGGCGCATGACGTCTAGCACCGTATGGCCTTTTGATAGTAGATCGCGAGACAGGGCAGCGCCATAGGAGCCTGTATCCTCGATACCAAAAGCTTTTATTCTGCCAAACTTAGCTCCCCATTTTTCCAAGTCCCGATACCCTTCGCAAGTCGTTGGGATTGTCACGGCACCCAATCGGGCACCTTGAGTATTGATCGCGACGGCAATGTGGTTAGATTTATGTGTGTCAACGCCGATGATTATCTGTCCCATGGATTTCCTTTCACTGGAATAACCGGGGCACCAAGCGAAGTGGACAGGACTGTGAGGGTACAACACCGTCAGGCTCCTATAAAGTCACATTTCGCACGCCAGGGGGGTAACCTGATGGTCGACAGATCAAACAAAAGACATGTGGTCATTCAAACAATGGGTCAGGCCATCAGGCTACAGTATGACACTCACAGTCAAACCAGTTGTCCGCCGAAGACGGGGTGCGCAGTGATGTTGCCGCCGCTAAGGTCGCCCAATGCACGGCAGAGAACGCGGTGGCGCTGCAAAGCTCCAACGATTATGTTGGGAAACAGTGTCAGCCACTCGATGGGCATCAACAATTCTGATGCCCAAATACGATGTCTTTCCCAACCCGTCGGGTGATGGTTTTCTACTGGACGTGAAAAGGAACTTGCTCAGCGATCTAAATACGCGGGTCGTGGTGCCATGACTGCCCATCGCAAACGCACCAAGACCGGCGATACGACACAACCAACGTTTGATAACAGAGGCGAACGCGTTGTGATGGCGCCCCAATTCATGGCTGCCGTTCCGGCGGGACTGCTCACGTTTTCTAACGCAAATATCGAAGTGCAGTTCGACAAGGTGACCGCAGCTATCGACATGTTAGTGCAAGGGTGCTGATAGAGATTGTTAAACATGATGTAACATAATCT
>NZ_DASYOK010000178.1:0-21481 GCF_036007805.1 Yoonia sp.
TGGATGCGCCCAAAATGCATGCTCTGCCGGCAGCGGTTCGATCCGAAACACATCCAGCGTTGCATGGGTGATCTGGCCCGCATCCAAAGCGGCCAGAAGTGCCTCATCATCAATCAACGGCCCACGGCCGGGGTTGATGACAAAACTGCCCTTGGCCATCAGCGCCAGGGTCTCGGCGTTCAGGGTATTGTTCGTCTCGGGCGTTTGTGGCAGCAAAAGCACGACAATCTGCGCATCGGTCAGTGCCTCGCGCAGCCCGTCATCGCCATGCAAACAGCGCAGACCGGTGACATTTTTGGGATTGCGGCTCCACCCCGTCACCGGAAAGCCCAAAGCCGCAAGCGCCTGACCACAGGCTGCCCCCAAGGCACCGATCCCGAGGATCGTCACAGGGCGTTTGGCGGCCACAGGCGGAAAGCTGTCATCGCGCCACACACCGTCCTGACCAAAGATGTGGGTATCCATCCCCAGATGATGGCGCAGCGTATGCCCTGTCACCCATTCCACCATCCCCGATGTCAGGCTTTCGTCCACCAATCGGCAGAGCGGTTGGGTCAGGGTTTCATTGTTCACGATTGTCTCTACCCCAGCCCAAAGACCCATCACCGCCTTTGTTTTTGTATAGGGGCGAAAGTCGGTCACAGGCCCGTTAGGGGCAAAGATGATGTAATCCACGTCCTGCGGCGCGTGCGTGCGCGACAGGTTTGCGGATAGGCCAGCCTCGGTCAGGGCTGCATTCAGGGGCGCTTCGTATTCGTCCCAAGCGGCAGGTTTGGCAGAGAAAAGGATATTCAGCATTAGCGTGGCCTATGGATATGGGCGCTTTGAACAAGGCCAAAGGCCACCAGCAAGACCAGCATGGCGGACCCGCCATAGCTGACCAGCGGCAAAGGCACGCCGACGACAGGGGCAAGGCCCATGACCATCGCCATGTTCACAGCAAAGAAGAGAAAGAAGGTCATTGCGACACCGAGCGTCAGCAAAGAGGCAAAGCGGTCGCGGTTGCCCATTGCAGAAATGATGCAGAAAATGACGATCAGCAGATAGAGCACCAGCAAGGTGAAAGCACCGACAAAGCCAAATTCCTCGGCCAGTGTCGTGAAGATAAAATCGGTATGTTTTTCGGGCAGGAAATTCAGCCTTGATTGCGTGCCCTGCATGAAACCCCGTCCGGTCCAACCGCCAGAGCCAAGCGCGATTTTGGCCTGCGTGATGTGATAGCCTGCGCCCAAGGGATCATTGGCAGGGTCCAGAAAGGTATCAATCCGGCGATACTGGTAATCCTGCAAAAGCTGCCACGGCGTGCCGCGGCTTTGAAGGGCGGCGACAACAGCGGCGATCCCGCCTCCGCCCACGGTTGCAAAATAGGCCCAATGCACCCCTGCAAGAAACATGACGGTGGCACCACCGATGAGCAGCAAAAGTGCTGTCCCCAAATCCGGCTGACGCAGAACCAGCAGTGTCGGCACCACAATGATGACCACCGGCACGACCACCCAAAGCGGATGCGAGGTCTTCTTGTTCGGCAGCCAGTCATAATAGGCGGCGAGAAACATCACCAAAGTGATTTTCATCAACTCCGAAGGCTGCAAGCGCATGAAACCCAGATCAATCCAGCGCTGGGCACCCATCCGCACCTCGCCAAAAAATTCCACGCCCAGGAGCAAAATCAACGATCCGCCATAGGCGACAAACGCCATGTTGCGCCAGAACCAGATCGGGACCATTGCCACGATCAGCATCAGGACCATGCCTAGCGCAAAGCGCTGCATCTGCGGTTCGACCCAAGGCGTCATCGAGCCTCCGGCGACCGAATAAAGCATGAGAAAACCGGTACTTGCGACCGCAATGAGCAACAGAATAATCGCCCAGTTCAGGTGCAGCACCTTGCGAAATCCGGTTGGCACATACTTGGTATTATACTCAAGATAGCTCATACGCGGCTGCGCCTTGTTGCACCTTGTGGCACGCGGGCTTGAATCCGGCTTTGTTGCTCTGCAATGCGGTCACGCACGGCGGCGGGATAGGCTTCCAGCGGGGGGGGGCCGCCATATTGCGCCTGTAGCAGAATATCGCGCGCAATCGGTGCCGCCGCCGCCGATCCGCCACCGCCGTGCTCTACCACAACCGACACCGCATAGCGCGGGTTGTCATAAGGCGCATAGCCCACAAAAAGCGCGTGGTCGCGGCGTTCCCATGGCAGGTCTTCGTTGCGGATCACACCGGCTGCGCGTTCCTCGGGTGTGATGCGGCGCACCTGACTTGTGCCGGTTTTGCCCGCCATCTTGTGCGCCTCATCAATGATACGGGAGCCATAGGCGGTTCCGCGGCGATGATTGCAAACATCCTCCATCGACGTGCGAATGCGGCGCAGGGTGTTTTCGTTGAGCCCCAGACTTTCGCCCAAACCGGACGGTTGCTCGACCCCGTCAATCAGCCGGATCAGGCGCGGTGTTACAACACGGCCCGTGGCAAGCCGTGCTGTCATCACGGCAAGCTGCAAGGGCGAGGACAGCACATTGCCCTGTCCGATTGACGCATTGACGGTATCCCCGATCCGCCACTCTTCGCCGCGCACGCGCGCTTTCCACTCCTTATCGGGCGCGAGGCCCTCGGCCACGGCCGAGAGTGGCAGATCATGGCGTACGCCCAAGCCCAGCTTGCGGGCCATTTCCGCCATTTTGTCGATTCCCACGCGCTGGGCGATCTCGTAATAATAGCAGTCGCAGCTTTGTTTGAGACTTTCGTGCAGGTTCATATTGCCGTGGCCGCCACGTTTCCAGCAGTGAAAACGGATGTTGAAAACATCAGTATAACCGGGGCAGTAGACCGTCTCGTCGGGTGCAACGACACCCGCCTCCATCGCGGCCAAGACAGTGACCATCTTAAAGGTCGAACCCGGTGGATAGGTGCCTTGCACCGCTTTTGCGGCAAGCGGGCGGTATTTGTCTTGGTTCAGCGCCGTCCAGTCGGCCACGGAAATACCGCGGACAAAAAGATTGGGATCAAAGGCAGGCGCCGAGGCAATGGCGCGCAAATCACCATTCTCAAGGTCGATCACCACGGCACCGGCGCTTTCATTATCCAGCCGCGCCTGCACATAGCTTTGCAGACGGCTATCGAGCGTCAATTGAACATCCTTGCCCGGATCACCCTCTTGGCGGTCAAGTTCACGCATGATGCGGCCTGCGGCATTCACCTCGATGCGGCGGGTGCCCGCACTGCCGCGCAACGTGCGTTCCAGCCTGTTTTCCGCGCCGGTCTTGCCGATCTGGAATTTCGGGATTTGCAGCAGAGGGTCAGGGTCATCAATCCGGCTCAGGTCATAGTCACTGACAGGTCCGACATACCCAACGACATGGGCCAGATCAGCACCCCACGGGTAAACACGGCTGAGGCCGACTTCGGCCTGAATGCCGGGTAGGGCGGGGGTGTTGAGGTTGATCTGGGCGACATCTTCCCACGACAGACGTTCCGCAATCGTGACCGGCACAAAAGGGGCGCGGCGGCGCATTTCTTCCATGGCGCGTGCAAGATCACGGGGGGCGATCTCTACAATCTCGGTCAGCTTTGCCAAGACCTCGCCCACGTCGCCCGCATCCTCGCGGACCATGACAACGCGGTAATTCTGTTCGTTGGCGGCGATCGGAATGCCGTTGCGGTCAAAGATCAGACCACGCGACGGGGGGAGTAGACGAATGTTGATCCGGTTCTCCTCGGCCAAAAGGCGGAACTGGTCGGCCTGTTCGACCTGCAACGATTGCATACGCCAGCCCAAGGCACCCACGATCCCAAGTTGAACACCGCCCATAACCAGCGCGCGGCGACTGACAGTGCGTGCGCCTGAAATCACATCTTTAGGGGGGCGCTTCATAAGACCTGTCCTTTGCTGCCGACTTCACCGGGTGACATGCGCGACACACCAAAGATGAAATGCGCCGCGACAAGCACAAGAGGATAAACCAGAATAGTTGCGACCATTTCAACCAACGTCGGGGCCAATGGTGCCTCTGGTGCCATAACCACGGCCAACACGATACGGTTGATCACAGTAATGGCAACAATCCCGAAGGCAATCGTGCCCCATTCGACCAAGAAGGGCATATTGCGGAACTCACGATGCTGGCGGCGGATGGTCTCGGAAAGCACGACAACCAGTGCCGCCCAAAGCCCCGGCGGTCGCAGGAACAGAAAGTCCGTCAAAAGCATGATCATCGCGATGATAAAAACCGGAACATAGCTTGGCTTGCGCGCGACCCAAGCGAGGGTTGCTGCCAGCAACACATCCGGGGCTGCCCAAAGTGAAGGGCGCGTATCAAGCGGAGCCAGATCAATTACAATCAGCACAAAGGCCAATGCGATAAAAACAAGCCGGTTCAACCAGGTTTTACTATCCGCCCATTCAGCCATCGCCAAACCCCGATGCGCTCAATGCGGCCGGATTGACCGCTGCAGGACCAAAGAATTCGGCTTCTGGCGTCAGCAGATTCCCCGGATCCCCGATGCGTTCGTGGGGTTGCGAGCGCAGGACACGCAAGAATTCCAGCCTTTGGTAATCAGCCGCCAGACGGACCCTCAGCCGGTTATCCGTGCCCAAAGCAACCTGACCCACCAATAGATCAGCGGGAAACACCCCGCCATCACCCGAAGAAACAACCCTGTCACCGGGGCGCACGAGGGTGGCATCCTCAAGAAATTCCAGTGGCGGGTTCAGGGAATTGTCGCCGGCAAGAATGGCGCGTTGACCAGAGGGTTGGATCGTGACGGGGATGCGGCTCGAGGTATCTGTCAGCAACATCACGCGGCTGCTGTTTTGCCCGACACCCGCAATCCGGCCGACCAGCCCGATCGCATCCATTGTGGGCCAGCCATCAAGGATGCCGTCGCGCGCACCAACGTTGACCAGAACCGATTGGCGGAAGGGTGATCCGCTGTCTGTAATGACAACACCCGTCACAACAGTCAGTTTCGGGTCAAGGCTGACGTTATTCAGATCAAGCAGCTTCGCGTTTTCCTGTTCCAGTTGGAGGGCGGCTTCGCGCCACGCGCGCATCTGCTGCAACTCGCGGCGCAAATCTTGGTTTTGTGCGCGCAATTGCTGATAGCTTTGGAAATCGCTCACCAGATTGGCGGCTCCGGTAATCGGGGCCATCGCCCAACTGAAAGACGGCACAACGGCGTCAATCGTTGCCGCGCGCAATCTTTCGACACGCGGACTATCAATCCGCCAGACCAGAAACAGACCGACAAGCGCCAAGACCAACAGCCCAACCAGCAATCTGCGGATCGGGCCGATGAAGTCTTCACTATTCTTGTCGCGTGCCAAGGGCGGATATTCCCTCGCTATCTGTTAGCTGTCGTAGTCTATCACATGCCGTAGCTGTTTTTCATATTCCAGTGCGCGGCCCGTGCCCAATGCTACACAATTGAGTGACTCGTCGGCGACAGAAATCGCCAGACCTGTCTGTTCACGCAGCGCCAGATCAAGCTGGCCCAGCAAGGCACCACCCCCCGTCAGCATCACACCACGGTCCACGATGTCGGCGGCAAGATCCGGTGGCGTGGCCTCCAGTGCGGTCATTACGGCCTCGCAGATCTGCTGGACCGGTTCGGCTAGCGCCTCGGCAACCTGCGCCTGACTGATTTCGGTTTCCTTCGGCACGCCGTTCAGCAGATCACGGCCACGGATATGCATCGACTGGCCACGGCCATCGTCAGGCATACGGGCGGTGCCGATCGACGTCTTGATCCGCTCGGCGGTGCTTTCGCCAATCAACAGGTTATGCTGACGGCGCAGATAGTTGATAATCGCCTCATCCATCCTGTCACCGCCCACGCGCACGGAGCGTGCGTAAACGATATCGCCCAAGGATAGAACCGCGACTTCAGTTGTACCACCACCGATATCGACAACCATGTTGCCGGTCGGATCCGTGATCGGCATGCCGGCCCCGATGGCCGCTGCAATCGGTTCGGCAATCAGGCCGGCACGGCGCGCACCGGCAGACAGCACGGACTGGCGGATCGCGCGCTTTTCGACAGGCGTCGCACCGTGGGGGACACAGACGATGATCTTTGGTTTCGAAAAGGTCGAGCGGCGGTGGACCTTGCGGATGAAGTATTTGATCATTTCTTCTGCGGTATCAAAATCCGCAATAACGCCATCGCGCATCGGGCGGATCGCCTCGATGCTGCCTGGCGTGCGGCCCAGCATCAATTTGGCATCCTCGCCCACCGCCAAGACCTTTTTCACGCCGTCCTTTACATGGTAGGCGACTACCGAAGGTTCAGACAAAACGATGCCCTTGCCTTTAACGTACACAAGCGTGTTCGCTGTGCCGAGGTCAATCGCCATATCCGATGAAAACAATCCGCCGAAGCCTGCCATTTGAGTGGTTGTCCCGATAATAAAGTGGTTGTCCCGCTCCACTGCGCACTGGCGGGTTTCAACTGGTTATAAAGACACTCTTGAAGGGATAGAAGCCCTCCATTTTCGAAAGGCGGCGGCAATCGGCCACTTATGATTAATCAATCTTTGCAGGCTAATTTCCCCCCTGAGCGGCAACTTGCTTATACTTTTGCAACATACCGCATGATTTGGCTGTTCTCGCCATCATGACGATTGTCCCAGAACGACAAACGGCGATCCAAATCAATGGATCGCCGCTGCTTGATTGAGTCGGTGCAGATTGCCTAGGTGTCTTTGTAACTGACACCCTTCACGTCATATCCGGGTGCGGATTGTTCGCGGCGCACCAGCAGCCGGTTCAGCGCATTGATATAGGCCTTGGCACTTGCCACCACGGTATCTGTATCGGCGGATTGTCCTGTCGCGATACGCCCGTCTTCTTCCATCCGTACAGAGACTGTGGCCTGCGCATCGGTGCCTTCGGTCACGGCGCTGACCTGATAGAGTTGCAGGCGCGCACGATGCGGGAACAACGCCTTGACGGCGTTGAAAGTTGCATCCACCGGACCGTCACCTGTGGCCGATGTTTCAACATCGGCACCATCAATCTCCATCACCATATCGGCCGTCTGGGGGCCTTGGGTGCCGCAGACAACGCGCAGGGATTTCAGCTTCAGACGGTCCTCGGCGCTGTCGTTCTGATAAACCAGAGCCATCAGGTCATCGTCAAAGACTTCCTTCTTGCGATCCGCCAGATCCTTGAAGCGCACAAAGATGTCGTTCAACTGGTTGTCCGCCAGATCAAACCCCAGCTCGGCCAGTTTCGCACGCAGTGCAGCGCGGCCCGAATGTTTGCCCAAGGGCAGGGATGTCCCCGCCAGACCCACATCCTCGGGTTTCATCACCTCGAACGTTTCGCGGTTCTTCAGCATCCCGTCCTGATGAATGCCGCTTTCGTGCGCGAAGGCGTTCTTGCCGACGATGGCTTTGTTGAACTGCACCGCAAAGCCCGACACTGTCGCCACGCGGCGCGAGATATTCATGATCTTCCGCGTATCGATCCTTGTGGTGTAGGGCATGATGTCATGGCGCACTTTCAATGCCATCACGACCTCTTCCAGCGCGGTATTGCCCGCACGTTCGCCCAGACCGTTGATGGTACACTCGATCTGGCGCGCGCCACCCTCGACGGCTGCTAATGAGTTGGCGGTCGCCATGCCAAGGTCATTGTGGCAGTGGGTTGCGAAAATCACGTCCTCCGCACCCGGGACATTGGCGATCAGGCGGCGGATCAGATCGGCGCTTTCGACAGGGGCGGTATAGCCCACCGTGTCAGGAATATTGATCGTGGTGGCACCCGCCTTGATCGCAATCTCGACCACACGGCACAGGTAATCCCATTCGGTCCGCGTTGCATCCATTGGCGACCATTGCACGTTGTCACACAGGTTGCGCGCATGGGTGACCGTGTCGTGAATACGCTCGGCCATTTCGTCCATGGTCAGGTTCGGGATCGCACGGTGCAGGGGTGATGTGCCGATAAACGTGTGGATGCGCGGGGATTTGGCATGCTTCACCGCTTCCCAGCAGCGGTCGATATCTTTGTAGTTTGCGCGCGACAGGCCGCAAATAGTGGCAGACTTCGACAGTTTCGCAATCTCGCTCACCGCCTGAAAATCACCCTCCGAGGCGATGGGGAAGCCGGCTTCGATGATATCAACGCCCATCTCGTCCAGCAGTTCGGCGATTTCGAGCTTTTCGTTATGGGTCATGGTCGCGCCCGGGGATTGTTCGCCGTCGCGCAGGGTGGTGTCGAAAATCAACACTTCGTTCGATTTGGTCATTTTGGTATTCCTTTTGTCCTTAGCATATCTTGGCGCGTTTCACCCTCTGAGCGGTCGCGCCGACAGGCACGCTCAGAGGCAGCTAAGGAGTAGGATGTCGCGCGAAAGCAGCCCTTTGGAGGCAGCAGAAGTGATATGTGCACGGATCATCATGCGCGCGACTATAGTCACGATTTCTGTGATGAAAACCCCGAAATGCCTTCCCGAGCGCGGAAATTACGCCCTAGAACATCAGGCAATCGGATTCTGGAGGCAGTGGCGGGGCACCGTCGGGTAGGGTGGGTTGGTAATCAAAGGCCGCGATACTGGCCCCGCTGTCAAAGGCGATGAAGACCTGGCTTGATCCGGGGCGGATCGCTATTCCTTCCGGGTCCCGCCCGTATGGCAGCAGGGATGTTGTGCCCAACAGTTCACCATCGGCGCTGAATTCATAGAGGCTATTGGTGCCTTCCATATCATCCACGATCAACAAATGCCCTGTGCGCGTGTCCCGTGCGATGCCTTGCGCCTCGGACAGGGGCGGGTTCAGCGACATCGTGTTGATTTGTCGCTCCACTTGGCCCGTTGGCGACAGCCATGTCATGCGCTCGGGATCATCCTCGACCGTGACGATCATGCCGTCGGCATCAATCACCATACCTTCGGTGTTGGCCCAGCCCTGACTTGACGCAAAAGGGGCCGCGAGCGCCACACCATCCTTGCTGATCCGCTGGAAATTCCCGAAACCGTCCGCGACCAGCAGGTGGTTGTCCTCAACGGTCACGGCCTTGATCCGGTCGAGATCACTTTGAAAACGGCGCAATTCGTCGCCCTGCAAGGTCACCAGCAGCACCTCGCGGCTTTCATTCGCAATCCAGAGTCCGCAGAATGTAGGGTCTTAATCAAGGCTGGAGGGCCGCGCGAGGTCATAGCTCGTCTGGAACGTCAGCTCCAGCGCCGCCGCGGGGGTGGCCAGCAAGGCCAGCAGTGGAATTACCTGACGCATGGGTCTTCCTCCTTGTCCCTTCCAAAGGTGGCGCTAAATCGCGGCAAGTCAAAGGAGAAGAACATGCGTGCATTGGTGATCGGGGCAACAGGTGGCATAGGGGCGGCGGTCACAGCCCAACTACAGGGCGATGGCTGGGACGTCACCGGCCTGTCACGGTCGGTTGATGGCTTCGACGTTGGCAACCCGGCCTCGGTAGAACGCTGCATGGCGGCGCAAGAAGGCCCGTTCGATTTGATCTTCGTCGCGCTTGGCATCCTTGCCCCGCTTTGGGGCGCACCGGAAAAATCCCTCTCTGCGATCAAGCCCGAGGATATGGCAGCGGTCTATGCCGTCAACGCCATCGGTCCGGCGCTGATCCTGCGCCACGCCGCGCGCCTTTTGCCCAAAGACGACCGCGGGGTGATCGCCACGCTTTCGGCACGGGTCGGCTCGATCGGGGATAACAAGATCGGTGGCTGGTATTCCTACCGCGCGTCCAAAGCTGCGTTGAACCAGATCGTGCATGGCGCGGCGATCGAGCTGGGCAGGTCACACAAGCAATCCATCTGCGTGGCCTTGCACCCCGGCACGGTCGCTACATCTTTTACTGCGGATTATGCAGGCCGCCACAAAACGGTGGAACCACAGGACGCCGCGAAAAACCTGTTGACCGTCATCGCGAACCTGACCCCTGACAACACCGGCGGCTTTTATGATTACGCCGGTCAGGAGATTGTCTGGTGAGGCTGCTTCTCGTTCTGGGTGACCAGCTCTCGCCCAACCTGTCGGTGCTGCAAAAAGGCGATAAGGCCCAAGACGTCGTGGTCATGGCCGAGGTCGCGGACGAGGCGTCCTATGTGCCCCATCACCCCAAGAAAATCGCCTTCACTTTTGCTGCCATGCGCAAATTCGCGCAAACCCTGCGCGATGATGGCTGGACCGTGGCCTACACCCCGCTGGATGATCCCCATAACAGCGGCTCCATCACCGGCGAGTTGATCCGCCGCGCGTCCGAATATGACGCTGCCGGTGTCGTCTACACCGAACCGGGTGAATGGCGGCTGATCAACGCGCTGGGCGACATGCCGCTGAAAACCCACTGCCTGCCCGACACGCGATTTATCGCGTCCCATCAGGATTTCGATGACTGGGCCGAGGGGCGCAAACAGTTGCGGATGGAGTATTTCTACCGCGAGATGCGCCGCAAAACCGGCCTGCTGATGGACGGCGACCAGCCCGAGGGGGGCAAGTGGAACTATGACCACGACAATCGCAAGCCGGCCCCCGATCAGGTCACCTATGGCGGGCCCATGCAATTTGCGCCGGACGACACCACCCAAGAGGCGCTGGCACTGGTCGCGGACCGTTTCGGTGACAACTTCGGCGATCTGGAACCGTTCTGGTTTGCCACTGATACCGGACAGGCGCGCCAGCATCTGGCCCATTGGATCAAGGGCGGTTTGCCCAATTTCGGCGACTTTCAGGATGCCATGCTCGATGACAACCGCTTTCTCTATCACGCGGTGATCGGGCTTTATATCAATGCGGGCCTGCTTGATCCGCTGGAGGTCTGCCAGAAGGTCGCGCAGGCCTACCGCGACGGTGACGCGCCGCTGAATGCCGTTGAAGGCTTTATCCGGCAGATCATTGGCTGGCGCGAATATGTGCGCGGCATCTATTTCCGCGAAGGGCCGGATTACACCGCCCGCAATGCGCTGGGCCATGACCGAGCGCTGCCCGCGATGTACTGGGGCGGTGAGACCAGGATGAACTGCATGTCCAAGGCCATCGGACAAACCAGGGCCGAGGCCTACGCCCACCACATCCAGCGTCTTATGGTGACGGGTAATTTCGCGCTGCTTGCCGGCATTGACCCAGCGCAGGTCCATGAATGGTATCTGGCGGTCTATGCCGACGCCTACGAATGGGTCGAGGCCCCCAATGTGATTGGCATGAGCCAATTCGCCGATGACGGGATCATCGCCTCCAAACCCTATATTTCGTCGGGCAATTACATCCACAAAATGTCCGACCACTGCGGTGCCTGCGCCTACCGCGTACAGGACAAAACAGGCGACAAGGCCTGCCCGTTCAACCTGCTCTACTGGCACTTCCTAGACCGCCACCGCGACCGTTTCGAGGGCAACCCGCGCATGGGCAACATGTACCGCGTCTGGGACCGGATGGACGAGGACCGCCGCGAAACAGTCCTGTCCGAAGCCGACGGGTTCCTCAAAAAGCTTGAGGCAGGTGAAAAGGTCTAGGGGGAGGGATAATCGAACGCGGCAAAGGGGGCGGGTGTTTGAGAAAGCCTTGCGCCGAGCGAAGGTGTGGTTTGAGCCCAGAGTGTTGAATGCCGCAAACTGTACAAAAGACTGAAATGGGCGAAAGCGGACGTTCGTTATGCCCCGAGCGAAAGGCTACATTGCGGACATAGTTGTCTTCTTCGTTTCACCCAAAAGCACCCCCATAGTAGAACCGGCCGGCGCAGTCCGGCCATCGCCCGACCTCCCCCAAGAGGGCGATTTTGCAATGCTTTCAAAGGTATCTCACCCTGCTTTTGCTGCACGACCCCGTGCCGCTGACGCCGCCAAGCCCTCTAGGTCGGACGATGGCCGGACTACGCCTCGGGCGGCAGATTAGGCTCGGAGCGGCGGCTCGCCGCGGCATCTGCAAACGACGGCTTTGGGCCGATAGCAGACAATCTAAGCCATTCGCCAAACAGCCGCTTTGGGCCTTCCATTCTGACCTGAACAAAAAAAGGGCCAGAGAAACCCCTGACCCTTCGCAATTCGTTGTCTGACGTCTTTAGTTTCCGGTCGTTTCTGACACCAAAGCGCCGTCTGACCAGATGCCGATGCTCTCCTGTCCGGTCGCATAGCGCATCGTGCCTTCGCCTTCGCGGCGGCCACGGACGAAGCCACCCTCATAGACGTCGCCATTGGCATAGGTCGCAACACCTGTGCCGTTGATTACACCGTCCTGCCATTGGCCGACATAGGTAAAGCCATCGGGCAGGGTGATTTCACCCTCACCGTTGCGCTGTCCGTTCAGGAACTCGCCCACATAGACCGCGCCATCGGCATAAACTGCCCGGCCCAGACCGTTGCGTTGCCCTTCGGACCACTGGCCTTCATAGACATAGCCGTCAGCATAGGTCATTTTCCCTTGGCCGTGGTTGCGGGCATTCAGGAACTCGCCCTCATAGACCAGACCGTTGCCAAGCGTCGCAACACCAACGCCGTTGATCACGCCAGCGTCCCATTCGCCTTCATAGGTTGACCCGTCTGTATAGGTGATTTTGCCGGTGCCATCGGCAAGGCTGTTCACGAAGGTGCCGACGTAAACAGAGCCGTCCGGATAGGTCACTTCGCCTTGGCCTTCAATGCGGCCTTCAACCCATTCACCCACATAAACATAACCATCTGTACCGCGGAAAGTGCCAGTGCCATGCCGCAGATCGTTCACAAAGGTCCCTTCATAGACATCGCCGTTGGCATAGGTGGCCACGCCTTCGCCTTCACGTTTGCCATCGACGAAGTTTGCAACATAGACATCACCGTTGGGCTGCGTGAGTGTGCCAGCACCCTGAATGCGCCCATCAACCCATTCGCCTGTGTAGACCAGACCGTCCGCCATGGTCATCGTGCCGGTGCCATCACGTTCGCCGGCTCTGAGCGTGCCTTCATAGACGGCACCATCCGGATAGGTGATCTTGCCCTCACCTTCCTTCTCGCCATTCACCCACGCGCCTTCATAGATATAGCCGCCGGGGCTGGTCATGGTGCCGATGCCGTTATGCATGGCATTGCGGAATTCACCCTCGTAGACAACACCGTTGGCATATTCGGCAATACCTTGCCCGGTAATGTTGCCGTCGACCCATTCGCCTTCAAATGTGCCGCCATCCGCAAATGTGATTCGGCCCTGGCCTTCGGGCTTGCCTGCGACAAAAGCCCCCTCATAGACAGACCCGTTGGGGAATATGGCTCTGCCTTGGCCGCGGATTTCACCCGCAACCCACTGGCCGGTGTATTCATACCCGTTCGGAAGCCGGTAGGTGCCGGTGCCATCCTGCTTGCCATCGACGAAGGTTCCTTCATAGACACCACCGTCATCATATTGTTTTGTCTGGACATCTTGGGCGAACCCGCTGGAAGCGATGGTTGCGGCCAATATCGCAATAGTCGCAGTCTTTGGTAGTACAAACATCGTCATCCGTCTCTCCGTTCACTTCCGTGTATCTGCAGCTTATGAGAGGCGTTGCCACCTGACAACGGCCATGGGCCGAAGTCGTCTAACGGCTTTCCCCCGCGCTTCTTTCTGCTACATGCATGCCAAGGCTTTTGGACAAAACTATGACAAAATTATTTCGCCTTACAATGGCGCAGCTCAACCCCACCGTGGGCGACATCGCAGGCAACGCCGATCAGGCGCGCGCGGCATGGTCGGCGGGCAAAGCCGCAGGCGCCGATCTTGTCGTGTTGCCCGAGATGTTTCTGGTCGGCTATCAGACCCAGGATCTGATCATGAAACCGGCTTTTGTTGCCGATGCGATGGCGCATCTGACGCAGCTTGCCAAAGACTGTGCCGACGGTCCCGCCCTGTCGATTGGTGGCCCTGCAATGGAAGACGGCCGGCTTTATAATGCCTATTTTACACTGCGCGGCGGCCAGATCGTCGCCCGTGCCCGCAAACACTTTCTGCCCAACTTCAACGTCTTTGATGAGGTGCGCCTGTTCAAGAGCGCCGATATCGCAGGCCCCTTTGCGCTGCCTGACGGCCCGCGCATCGGCCATCCCATTTGCGAAGATGCGTGGTATCCCGATGTCTGCGAAGCCATGGTCGAAAGCGGCGCCGAGATCTTGGTGGTGCCCAACGGTTCGCCCTATTTCCGCGATAAATTCAACATCCGCATGCAGACCATGCTCAACCGCGTGATCGAAAACGATGTGCCGCTCGTCTACCTCAATATGGTCGGCGGACAGGATGACCAGATGTTCGATGGCGGCTCTTTCGTGCTCAATCGTGGCGGTAAATTGGCGGTGCAATTGCCCGTGATGGACGCCACCATCACCCATGTCGATTTCGAACGCACAGATGACGGTTGGGTCGCGCAAGAGGGTGAGAAGGCATCGCTGCCGGACACGCTTGAGCAAGACTACCGCGTGATGGTCGAAGCCTTGCGCGACTACATGCGCAAGACTGGTTTCAAAAAGGTCCTTCTGGGCCTGTCGGGCGGGATCGACAGTGCCATCGTCGCTGCCATTGCCGTCGATGCGCTGGGCGCGGGCAATGTGCGCTGCGTGATGCTCCCCTCCGAATACACTTCCCAAGGCTCGCTCGATGATGCCGCAGCTGCCGCCAAGGCTTTGGGTTGCACCTACGACACAATCAGCATCGCAGGTCCGCGCGCCGCGGTGACCGAGGCCCTCGCGCCACTTTTCGCGGGGCTTGCGCCCGACCTGACCGAGGAAAATATCCAGTCGCGCATCCGTGGTCTTTTGCTGATGGCGCAGTCAAACAAATTCGGGGAAATGCTGCTGACCACCGGCAATAAATCCGAGGTAGCTGTTGGCTACGCCACGATCTACGGCGACATGGCGGGTGGCTATAACCCGATCAAAGACATGTATAAAACCCGTGTTTTCGCCGCCTGCCGCTGGCGCAACGCCAACCACCGCGACTGGATGTGTGGCCCCGCAGGCACGGTGATCCCCGAAGCAATCATCGACAAACCCCCTTCGGCCGAACTGCGCCCTGACCAGAAAGACGAAGACAGCCTGCCACCCTACGATACCCTCGACGGCATTCTGGCAATGCTGGTGGATCAAGAGGCCTCTGTCGCAGATTGCGTGGCGGCCGGTTACGCGCGCGAGACCGTCAAGCGGGTCGAACACCTGATCTATATCAGCGAATACAAACGCTTCCAGTCGGCCCCCGGTCCAAGGCTGTCGGCGCGTGCCTTCTGGCTTGACCGGCGCTACCCGATCGTGAACCGCTGGCGCGATGACAGCTGAGACACGGATCAAGGACAGCTTTCGCCTCAGGCGCGTGGCAGGCGGCGCACTGCTCTTTATCGGGCTTCCCCTCAACCTGATCCTCGCGCGTTTTGCATGGCCCTGGGTAGATGGTCCGTCCGATGCGCTCTTTCTGCTCTCGGCACTCCTGCCGGTGGCCCTGGGGCTTTGGGCCGCCTTTCCAAGGCGCAAACCTGCCCTGCGCATGACAATCAGCGATCAGGCCGTGACGTTCCACAGCCCACCCGGAACGATCCAGCTCGCAGCGCTCCAGAGCATCCGCCTGCGCAGACCTGCCATGGCCAAACACGACCAGCTCATCTTCAAGACAGACGCAGTTTCAATCCCTTTCAACGTCATCCACCTCACACATGACGCGCCCGATATCGTCAACCTCATCGGGCTCCGCCTTGAAAACCAGGGGCGTCACCTGCGCGAAAAACGCTCTGACGTGCTGGGCGCGCGCACAGGTCTGTGGGAAGTGCAGATCGGCCCGGCCTTTTGATCCCTGCGGCCCCTAAAAACCACAACACCAAATGTCCCCCCGCCCGATCCTCTTTCCATGTCCGTTCAAACTTCGGGGTGAGGCGCAGCCGAGGGGCAGCGCCCCTCAAACCACCCCTCCAACTGGACATCGCGCGCGTCTCATGTTCAAAGCCCCTCAACAGGAGATGCACCCATGACCACCACCAGATTCGCCCCATCACCCACAGGTTGGATCCATATCGGCAACCTGCGCGCCGCACTTTTCAACTATGCGATTGCGCGCCAGAACGGGGGCACCTTCATCCTGCGGATCGACGACACCGATGGTGAACGCTCCAAGCCCGAGTATGTGGCGGGCCTGAAAGAAGACCTGCACTGGCTCGGCTTCACATGGGACCGTGTGGAACATCAGTCCGCGCGCATGGAAAACTATCTGGCAGCCAAGCAAAAACTGATCGACATGGGTCGGCTCTATGAATGCTTCGAGACGCCGACCGAGCTCGACCTCAAGCGCAAGAAACAACTCAACATGGGCAAGCCTCCGGTTTATGACCGTGCGGCACTGGCGCTCTCCGAAGACGAGAAAAACACACTGCGCGCTGAACGCGGCTCGCACTGGCGTTTTAAACTTGATCACAAACGCATCGAATGGACCGACGGCATTATCGGCGACATCTCGATTGACGCGGCCTCGGTCAGCGATCCTGTGCTCTTCAAGAACGACGGCCAGATCCTCTACACCCTGGCCTCGGTTGTCGATGACACCGAAATGGGCATCACCGATATCGTGCGCGGCTCCGACCACGTCACGAACACGGCCACCCAGATCCAGATGATTGAGGCACTGGGCGGCACGGTGCCGACATTCGCGCATCACTCGCTCCTGACCGGCCCGCAAGGCGAGGCGCTCTCCAAACGCCTCGGCACCTTGGCATTGCGCGATCTGCGCAAACAAGGCATCGCGCCACAGGCGATCCTGTCGCTCATGGCGCGCCTTGGCTCATCCGAGCCTGTGGAACTGCGCGCGAATATCGACGAGGTAGTCGCCCATTTCGATCTGTCGAAATTCGGCTCTGCCCCCACCAAATTCGACGCAGCTGATCTGATCCCGCTCACCGCGCGCCATCTGGCCACGCTCGGGTCCGGCGATGTGGCCGATGTCTTGACATCGGCTGGCGTGCCTGCCGCTCTGGCTGATCCGTTCTGGCAGCTTGTGCGCGACAACATCAACAGCCTGGACGAAGTCGCCGACTGGTGGGCGCTGATGCGCGATGGTGCCACGCCGCTGGTCGATGACGAAGACCGCGATTTCGTGGCGCAGGCTTTCGCCATGCTGCCGCCCTTGCCTTACAACTCTGATACCTGGGGTACTTGGACCACCGCCGTGAAAGAGGCCACAGGCCGCAAGGGCAAAACCCTTTTCATGCCCCTGCGCAAAGCCGTCACCGGCCGCGCCCGCGGTCCTGAAATGGCCGAGGTGATGCCGCTTTTGCAAAAGGCGCCCAAGCTGGATTGAGGGACAAGGAAAGGGTTGCACGATGCCTGCTCAGGCGTATCCCTTCTACGGGACGAGGCGACCTTTTTCGGCACCTACTCACCGCATTTCGCAAGGTTGTGTGTCAGTGAGCAGTTCTTGCCTGTCTACATCGATGCTTTACCAATCCCCCGTGGTCCAAAACGGGGTATCCGGCAAGGTACGCCTATTGTGTCCATGATTGTGTTTCCGCAGCCATCGCCTTGAGCCACAGGATGTCAAAGCCGGCGATGATGCGATAACCCTTCGCGAAAAGCGCATCAGCCTGTGACTTTGCAAGGCCAACGTTGCCAAGCGGGATACCTGCTGCGTTCGCGGCTTCTTCGACCTTCGCAATGGCCGCAAGAAAATCTGGGTGGTCGAACTGGCCTGAAATGCCCAAATCTGTCGATAGGTCAAATTGCGCCGGAATAATCGCATCGATCCCCGGCACCGCACATATCGCCTCAATGTTTTCAATCGCATCCCGTGTCTCGACCAGCAAACAGCAAACCAGACGACCATCGACGGTTCCGCGGTAGTCCATGAGTGACGTCCCCCAACGGGAATGTGCGAGGAATGGTCCGAAACCACGCGTGCCATTCGGCGGGTAACGCAGCGAGGCGACAGCACGGACAGCATCTTCGGCACTACGGATCAACGGAAACACAATACCTTCAGCACCAAGATCCAGCACCCGTTTTACTTGTGCCGCATCGTTTGCTGTGACCCGGACAAGCGGAGCACATGACGTGCCGGCAGTTGCTGCGATCATTGCATGGGCCGACGCGTAATCAATCGCACCATGTTCCAGATCAATTATGACCGCGTCGCTGCCAGCGGCTGCCATCGCTTGGGTCACCGTTGCAGAGGGAATGGTGCAGACATGCGCCGTCAATCGTTTGGTGGGATCGGACAACTTTTCTTTGAATGTCATGGGCTGGGATTGCATGGGGGCCTCAATTGAACGGTGCTGTCATGGATGTCGTTGGTGGCCACGTTCGCGGTTGAAACAGAACTTATCAAGCGTCTTGTTACTCCAGCGCTCAAAGCTGATGTGCGCTGCGCTGCGCTGCTTCTGCTATTTGCGTAGAACCCTCCTTGTCATCCCCGCGTCCTGCGCGTCATGGTGACGATGACGCATGATGCAGGCACCCACGCATGGCCGACACCCAGGCAAAATTTACCCGAGGCAGCCTTTTCGGCCACATCTCGGTGATGTCCCTGACCGCCTCGGTCGGCCTCATGGCGGTGTTTCTGGTCGATTTTGTCGACATGATCTTCATCTCCATGCTGGGCAAGGCCGAGCTCGCGGCGGCGGTCGGCTATGCCGGTGCAATCCTGTTTTTCACCACCTCCTTCGGCATCGGTATGGCGATTGCGGCAGGGGCCCTCGTTGCCCGCGCACTGGGCGCCGGCGCACGTGAAGAGGCCCGCCGCCGCGCCACCAACGCGCTGATCTATGGTGTCATTTTCGGTGCTGTCTTCGCGGCCATTGTCTGGATGAACCTTGCCACATTCGCGGCCCTGCTCGGTGCCTCGGGCGAAACACTTGACCTTGCCGTCCACTATCTGCAAATCATCGTGCCCTCGCTGCCATTCCTGATGATCGGTATGATCGGTGGTGCAATCCTGCGTGCGCATGGCGATGCGCGCCGTGCCATGATGGCGACAATCTGGGGCGGTTTGGTCAACGCAGTCCTTGATCCGATCCTGATTTTCGGTCTTGATCTCGAACTGACAGGTGCCGCCATGGCCAGCGTTTGCGCGCGGGTGGCCATCGCCCTGACGGCGCTGCTGCCCCTGATCCGTCACTACGGCGGCTTTGACAGGCCCACCCCCGCCAGCCTGAAAATCGACCTTGCCCCCATCCTTGCCATCGCCTTTCCCGCGATCCTGACGCAACTGGCCACCCCGATCGGGCAGGCCTATGTCACCCGGGCTATGGCGCAATTCGGTGAAGAGGCCGTGGCAGGTATGGCCATTGTCGCCCGTATGTCGCCTGTGGGTTTTGCGGTGATCTTCGCGCTTTCAGGGGCCATCGGGCCCATTATCGGACAAAATGCAGGCGCCGGGCTGCATGACCGCGTGCGTGGGGCGTTCCGCGACGGGCTGCTTTTTACCGCCATCGTGGTGGTGGTGGTTTCGGGGCTGTTTTTCCTTGCCCGCCCCGCGATCCAGATGCTGTTCAGTCTCGACAACGGCGTGGCTCTGACCATCGTGTTCCTCTTTGCGGGCCCGCTGTCACTGATGTTCTTCTTCAACGGGGTCATCTTTGTGGCCAATGCCGCTTTCAATAACCTTGGACACCCTTTCTATTCGACAATCGTCAACTGGGGCCGCCATACCCTTGGGACGATCCCCTTCGTGATGGTGGGTGCCGCATGGTTCGGTGCGCCGGGCGTGTTGATCGGGCAATATCTCGGTGGCGCTGTCTTTGCGATCATCGCTTTTTGGCTGGCGCGAAAGGTGATTGCAGATCAGGGGGAGAAACCCGAAAAGGGCGAACCCTTTGCAAGACAGGCACGTCTCTTTAGCCTACTTCATCACCGCCGCTAGATGCGCATCGACAAGCCCTGTCTCACGGGCGGTCAGAAGCTGATGGCGGGGATAGAGCGGGGCCACACGGTCATCAAGAACCGGCATGGTCCAGCCATCGGTTGTCTCGAAGAAATGCGCAACGCCGGCCTCGCCATGGACGCGCAGATAGCCCTGCACAACAACGTCCAGATAGCTGCGCAAGATGGGATGATCCGCAGCGTCCGACAGATGCGCGGGCTTGACCTGATAGACGGCTGTTTGCGCTTTGGCGCCGTGATGCTGGATGGCACTGGTCACATCATGGCGCTGATATGCGGCCTCGCGCTGGTCGAGGGCCAGCCAATCAGCTCCGGGCACGCGCAGAATCACCCCGTGCAGCGGGGTATCAGCGCAGGGAGTGACCGACAGAAAGGCTGCCTTGCGCAGGTTTGTCCGCTGCCAGACGCGCCGCCAACCGTGCAGAACTGCCGGACGCGGATCATCGTAGCTATGGGTGGCAAGGTTGACGAGGCTGCCGTACCCGAAAAAAGCCGGATCGCTCATTCGCGCGCGCGCAGCACTTGCGCCGGTTTCGCCGAAAGCGGCCCCCACGCAAAGGCCAGCCCCGCCAGCAGCGATGCCAGAACGCCGCCCCCGATGATCAGCAGGGCATTGGACCAGATCACGGTATAGCTTGTGTCCATGATAAAGGTCGAAACAGCCCAGCCGCCCAGAATACCCGCGCCAAGTGCCACGCTTCCTGCCGCAAACCCGAGCATTGCCGCACGCAAGGTAAAGCTCAGCATGATCCGCCCGCGCGAGGCGCCGAGCGTTTTCAGCACCGCCGCCTCAAAGGTCCGCGCCCGCTCACCGGCCGCTGCTGCCCCGATCAGCACCAGAAACCCTGTAACAAGCGTGATCAACGCGCCATAGCGCGTCGCCGCCGAGATACCGCCCACCAGTTCGATCACCTGATCAATTGCATCACGAATACGGATCGCGGTGATATTGGGATAGGCCGTTGCCAGATCGCGCAGGATTGCGGCCTCGGCCTCGGGGGTGGCGTAGACGGTCGAAATCCAGCTATGGGGTGCCCCCGCCAGAGCGCTCTGGTTCATCGCGAGCACAAAGCCGATGCCTGCGTCTTCCCAACTGACATTGCGAAAACTCGTCACTTCTCCGGTGATGTCACGGCCCAGAATATTCACTGTCATCATATCGCCCAGTTGCAGGCCGATCTCTGCCGCTTCTTCGGCGGCAAAGCTGATCTGGGGCTGCCCGTCATAGCCTTCGGGCCACCATTCCCCCGCCGTGATCTCTGTGCCGCTGGGCTGCGCATCAGCATAGGTGATCCCGCGGTCCCCGCGCACGACCCAGTGACCACCGGCCACCTCTTCTGCGGGGCGGCCATTGATCTGCGTAATAATCCCGCGGAGCATCGGTGCTGTGTCATATCGACTCACGGCATCATCCGCATCAAGCCGCGCACCAAAACCTGCGATCTGGTCAGGCTGGATATCCACAAAGAAATAACTGGGTGCCACAGCAGGCAGATCATCCGAAAACGATGTGCGCAGGTTTCCGTCAATTTGTCCCACAGTCGCCAGCACCGTCAGGCCCAAGCCCAACGACAGCACGACCGACGTCGCCTCACCCCCGCGTGCGCCAATCGCGCCAAAGGCCAGACGCAGGGCAGGGCGCCCGCGTGTCGGTTTGCGAAAC
>NZ_DASYOK010000179.1:0-6267 GCF_036007805.1 Yoonia sp.
AGCGTTGTCATATCAGCTTCCCTTGCCCATCATCGCTGCGCGGTTTCGGTTGCACACTCTTAGTGCGCGGCTTTTCACTAGGTCCATCACGTCGCGCGAAGGCGTCCGGCTCGTGGGTGCTGCAATACGGCAGGCTTCCCCGCTTTCCGGCGGGTAGCTGGCTGTAGAGGCCGGGGAGACGCAGCGCGAAAGGCGTGTCAGCGCGGCAGACAAAGCAGGGCCTAGCCATGTCATCGCATCCATCCAGAAAAGCCCGCCGCGTCCGAGGGAGGGACAGACGCGGCGGCAGTTGGCCCCGAAGGGCTGGGAGGAGACATGACGTGCGGCGAACCCCTGCGCCGCTCAGGATTTGACGCGCCGGGGTGACTGCTCATTCCCGACGCGGGGGCGCCGTGCGGGGGAGGAACCGCCGCGCCGCCAATGGTGAAACTGGTCATTGGTGCACGTCCAGAGCCAGCAGGCCGGTTGGCGTGATGGTGTAAAGCCGCTCCATCCGCACATGGCCGTCAATGCCGCTGCGGATGTAGCCAGCGCGGTCAAGGGCCGACAGGACAACGGGGGAGGTGGCTATGTCGTAGCCGAGTCTCCACTCACCGTCCGAAAGGCGCGCCAAAGCGGTGTGCTGGGCGGGGGTCATGTCGCGTCACCCGTGGGTTGAGCATTCGCATCAATTATGGCTTTTTCTGCAATTAGGCCTTGATTTGCCGCCTTATTGCTGCCAACTTTATTGGCAAGGCGTTCGAAGTTAAACGCTTCTAAGGGGCAATGAACCCCGTGGCTTTCGGCAAGCGCCTTCATCGGCGCATACCATTTGGCCGCAAAGTAACCGACCGATTTTGCGTGGCGGAGATTTCTCTCCGTCAGGCCCAGACATTCGCAAAGGGTGGAATGGCCGATGGCCTCAATAAGAATGTGTGCAGGATTGTTTCTCATGGCGCAACTATGCCAAGCATCTTGGCACAGGTCAAGCCAAGTGAATGACAATTGCGTCAAAAAACTTGGCGTGGGATGCCTTTAGCCATGGATGAATCTGATAAACCTTTCGGCGCAATCGCCGCGCGCATCATCTGGCACCGCAAACTTGAGGGGCTAGAGCAAAAGGAATATGCCGAAAAAGCTGGGCTTACCCGCTCTCAGCTATCCAACTGGGAGACAGGCACCAGCCGCGTATCCATCGACGGCGCGATTAAGCTGCGCCATACATACGGGTTGTCCCTAGACTTCATATATGAAGGCATTGCCGACACGTTGCCGATGACTTTGCGCTCAGCATGGATGGGCAGGCCAGAAGTCAAAGCCTCTAAGTAATCCAAGGTAAGGCCTGTCTCGCTTGCTGCGATACGCAGTCGGTCAATTCTGTCCATAATGTTCCCTTTCTGTTCTATTAACTAAGAGTTGCACCGAGGGCATGACTCAATGCAACAAAAAACTTACGTCAAGAAACTTGGCATAAAATATTGACGCGCCAAGAAACTTGGCTTAGCATCCTCTCCATATCCACAGGAGAGAGACGCCATGAAACCCACCTTACAGACCTTCGCTGCTGACATGACTGTCAAGCAGCATGTCGCCGTAAATCTGATGATACCGTACAGCGGCTGCGCTGAGATTGACCGGATGATTTGGGAGGCCAAGCGCGACCATATTGCGGCGCAGATAATGGCTGCGCTTATTCCGGCGAATAACGGAACGCTGACAGATGACGCGGTTGACGCTTATGCCGCTGCTGACGAGTTGCTGGCGGCATCGGGCTGGGAGATGCCCGCATGACCTGCACACCCGAAGCACTGACCATCATCCGCGCAGCAATCGAGAGCGGGCAGCACAGCCTTATGATTTGGCGCGACAAGCGCGGCTGGGTGATCCACCCCGGCACTGGCGGCTATTGCTTACCGCTTAGTGGCACGACTGCCCGCTTTGCAATTCGCAAGCTGGGGCTTGTTGCCGAGGATCGCGGCAACGGCGAACTGTTCTCCGCCCCCACAGGTGCCGCATGACCCGCTGCTGCACACACAACTGCACCCAAGGCCGCGATTGCCCTCGCCGCATGTGGGCGCGCACCCCCAGCCACGACGGTTCGGATAGCCGCATGACCGTTGCCCACCTCGCGGTGTTCTGCGCTCTCGGGCTGGCGTCATGGGTTGGCATTGCAGCTTTGCTGATCGGGAGTGTGCAATGACCCGCGTTGCCCCCTACCTCGCCTTTGCCCTGATCCTCGCGCTTGCGTCTGTATTCGCGCGCGCCCCGCATCACATTGCAACGGCTGTCAGTGCCGAGCGGGTGACGCAATGGTGAGCCTTCCAGCATCTTATGACGCATGGCGGCTGTCTGGCCCTTGGGATGACTGCCACGAGATAGGCACCGAGGACGGCCAAGAATGCGGGCGATACCACGAGCTAGACGAGGACGCCCCGCGCGGATGCCGCCCCACGCCCTGCACAGGGACCATGACAGAAGAGGACGGCGTGACCGTCTGCGATAGATGCAGAGAGATAGCATGAGCATCCCGACAGCAACCCTGCGCGACCTGAACAATGCCGCTTATCTGGCGTGGAAACAGGCCCGCAAGATGAACGATCCGCAGGTTGAAGAATACCGCCTGATCTATGCGGCGTCAAACCGCGTGATGGATCAAAACGCCACAGCATCGGCATAGTAGGACGACATGACACAAGGCAAGACGCTTACAGAATTGAACGCGAAGCCCGGCGATATCGTCGAGTATGACGGCTCTATGGGGGGTGACGTTCGCCGCCAAACTGTTGCCGGATGGCTTGGTGACAGCTGCTATAATACAGAGCAGAAGCTCGGCGGGCATACCAATATGTCGTCATGCGCTGTCTGGCGCATCGTATCCCGCGCATCCGACAATGACGGCTGGGGCGAATGGACCAGCGCCAGCGAATGGGACACGGGGAAGTTTGATGTTCAGATGGAGTGCATTGACGGCATTCACCGCGTTCGTACACGGCCCCGCAAACCCCGTCCGTTGGAGTTTTGGATAGTTGACGGCGCTGCATACCCGTCGCGCCGCACGGCTGAAAAGGTCAGCGGATGGCGGGGGCGCAGCATTCACGTCCGCGAGGTGGTGGAATGAACGCCCCTTCACATATCACCATGCCTGCTCTCGAAATGCGACCCGCGCCGCTGATCAAGTGCGCCGTGTGCCATGAGTGCCTGTACCCCGAAGACTTCCGCCCCGATCTGTTCCGCGAGGACGCCGTTGCCGCGCTGCATGAAAAGCACGGCGTAAACGTCTGTTTCGGCTGCATGGACGACGCGCGCAAAACCCCACCAGTAGAGGATGAATGGCTATGAACGCTGTAACCGAAGTGAAGGCCGCGCCAAAGACTGGCTTGGAACTGTTGCGCACCCCCTTCCCGGCAAACCAGATCTCCAAGCTGCCGAAGCCCACTAAGGCCCAGACAGACGCCGTGCGCGCCGACTTCAAGAAAGGCATCCGCTGCAAGCTGTGCGGCGCATGGCATCACCCTGACGTGGTGCATCTGGACTATGTGGGCCACGCCGCGCTGACTGACCGCCTGCTGGACGCCGATCCTAACTGGAACTGGGAGCCGCTGGCCTTCACCGACAAAGGCACCCCGCTGCGCGACGAAAACGGGGGGCTATGGATCAAGCTGACCGTCTGCGACGTGACCCGCTACGGATACGGGAACGCAGAAGGCAAGACAGGCGGTGACGCAATCAAGGAACTGATCGGGGATGCGTTGCGCAATGCTGCAATGCGTTTCGGGGCTGCTCTGGATCTTTGGCACAAGGGCGACCTTCACGCTGACGACGAGCCTGTGACCGATACGCCCCCGGCATTCAACGCCCGCGCCGCCGCTGATCGCATCATCGGTAAACTACGCAAGGCCGCATCGCTGGACGATCTGGCCGAGGCGTTCAAGGCCGAACAGGAAACCATTGCAGACATCAAGGCGACAGACGCCGCCGCCGCTGCCGAAGTTATTTCGGAGAAAGACGCCCGCAAGGCCGCGCTGACACCCCGCATCTCTGCCGATCTGGCAGGCGACAGCATCCCGTATTGAGGAGAACGCAATGGACCGCTTGCACAATAACCCGCCCGATCCGATTGACGAGGCGCTGGCCCCGTTTGGTGACGCGCTGACCGAGGCCGAGAACTGGATGGACGGCAGCGCCGTTGAGAACGAAGCGCAGATGAAAGCCGTTGATGCACTAATCCGCGACATGAAGGCCGCAAAGAAGGCTGTCACAGCCGCAGAGGAAAGCGAGGCCAAGCCGTTCTATGACCAGTGGAAGGCCGCGAAGGCGCGATACAAGCCGACGCTGGATGATCTGGACATTCGCGCGAAAGCCCTTGTGGCCGTGGTGGACGGTTTCAAGCGCAAGCTGGCCGCAGAGAAGGCCGAGGCCGAACGGCTGGCCCGTGTTGAGGCTAACCGCAAGATGCGCGAGGCCGAGGAAGCTGCCGCCAAGTCTGCCGAGGGTGACTATCAGGCACAGCGCGCCGCAATGGACGCCAAGCAGGCCGCAGAGGATGCACAGCGGGCCGTGCAAGCCGCCGCCAAGGATCAGGTTAAGGGCCTGCGCCAGACGACGATGCACGAGATAGAGAGCCACCGCAAAGCCCTGCACTGGATCGCAGCCAATGACAAAGACGCAATGACCGCCTTCATTGTCGAATATGTGCGCCGGAACTGCAAAGACATGCAGATTGACGGGGTGCGCGTCTGGCAGGAGCGGGTTGCAGTATGACCAAGCGCGACAAGGCCCCGCCGCCGATCTGCATTCTGACGCAGCGGGGCCTATCACCAGCAACAGCCTATGACGCGGAAGAACTGGCCCGTCATGCCCCCGGCACCGAGTTTGACATGGTGGCGCGGACCAAGCGCAGCAATCCGCAGCAAGGCACGTACTGGAAGGCCCTGACGCGCGCTGTAGAGGCCACCGGGCGATGGGAAAGCCGTGACGCGCTACACACGGCCCTGAAAATTGAACTCGGCTATGTGGAACCCATTTTCAACCTCAAGGGCAAGGTCGTTGGCATGAAGCCGGACAGCACCGCTTTCAACGCCATGCCGCACAAGGATTTCTGCGAATACATGGACAAGGCAATGGCCGCGCTTTCCGAGGCAATCGGCTATGACGCGCTGGAATGGATGAACGCATGAACGCTAATTTCAAAACCCCGATGTTCGTTAGCAAGAAGCTGCGCGACTTCGCGAAGGGGCAGCAATGCCAGATGATGAGCGAATGGTGCAACGGCGACCCCGAAACGGTTGTCCTGTGCCACAGCCGTCGCCGCACCGGAACAGGCATGGCGCAGAAGCCGCATGACTTCTGGAGCTACCACGGGTGCGCCTCCTGCCACGCCAACGAAGAACACATAGAGGACCGCGAATTGTATGACGCAATCCGCAGAACGCAATGGGCTGTCTATGCCCACTTTGGGAGTTTAACGCCAAAATGACACTCCAAACATTCGCCATCATCGCGCTGGGGTTTCTCGCCGCTGGCATGGGTATCGCAGCAATCGCGGGGTCTGGGCTATGAGCACAGATAAAGCGCCGGAGCGGGTCACCGCAGAAAAGCTTGAAGAACTGTGGGAGGAGTTTGAGGCATCAGCAAAGCCCACAAGTTTTGACGGCGATACGGAGTATTTCGACGTCGAGGATATGCAGGACCAAGCATATTATCTCTACGAGGCGGCAAAGTCGTTGCTGGCCCCCGCTGCCGCCTCGCCCGATGTGCTGGCCGATCCTAGGGTATGGGAGCTTATTGAAACCGTCCAAGAGGGTATCAAGACGGGCCTTCTTCCTAAATCGACGCCTGCGGGAAGTGGTGCAGCCCGACACTCTGCACAGATTAAAGCTGCGGACAGGCTGCGCGCCGCCCTCGCCAGCATCACAGACACAGGAGGGCGGAAGGATGATTGATCCAATAAAAGAAGCTGCCGATTGGCTGGCGCAAGATGATGCGACGCATTGGGGCGAGCATGAGTGGCGACTGTTCAATGTGGTTGAGGCGGTTGAGGAACTGCACGCGCGCCTTGAGGCTGTGGAGAAGGAGCGGGATGATGCGCGCAAACTGCAAGCCAAAGACTTTGAGTTGCTTGACAGCCCGTGGAAGCAGCGCGCCGAACGTGCCGAGGCCGCGCTTGCGACGGCGCGACGGGAGGCGCTGGAAGAGGCGGCGGAGATTGCGGAGTCGCACAAGCCTTCATCGTCTTTTATATCAGATCGTTATTGGCGCGGTGTTGATGAGGCTGCCCATAGCATTGCC
>NZ_DASYOK010000180.1:0-5723 GCF_036007805.1 Yoonia sp.
GACCATTTGGCACCGGCACCCAGCCAAAGATCATTATCGCTGGTCAGGCTTGCACCCACTGTCGGTTGGACCGCGCCAATGCGCTTGGGCAGATCGTAGCTGACGAAAACCTCGTCGCCGATTACCTCTTCCTGAAAGTACGTATCGCCATATTGCACATGGATGCGGGCCGGTGCCTCGCTTTGTTGAAAGCAATCGGTCTGACATTCGTTCAGGTAGGTGTCTGTTGCGCTTACGATGATAAAAATCCAGGCAAACGTACTATCGGCCATCGGGGTCCTCACTGTCAGGTGCGATCAGGCCAAGCCCGCGCAGATAGATCCCGATCCCAGTTTCAAGCAGGTCTTCGGGGGGAAAGGGGCTTTTGGTGCCGGGACTGGCACGCGCAAAAAGCTCAACCACGCCATGCGAGAGGGCCCAAATATGGGCGCTGAACATCTGGGGTGGGGGGCGTTTCTCGGCCGGAATATGTTGTGACAATTGTTCGGCCGCTTTTTCCAGAACGCCCATCGCGCGAGTGGCGACAGCATGCAGTTCTGACGAGCGGTTGATCGAAATGCCACTCTCGAACATCGCGATATAGTGGCCGGGATATTTGCGTGCAAAGGCCAGATAGGCCCGTCCGGTGGCTTCGAACGCTTTGAGCGCCGATGGCTGGCCATCGCCATAGGCGTATTCCATCAGGTCGCCGAACATCTCATAGCCTTGCAGCGCCGCGGCCGCGATCAGGTCCTCGCGGCCCTCAAAATGGCGGTAGACGGCGGCCGGTGTCACGCCGGCCTCGCGCGCGGCCTCGGACAGGGTAAACCCCGTCGGGCCGCGCTTTTCGATCAGCGTCAGACAGCCGTCGATCAGCGCCTCGCGCAGATTGCCGTGATGATACCCGCGTTTAGCCATGCCAGAGGTCAGGCCCCCCCAGGATCTTGTTGTCTGTGGGGGTGACGGCTGCTTCATCCTTCATCGGGTAATCAAGCTGGCCCAGCAGATGCCGGATCACCTGCACGCGGGCGCGGCGCTTGTCGTCTGAGCGGACAATCGTCCAGGGCGCATGATCCGTGTGGGTGCGCTCAAGCGTCTCCGCGATCGCGGCGGTATAGGCGTCCCATTTGCTGAGACCTTCGACGTCGATCCAGCTGAGCTTCCATTGCTTCAGCGGGTCTTTCTCGCGATCCAGAAAGCGTTTCAGTTGTGTTGCACGGCCGACGTTGAGCCAGATTTTGACCAGTGTGATCCCCTCATGGACCAGCATGTCCTCGAACTCGGGGACCTGCGCAAACCAGCGTTCACGTTGTTCCGGCGTGCAAAATCCGAAAACATGTTCGACGACGCCGCGATTGTACCAGCTGCGGTCAAAGATCGTGATTTCACCTTTCGCGGGCAGATGGGCGATGTAGCGTTGGAAATACCATTGCGCGGCTTCCACATCGGTTGGCTTGGACAGTGCCACCAGTTTCGCGCCACGCGGATTAAGGTTCTCGCGCAAGCGTTTGATTGTGCCGCCTTTTCCGGCTGCGTCACGCCCTTCGAATACCACCGCGATCCGGCGCCCCGTGTCACGCGCCCATGCCTGCATCCGGACCAGTTCGATTTGCAGGGCTGCCAGTTCGGCCTCGTATGCGCTGCGCTTCCAGCGGTCCTGATAGGGAAAGGCAGGGTTGATGATGTCATCCTTGTCGGCGGCTACAACCGCGTCACGTATGTCCGCAGGGGCATCTTCAGCAAAATAGCGGCTGATCCCGCCATCAAAAGGTAAATCCATGAAAACTCTCCCAAACCTCGCACCACCATATATGGGGGTTTGTGTCCGGAAGCGCAATTCGGCTTTCAACGCTTGGTGTGACTAAGGTTGCAGCCCTGCACGTAGCGCTGCGCGGTCAATCGCGCTGATCGCGGCCTGCGGGTCTGCGTGATGGGGCATATGGCCAACGCCCGGCAGGCGGGTTGTGTTCACTTGTGGCACGATTTTCGCGATCTCTTCGGCGTGAATGTGGATCGGCACGGTCGTGTCTTCCTCGCCGTGCAGAATCTCAATCGGCAGCGTCAGCTCCGGATACCGCTGGGAGAGTTGCACGACATGCGGGCGTGATGTGTTCACTTGCCGCGTATTGGCGCGCATGCTGGATGGCCGCAGCGTCAGACCGGCGCCGATGTGATCGGCATAGCCTGCGGGGGCGCTTTGTGGGGCAAAGGTCGCTTCAATGCTGCTATCCACCACAGAAGGCGGCACAAAGGCCGAGATTGCCGGGATTGTCACGACACCGCCAAAGGCGCTGCCATTGACGGTATAGTATCTGTCCAACCCGCCGGGCCATGGCATGGTGACGCCAGCAAAGGACACGATCGCTTTGGCATTCACAGGGCTGTTTTCATCCAGACCGGCCACCGCCCATGCATAGGACACGATCCCGCCAAAGCTGTGCCCTGCCACAATCGGATCGGTGATCCCGATCTTTTCGGCGGCTTCGCGCAGCATGGCTGCTTGCGCCTGCGGGCTGTCGCCCTCGGTCGCGGTCAGCCCGGTGGCAATGCCGGGCACCCTGTCAGTATACCCCAATCCGGGGCGATCAAAGGCTGTGACCGTATAACGGTCGGTCAGCCGGTTCATCAGATCAAACGTCCATTCGCGCAGGTTGCCACCCGCACCATGCAACAGCACCAGATGCGGCCCGCTGCCCTCCTGGACGTAATGCACTTGTCCGCCGGTGACATCGACGAACTGACCCAGCGGCGGGTATTGCGTGGTTGCCTGCGCGGCGCGGTATTGCGAGATCACGGCGGTTGCGAGCGCTGTCACACCGAGAATGACGGAAAGGGTTTTAACTGCCAATTTTATCCAACTCAAAATGGGTGGTCTGGTAAATTTCGTTTATCCAGTTTCCATATAGGAGATGCGCGTGACTTCTCCACCTATTTTGAGGTTGTTTCGTAGGGTCATCACCCGGATAATAATTCATAGGCACGTTGATCGGCGTGCCATTGCTGATATCGCGGTCATATTCCTGCTTGAGCGTGCCGCTATCATATTCAAAATGATTGAAAATATAGAGCGCGCGATGTGCCGTGTCCTCGACCAGTGCCGGACCTGCATCATCACTGGTAATCAACGTCTTCAGGCCGCCTGCCGCGTCAATTTCATCCTGACGCATCTCTGTCCACCGGCTGACAGGGATCACGCAATCATCCGAGAACCCGCGCAAATAGGGTGAGGCAGGGTCGGTGACATGGTGGCGGAAACAGCCAAAGGCTTTGTGATCCAAAAGATGTTTCTGCACACCATGGAAATAATTGATCATCGCCATGCCACCCCAGCAGACGCCAAAGGTGGAATGCACGTTGGTCTGGGTCCAGTCGAACACTTGGGTCAGCTCGTCCCAATAGGTCACATCATGGAACGGCAGGTGCTCGATCGGGGCACCTGTGATGATCAGCCCGTCATATTTCTCGTCCTTCACCTCTGAAAACGGGCGATAGAACTCTTCCATATGCTCGGCGGCGGTATTTTTCGTCTGATGTTCGGACATCCGCACCAGTGACAGTTCGATCTGCAAAGGGGTGGCCCCGATCAGGCGCGCGAACTGGTTCTCGGTCTGGATCTTTTTGGGCATCAGGTTCAGCAATGCAATCCGCAGCGGGCGGATGTCCTGACGGGAGGCAGTGTCTTCATCAAGCACCATAACGCCTTCGTTCGACAAAACGTTATAGGCGGGCAGGGCACTGGGCAGTTTAATAGGCATTGTTTACATCCAAGATAAGACGGCAGAGATAGGCGGCTTAGCCGCGCATCTCAAGGGCGTCAGCGATCATGCTGACAAAGCCCTCCGTATCCTTGACCTTCTCAACGGCGTGTTGCGGGACGGTGATGCCCCATTTATCTGCCATTGCCTGATAGCGTGGCTGGCGGTGCGCCAGCGCCTTGGCAAAGGCCCAACGGATGAAATCATCGGGGTTCACCTTGTCAGGGGCCACGTCGAATTCCGCCAGATAGGCGTTCCATGTCTCCAACAGAAAGGCCGGATCATAGGACATCGGTTTGGGTTCGCGATCAAAGCGCCGGATCAGTTCGGCGGTATGCTCGTCGGTGCCTTTGATCCAGACCATCAGCGTCTTGGCGGCCAGATCGGTCATGATCGGATCATCCGGATCATTCACATCGACCCATTCACAGATAGACCCGCCCGTGTCGCAAACAAAATGCGGGTACTGGTAAAGCCTGCTGGAACGTTCGATGAAATGACCCGTGTCATGCAGCGCCGCGATTTCGGCCTGCTGAAACTGGTCCTGACGTCGGGTGTATTCATCCCAAGGCAGGCCCCCCAAGTCAGGGTCGCCCGGTTTGCCCAGATAGGACGACATCGGGCGCAGATCGTTGAACGAGATATTCGAGCCGATATAGATGCTGTCCGAGCGCAGAAGATCGCGGAGGAAGGGCACCTTCATGGCTTCGCGCTTGGCGTTATCCGCAATCAGCTCACCCATGTACCGCGTCCCGATCCGGTAATCGATCGAGTAGTGAAACCAGTCACCTGTGCTGCGCAGCATGTTAGACAAATAGGTCTTGCCCAAGCCGGACATGGCAAAGAGCAGAACGCGTTTTTGGGGGGCGTTACGCCACTCGGATGCGGATGTGTAAATCATGGCGCTTTGGGTAACGGTGTAGACAAAAATCCGCCAGTGATTTTTTCATGGGCATCTTTTTATCCACGGTTGGTGACTTCATCACCAATCGAGGCTGCTCACCGTGATATCCAGACATGAACGGTTTTCAAACACAGGATGAACCCCATGGCATATACCGAGAAATTTCAGGCGATGGCTGATGCTGCCCGCGCGCAGGTCGAAGAAGTCAAACCCGAAGACGTCGACGCACTGATCGCGGCCGGTGCGGTAGCACTCGATATTCGCGATCAGGAAGAACACGAGGCCTATCACATCCCCGGTTCGATCAATATCAGCCGCGGCAAGCTCGAGATGAATGTCGAAGGCGAAATCTGCGACCTCGACACCACCATCCTGTGCTATTGCAACGCCTATAACCGCGGTGCGCTCTCGGCGGCAACGCTGAAAAACATGGGTTATCGCAACGCCAAGTTCATCGCAGGCGGCTTGGGCGCCTACCGCAAACTCTAGTCCTGTCAGGCTTTGTGCGGACCAGTTTCTCCGCCCAAAGCCGTTACGCCAGAACGCCGGGCCAGTTGGCATCCGCCGCCGCGATATGGCCAGGAATATCGCGTTCCCAGCGGCGGCGCACGCTGGTGGAGAAATTCAGGTAAAGCTTGTCGTCCACGATCGACCATGCCTCGGGAACAGTCGGTGCCGTATAGCCTTGGCTGACCGCATAGGCGCAATAACCGCCATATTGTGGCGCATAGCGGGCGGGATCAGCGGCAAATGCATCGCGGTTCTCGACCGATACGAACAGCCACGTCGCACCCATGTAATCAAACGTGATCTCGGGATTGCCCGCAACCGGTGCGCCTTGGGTGAAGTAGCCGACAACATCAGAGCCATCCACGGCGATGCCGTTCTCGGCATAAACCTCGGGAGTGGCCGCCATGGCGCGGGGGGCAAAGGCGGCGATTGCGGGTGCAGCGATGGCTGCCGTCAAAAGGTGGCGTCGTGTGATGGTCATGTCATGGCTCCTTGTGCGGGTATCGCTTTTCTTGTTCCCAATTGGGGCAAGTCAGCGCAGAAAAGCCAGAGGGCACACAGACATGTGACCTTTC
>NZ_DASYOK010000181.1:0-2877 GCF_036007805.1 Yoonia sp.
AGGCGCACCCATCTTCGCTGAAGGCGAAAACCGCGAGAAAATGCTCACTGCGATCAACTTCTACAAAGATCTGGTCGACAGTGGCGCAGCACCCGCGCGCGTGACCAGCATCGTCAACTATGACGAATTCAATGCCGCAGCAGCGGCGGGGACGACCGGACTCTTTATCGGTGGCAACTGGCAGTATAACCAACTGCGCGGCACCCTGCCTGAGGAAGATTTTGCGAACTGGGCCGTTTCCGCGATCCCCGGCCCCAGCGCTGATGCGCGCGCAACCGGGACAGGTGGCTGGACGATCGCCGCACTCTCGGACGATCCCGAAGCTGTGCGGATGTGCGCGGAAATGATCAAGGAGATCTACTCCGGCGCTAGTAACGCGATCCAGGGTCTGCTTCCGACATCGGCAGCCCAATATGACCAGTACGATGCTTTCGACGGCCCTGAGTACGATGTCTTTGCCGCGGCACTGGTTGATGGAAAGGCACGGCCGGGTGTGCCGATCTATCCTGAAATATCAAACAACATCCAGATCATGCTCGGGCAGGTTCTGTCCGGAGCGTCGACGCCAGAGGAGGCACTTGACGAGGCCGCTGCTGCGGTCGCCGCCGCCTATGACCGTCTCTGACGGTTTAGTCCGTGGCGCCCGTCCAAAGCAGAAGTAAAGCAAACGCGCGTCGCCAAGGCGCGGTTTGGCCGTGGCTGGCACCCGCCCTTTTGGTTTTGGGCGGGTTCTATCTCGTACCGCTTTTCGACGTCCTGCGCCTCGCTTTCGGGAACGCAACGTTGCTGCGCCCGGCGACGGAATATGGTCTGGACGGCATTGGACAGGTGATCAGCGCGCCCGCCTTGCCCGGCATCCTGTGGAGCACCGCGCTTTTCACGACGGCCAGCGTGCTGGGGATTCTCGCGCTGGGGCTCGCTGTCGCGCTCTTGGTCGTGCGCGGAGAGATGCGGCAGCTTTGGGGTATGACAGCCCTCAGAACGGTCGTTCTCACCGCGTGGGTCGTTCCGGGAATAGCCAACGGGCTGATCTGGCAAATGCTGTTTTCCGAAGCACCATTCGGCGCTATGAATTCGATGCTGGGGCTTGTCGGGATAGCTCCGATCCGATGGATTTCCGACCCCGGCAATGCGATGTTCTCCGCTGTCATCGCCAATATCTGGCAAGGCACAGCCTTCGCGATGATCGTGATCTACGCGGCGCGACGCGGGCTCGACCCCGACCTTTACGCAGCCGCCGCCATTGACGGTGCAGGACCGATCGCGCGGTTTTACTTTATTACGTTGGCGCAACTGAAACCGGCCTTGCTCGTGGCGACAGTCCTTGTGACGATCCAGACGCTCAACACCTTCGACGTGATCCTTGCCCTGACGGGTGGCGGCCCCGGGCGCGCAACCGAGGTATTGTCGCTCTACGTTTTCAATACTGTGTTCTACAGCTTCGATCTGTCAGGCGGGGCTGTCCTTGCGCTCATCCTCGTGGGGATCGCGATGGGACTGACTGTCGTTTACATCCGTTTGCTGACGCGCGACCCGAGGCCAAGAGCATGACGGGGCGCGCCGCCGCAAGGTTTGCCGATATCGCAACCTATATCGCCGCGATCCTGCTGGCGGCGGTTTTCCTAATGCCGCTGCTTTGGCTCGTGTCGCTGTCCTTCCGTACACCGGCAGAGGTATTTCTCGGCGCGGCACGCTTTATCCCCGATAATCCGACGCTCGACAATTTCCGTCAAATCCTGACGGACAGAACTTTCGGGGTCTATCTTTGGAACGGTATCAAACTCTGCGCGCTGGGTGCCTTTGGCGCATTGCTCGTTGCGACACCGGCCGCATATATCTTTTCGCGCAAGCCGTTTACCGGCGCCAAGTCGCTGATGGTCGGCATCCTGACGGTCCAGATGGTCTCGCCGCTGGTCATCCTGATTCCGCTCTACCGCTATATGGAACGGCTTGGACTGCTCGAAACGCAGACAGCGGCGGTTGGCGTATACATGGCGCTCGGTATCCCGCTCTCGGTCTGGATGCTCAAGGCTAGCTTCGACGCAATACCGCAGGCATTGGAGGAAGCGGCGGCCATCGATGGCTGTTCGCGCGTGCAGATCCTGTTTTTTGTCACATTGCCGCTCGCAGCCCCCGGTATGGCGTCGGCCTTCGTGCTGAATATGCTCATGGGTTGGTCCCAGTTTCTGGTACCGTTCATCCTGCTGACCCGCGACGATCTGCAACCAATCTCGGTCGCCATTTTCAATTTCGCAGGTTCAACCAGTGCTTCGACCACACAGCTTCTGGCAGCGGCCTGCCTCATCACCGTCCTGCCTGCTATCTTCGCCTTTCTTGCCCTGCAGCGCCTTATCGTGCGTGCGATCACCGCAGGTGCCGTCAAGGGCTAGGAGCACCGCTGCTGAAGGTCGACAGGAACTGGTTGCGAAACATGTCCATGCGCCACGTTCGCGCGTCTAGCTTCGGGATCAACCCTTCGTTCCAACCCCAGTCGCCGAAACGCGCGACCAGATCCTGCGGGCCGATGATATGAACCGGAACCGCAAAACTGTCATCTTCGGAAACAAAGCGCGCAGGCTGGTGGTCACCAATCACGATCATCAGTGGAGGGTCGTCCGCATGTCTGGCGGCGAACGCACCGACCGTCTGAATACTATAGTCAACGGCCTGCCGAAACTGGTCTCGCACGCGGTCGTGATCCCGCCAGACCACGTCGGGTGGATCACCCGAAACTGCGACCTCATTGAAAATTCGGCCGTCGCCAATCTCGTCCCAATCGACTAGTGAGGGAACCGGCGTCCAGGGAGCGTGGGACGAGATGAGGGCGATCTGGGCAAAGACAGGCGGGCGATCCTTGCCAGCAGTGCCTTGAAGCAC
>NZ_DASYOK010000182.1:0-3497 GCF_036007805.1 Yoonia sp.
ATGCTGCGCGCGGATGCCGCTGTGCCGGGGGCAAAGGTTCACGTTGATATCTATGGCGAACGTTATATAGCGACGATTCAAGAGGATCGGCCTCTTTGGGATCCGGAAAATAGCCGGATCAGGGCATGATCTTGCCCATCGGACCTATAACATTCGGAGACACATTTCGTGACAGATATCATCCTTCTTGACGGCGGCATGGGACAGGAGCTTGTCCATCGTGCCGGTGACCGGCCCACACCGCTTTGGTCCACACAGGTGATGATTGACCACCCCGGTCTGGTGGCGCAGGTGCATGCCGACTACCGCGCTGCAGGCGCGACGGTCCATACCACCAACACCTATGCCGTTCTGCGCGACAGGCTCGAAGGGACCGGTATGGAAGATCACTTTGCCAACCTGCAAAAAGCAGCACTTGACGAGGCGCAAGGTGTTGGTGTTCTGGCGGGGTCTATCGGACCCCTGCGCGCGTCCTACCGTCCTGATCTGATGCCTGCGCATGATGTCGCTGTGGCGACCTATGCCGAGGTTGCCAATATGCTGGCACCGCATGTCGACATTCTCATTTGTGAAACGGTCGCCTCTGTTGCCCATGCCCGTGCGATCCTTGAGGCCGCTGTCCCGACAGGCAAACCCGTCTGGCTGGCGCTGACAGTGGATGAGAATGATGGCGCGAAACTGCGCTCGGGTGAACCTGTGGCAGATGTCTTTGCCGTAGCGGGGGATGCCAGTGCAATTCTGGCGAATTGCTCTTCGCCGGAAGCAATCAGTACCACCATGGGTATTCTGGCAACATCCGGCAAACCCTTCGGCGGCTATGCCAATGGGTTTACCAAGATCAGCGAAGGGTTCCTGGGTGACAAACCCACGGTCGATGCGCTGACCGCGCGCAAGGACCTTGGGCCCGAGGAATACGCAGATTTCGTGATGGGCTGGATTGATCAGGGCGCCACGATTGTCGGGGGCTGCTGTGAGGTCGGGCCTGCGCATATCGCGAAGCTGGCGGAAGAGATCAAAGCCGCCGGACATCAAATTACCGCACCATAACGGCCGACTGATCGGCAAATAGGATAAAATGCCATGACAAACCTTCCAAATCATGCCCGTGTGGTCATCATCGGGGGGGGCGTCATTGGCTGTTCCGTCGCCTATCATCTGGCCCAATTGGGATGGAAAGACGTGGTGCTGCTGGAACGCAAACAGCTGACCTCTGGCACCACATGGCATGCTGCCGGATTGATCGCGCAGCTGCGCGCGACCGCGAATATGACCAAGCTCGCGAAATACAGCCAAGAGCTTTATGGCAATCTGGAAGATGAAACAGGTGTCGCGACCGGTTTCAAGCGCGTGGGGTCGATCACCGTGGCGCTGACAGAGGAGCGGCGCGAAGAACTGTCACGCTCGGCGGGGATGGCGCGGGCCTTCGGGGTCGAGATTGAGGAAATCTCGCCCAGCGAGATCAAGGACCGCTACGCGCATCTGAATATCGACGGTGTGACGGGGGGTGTCTATCTGCCCAAAGATGGTCAGGGCGATCCGGCCAATATCGCGCTGGCGCTGGCCAAGGGCGCACGGATGAAGGGCGCTGTGGTGGCCGAACGCACCAAGGTGACCAAGATCAACAAGGCGGGGCGCCGTGTGCAGTCTGTGGACTGGGTGAGCGGTGACGCGCGCGGCACGCTGACCTGCGATATGATCGTGAATTGTGCCGGTATGTGGGGCCATGAGGTGGGACGAATGGCGGGGGTGAATGTACCGCTACATGCCTGCGAGCATTTCTATATCGTGACCGAAGCGATTGCGGGCTTGACCCAGATGCCCGTGCTGCGCGTCCCCGATGAATGCGCCTATTACAAGGAAGACGCAGGCAAAATCCTGCTGGGCGCGTTCGAGCCAAATGCGAAGCCCTGGGCGATGGACGGCATTCCTGCGGATTTCGAATTCGACCAACTGCCCGAGGATTTCGACCACTTCGAGCCGATCCTTGAGGCTGCCGTTGCGCGGATGCCAATGCTGGCAGAGGCAGGCATACATACGTTTTTCAACGGACCCGAGAGTTTCACACCGGACGATGCCTATCATCTGGGGCTGGCGCCCGAGATGGACAACGTCTGGGTCGCTGCGGGCTTTAATTCGATCGGCATTCAATCAGCAGGTGGTGCGGGCATGGCGCTGGCGCAATGGATGGATGCGGGCGAAAAGCCCTTTGATCTGGGCGATGTGGATATTGGCCGGATGCAGCCGTTTCAGGGCAATAAGACCTATCTGTTTGAACGCTCGAAGGAAACGCTGGGGCTGCTTTATGCCGACCATTTCCCGTTCCGCCAAAAGGCCACCGCGCGCGGTGTCCGGCGGACACCGTTCCACCAGCATCTGTTGGATCAGGGTGCTGTCATGGGCGAGCTTGCAGGTTGGGAGCGGGCGAACTGGTTCGCCTTGCCGGGGCAGACCCCGGCCTACGAATACTCTTGGAAGCGGCAGAATTTCTTTGGCAATGTTGCGGGTGAGCTGGATGCGATCCGGACCAACGTGGGGATGTATGATATGTCCTCATTCGGGAAAATCCGTGTTGAGGGGCGCGATGCGACGGCGTTTTTGAACCATATCGGTGGCGGTCAATACGACGTGCCGGTGGGCAAGATTGTGTATACCCAGTTTCTGAATTCCCGTGCAGGGATCGAGGCTGATGTGACTGTCACCCGTCTGTCTGAGACGGCCTATCTGGTCGTGACACCTGCCGCGACGCGTCTGGCGGATCAGACGTGGATGCAGCGCCATCAGGGCGATTTCAACGTGGTCATCACCGATGTGACAGCAGGCGAAGGCGTGCTGGCCGTCATGGGGCCGAACAGCCGGAAACTGCTTGAGGCGGTGTCGCCCAATGATTTCAGCAATGATGTGAACCCCTTTGGCACCGCGCAAGAGATCGAGATTGGCATGGGTCTGGCCCGCGCCCATCGCGTCACCTATGTGGGTGAGCTGGGCTGGGAGGTCTATGTCTCGACTGACATGGCGGGCCATGTGTTCGAGGTGCTGCAAGCGGCGGGACAGGACATGGGGCTGAAACTTTGCGGGATGCATATGATGGATGCGGCGCGTATGGAAAAAGGGTTCCGCCACTTCGGTCACGATATCACGGCTGAGGATCACGTGCTTGAGGCCGGGCTCGGTTTTGCCGTGAAAACCGACAAAGCTGACTTCATCGGCCGCGACGCCGTGATGCGCAAACGTGACGCAGGGTTGGAGCGGCGACTAGTGCAATTCAAACTCCGCGATCCCGAGCCACTCTTGTATCACAACGAACCCATTTTGCGGGATGGCAAGGTTGTAGGGCATCTGAGCTCTGGCGGCTATGGCCACCATGTGGGGGCCGCACTTGGGATGGGGTATGTGCCATGCGTGGGCGAGACTGTGGCCGATGTACTGGCCAGCACCTACGAGATTGATGTGATGGGGGTGCGGGTGCAGGCCGAGGCGCAGTTGAAGCCGTTTTATGA
>NZ_DASYOK010000183.1:0-4992 GCF_036007805.1 Yoonia sp.
TTCGGCCATCAATAACGATGGCGCGGCCAAGGCCGGCTATCTTGCCCCCTCGGTAGACGGCCAGGCAGAGGCGATTGCCGAAGCGCAGATGATTGCCGAAACACCTGCGGACACCATCGACTATATCGAGTGCCACGGCACAGGCACCTATCTGGGCGACCCGATTGAGGTGGCCGCACTTACGCAGGCGTTTCAGGAAACCACGGACGAGGTGGGGTTCTGCCGGATCGGGTCGGTCAAGACCAACATCGGGCATCTGGATACCGCAGCGGGCGTGGCCAGTCTGATCAAGACCTCGCTTGCGCTGCATCACAAACAGATTCCTGCCTCGCTGGGTTATGAAAAGCCCAATCCCGCGATTGATTTCGAAACCTCGCCTTTCAGGGTCAACGACACGCTCACCGATTGGGTCAGCCATAAAGGGCCAAGGCGCGCCGGTGTGAACTCGCTGGGTGTGGGCGGGACCAACGCCCATGTCGTGCTGCAGGAAGCGCCGGAATTGCCGCCATCAGATGCATCGGATTGGCCGTTTCAGATCCTGACAGTGTCGGGGCGCAACAAGGCTGCCCTTGATGCCAATTGCGCCACTTTGGCCGCACACCTGCGCGCAAACCCTGACCAGCCGCTTGCTGATGTGGCATGGACCCTGCAAAGGGGGCGTCGCGCGTTTGAGCGCCGCCGCGTGATTGTGGCCGAAACCCATGAAGACGCCGCAGCCCAGCTTGAAGCAAACGACCCCCGCCGCGCGTTCAGCCATACGGTCGTGGGTGAAGACCCCGATTATGTCTTCATGTTCCCCGGTGGTGGCGCGCAATATGCTGGCATGGCGCGGGACCTTTACGAGACCGAGCCTGTCTTTGCGGAATGGATGGATCAGGGTCTGGCTATTCTGCAACCCAAGCTGGATTACGATATTCGTGCGCTTTGGCTGCCCGAACCCGGGCAGGAAGCCGCCGCTGATGCCAAGCTGACCCAACCGTCCGTGCAATTGCCGCTGATCATGATCGTGGAATATGCGCTGGCGCAGCTCTGGATGAGCTGGGGTGTGCAGCCGGCTGCCCTGACCGGTCATTCAATGGGTGAGAACACCGCCGCTTGTGTGGCAGGTGTGATGTCATTCGAGGATTGCATCGGTCTGGTCCATTTGCGCGGCAAGCTCTTTGATACCGTCCCTGCGGGTGGCATGTTGTCGATTGCGCTGCCTGCGGATCAGTTGGAGCCCTTCTTGGGCGATGATCTGGATTTGGGCGCTGTGAACGCCCCTTCACTCAGCGTCGCCACTGGTCCGCAATCTGCGCTGGATGATCTCGAGGCGCGGCTGAAGGCCAAGGATATCGACTGCCAGCGCATTCCGATTGATATCGCCGCACATTCGCGGATGCTTGACCCGATCCTGAAGGATTTCGGCGATTATCTGCGGTCGATTGAACTGCATGCCCCGAAAATCCCGTTCACATCCAATCGCACGGGTGCGTTGATCACGGATGAACAGGCGCAGGACCCCGAATATTGGGTGGGCCATCTGCGCGGTACGGTCCGCTTTGCCGATTGTCTGACCACACTGGCCGAGAAAGACGCGCGCGTCTTTATCGAAGTGGGGCCGGGCAAGGCGATGTCTTCGCTGGCGGGCCAGCACGGCAAAGTCACCGCGAATCAAGTGATTTCCAGCCTGCGCCACCCCAAGGATCACATCGCGGATGATGCGTATTTTATGGCGATGCTGGGCCGTGTCTGGGCCGTGGGCGGCACCTTTGACTGGGGCCAGATCTGGGGCGATGCGCGGCGTTTGCGCGTCCCGCTCCCGACCTACGCGTTCCAGCACGCCGCCTATTTCATCGAACCCGGCACAGCGACCACAGACGAGGCCAGCGAATGGCTGACCCGTAACACACCGCCCGATGAATGGGGTTACCGCCCTGCGTGGTTGCCACGTTATGCGGCCTGCGATGTGGACGTCACCGGTGATCTGTCCGAGGCGGACAAGCAGACATGGCTAGTGTTCGCCGATGATGCGGGCCTGTGCGGCGCCGCCGCTGAAAGGTTGCGCGCTGCTGGGCATCATGTGGTCACCGTGCGCCCTGGCGATACCTTTGCGCGTGATGGCGAGGGGGGATATTTCCTTGCGCCTGAACGTGGGCGCGAAGGCTATGATCTCCTGATCGCCGATCTCAACACCCGTGATCTGATCCCGACCCGCATTTTGCATGCCTGGATGATTACGGCGGATGAGAGTTTCCGCCCCGGTTCAAGCTTTTTCCACCGTGTGCAGGAACAGGGGTTCTATAGTCTGTTCTTCCTTGCCCAGGCGATTGGTGGCGAGGATTTGCCGGGCGATATTCACATGACTGTGCTGTCAAACGGCGCCGCCCAGCATAAAGGTGAGGCTCTGCCGCATCCTGAGAAAGCCACGCTTGCAGGGCCTGCACGGGTGATCCCGCGTGAATTTCCGCATCTGACCGTCGCGACGCTTGATTTAGAATTGCCCCAGCCCGAGGGGCGCAAGAAACGCAGGATGGCCAAGGCCGATACCGACCGTTTGGTAGGCCATATCCTTGAGGATGCGCTGTCCGATCCGGGCAATGGCACCGCGTTGGTGCGTGGGGGTAAGCGGTTTGCGCTCACCTATAAACCTGCGGCGTTGACGGATTTGCCCGATGACGGCCCGCTGCCTGTTTTGAAAGACAAAGGTGTCTATCTGATCACCGGTGGTTTTGGTGGCATCGGCCTGACACTGGCCGAGGCGCTGATCAAACGCTGTGGCGCGCGGATTGCGCTGCTGTCGCGCAGTGCTTTGCCACCGCGTGAGGCATGGGAGACGACGCTAAAGAACACCCCGCCTACCGCGTCACTCGCGCGGCGCATCAAGGCGGTGCAGGCGCTTGAGGCGCTGGGCGGTGAGATCCTCTCGGTCGCCGCAGATGTCAGCAATGTGGAAGATATCCGCGACGCCCGCGCGAAAATCGAGGCCGCTTTCGGGCCGATCAACGGGGTGATCCACGCCGCAGGTCATATTGATGATGCGCCCATCATGGCCAAGGATGTGACCAGTATCGAAGATGTTTTTGCCCCCAAAATCCACGGCACCCAAGTGCTGGACGAGGTGTTCCCCGACGGCGATCTGGATTGGCTTGTGCTTTTTGCGTCAAGCTCGACCGCGACAGCACCCATCGGACAGGTCGATTATGTGGCCGCCAATGAATACCTGAACGCCTATGCCAAATCGCGCAGCGGCGGTGCGACGATGGTGCGCGCGATCAACTGGGGTATCTGGGCCGATGTGGGCATGGCCGCCGATGCGATGGAAGAACGCGCAGGTGCCGCCGCCCCCGCAGAAGTAACCGATGTCAGTGCACCAATGCTGGATCACGCGACGTTTGACCGTGCGGGCGCGCGTGTCTTTACTGCATCCTACACGGTGGCGGACCGTTGGTTTCTGGATGAGCACCGCACCAAGGCCGGTGACGCGCTGGTGCCCGGCACCGGATATCTGGAGATGGCGGCAGAAGCGCTGCAAAGCATGGGCGAAAAGGCCGCTTTTGAAATCCGTGATCTCTATTTCCTGCGTCCCTTTGCGGTGGGGGATACCGGCTCGGTTGACCTGCGCCTCACCTTGCCGCGCAGTGAGGCGGGCTATGAGTTTTTGGTGGAAAGCGGCGCGGATGGGGCCTTTACCCAGAACGCGCAGGCCAGTTTGCAGATATTACCGATGGGCGCCCCTGCGCCGCTGGATATTGATGCCATCGCCGCGCGCTGTGCGCCGCCGATCGAGGCGGGTGAACTGGGCTGGATTGCTTCACCGCAAGAGGCGCATCTGAAATTCGGTCCGCGCTGGCGGGTCCTGCAATCCACCGCCCTTGGCGATGGTGAGGGGCTTGCCACGCTGGCGCTGCCGCAGGCCGCGGCGGGGGATCGTGATGCAGGCTATCTGCTGCATCCCGGCATGATGGATTTGGCCACGGGCTGGGCCATGAAGCTGATCAAAGGCTACACCGCGCAGCACCTTTGGGTGCCGGTGTCCTATCGGTCGGTCAAGGTCTATGCGCCGCTGCCCGCACAGGTGGTCAGCTGGGTACGCAACGCGCGCGACAACACGTCAGACAGCGACATCGCCAGTTTTGATATCACGCTTGTCGCACCGGACGGGACGGTCTGTGTCGACGTCACCGGATTTACGATCCGCCAGATGGCCGAGATGGCAGGCTTTGGCGCGCAAGAACCCGCCCCTGCAACGGCGGGGCAGAATAATGTGGCTCGCCCGCTGTCGCCCGCAGAGGAACGGCTGCGCCACAACCTGTCGCAAGGCATCCGTGCTGAGGAGGGGGCGGATCTGTTTTTGCGTGCGCTCTCGAGCCCGCATCAACAGGTGATCCTGTCTTCGCTTGATCTGGATGCCTTGATCGCGCAGGCGGGCCAAAGTGATGACGATGATGCCGAGGACGGACAGAAATTCTCGCGGCCGCAACTCGATAGTGACTACGTCGCGCCCGAAGGCCCGATCGAAGAGCGGCTGGCCGGTTTCTGGCAGGACCTTCTGGGTGTCGATCAGATCGGCGCCGAGGACAGTTTCTTTGATCTGGGCGGGCACTCCCTGATTGCGGTGCGGCTCTTTGCGCAAATCCGCAAGGCGTTTTCTGTCGATTTCCCGATTTCCGTGCTGTTCGAGGCCCCGACAATCCGCAAATGTGCGACGCTGATTGCCGCACGCGGTGTGACTGTTGAGGGCGGGGATACGCCAGCCGACGCCCCCAAAGCGCCTGCGCGGCGCTTTACCCATCTGGTGCCGATGCATCAGGGAGAGGGCGGGCGCAAACCGCCGTTCTTCCTTGTGGCGGGCATGTTCGGCAACGTGTTGAACCTGCGCCATCTGGCGCACCTGATCGGCAGCGACCGTCCTTTCTATGGATTGCAGGCGCGCGGACTTCTGGGTGACGAAGAACCGCATCGCACGATCGAGGCCGCTGCCGCCGACTATATTGCCGAGATGCGGCAGGT
>NZ_DASYOK010000184.1:0-26958 GCF_036007805.1 Yoonia sp.
CGCAATCCATGGCACGATCTTGTGTCAGGGCAACCGCCCGCTGGTCTACATGGAGGATGTGGGCCGCCACAACGCCGTCGATAAAATCGCAGGCTGGATGCTCTCCGAAGGGGTCAGCGCTGCTGACAAAATTCTCTACACCACGGGCCGTCTGACATCCGAGATGGTGATCAAAACCGCGATGATGGGTATTCCTGTCCTCGCCTCCCGCTCCGGCTTCACCGCATGGGGGGTTGAGATCGCCAACCAGATCGGCCTCACCCTGATTGGCCGGATGAAGGGCCAACGTTTTGTCTGCCTCTCGGGCGAAGAGCGCCTGATCCGCGACGCTGATCCCGCTCTCATCGCCGACGAACCCCGCAAAATGGGACGCAAGGCAAGCACATGAGCATTGCATCATCTTGCCAAATACACTCCCGCCGGAGGCTCCAACAGACAACCCACACGCAGGTTTGCCGATGAAGCACCCCCTCGGCGTCATTCTCGCAGGCGGTCAGGCCACACGCATGGGTGGCGGCGACAAAGGGCTGCTGCCTTTGGGCAAAGGGACAATCCTGTCGCATGTGATCGACCGACTGGAACCGCAGGTCGCAGGCCTCGCCCTGAACGCCAATGGCGATCCCGCACGCTTTGACCACCTGCGCCTGCCGGTGATCACTGACAGCATCGACGGTTTCGCGGGCCCCCTCTCGGGTGTGCTCGCGGGGCTGGACTGGGCCGCCGCACAAGGGGCCAGCCACATCGTGACTGCTGCCGCCGACACGCCCTTCTTTCCTTGCGATCTGGTGCCGCGACTGTTGCAAGCCGCCGAGGATGCAGGCACGCAAATTGCCCTGTCTCGCACGCCGGATGGCCGGCACCCCACCTTCGGGCTCTGGCCCACCGCCCTGCGCGATGACCTGCGCGCGGCCCTCAATGACGGGTTGCGCAAGGTCGTCCTGTGGACAGATCAACACGGTTGCGCCACCGCCGAATTCCCCGACGACGCAGCCTTTTTTAACGTCAATACCCCTCAGGACCTCGTAAAAGCGGAACATATGCTATGAAAATCTACGGCGTCACGGGCTACAAGAACGCAGGCAAAACCGGCCTTATGGAACGGCTGGTGACCGAAATCACAAGCCGCGGCTTCACCGTCTCAACCCTGAAACATGCGCACCACAGCTTTGACGTCGACCACCCCGGCAAAGACAGCTATCGCCACCGCCACGCAGGGGCCCATCAAGTACTGCTGTCGTCCGCGACGCGCTGGGCACTTATGACGGAATTGCGCGACAATGACGAAGTCCCGCTTGCTGATCTTTTGGCAAAACTCGATCCTGTCGATCTGATTTTGGTCGAAGGATACAAACGCGACGTCCACCCCAAGATCGAGGCCTACCGCGCCGAAAACAATCACCCCGTTCTTGCTCAGGAAGACCCCACCGTCCGTGCCGTCGCGAGCGATTGCGCGCTTGACGTGACACAACCGCGCTTTGATCTGAACGATACATCAGCCATCGCCGATTTCATCCTCTCCGAGGTCGGCCTGTGATCTTCGACACCTTTCTCATGGCCGACTGGTCGGGCGGCAATGACCGCGGGGCAACCCCCAAGAAAGACGCAATCTGGGTCTGTGCGGCGCGCGACGGCATGGCCGATGACCCCCTTTACATGCGCAACCGCCACGTTGCCGAAAAATGGATCACCGATTTTCTGAAAGCTGAAACAAAGGCTGGCCGCCGTGTTCTTGCAGGGTTCGACTTTGCCTTCGGCTACCCTTCAGGTTTCGGCAAAACCCTGATCGGCACTGACGATCCCTTCGCGATCTGGGACTGGTTCGCCGCGCGCGTGCAGGACGCCCCCACATCCAACAACCGCTTTGATCTTGCCGGGGACATCAACGCACACTTCCCCGGCACAGGCCCCTTCTGGGGCAACGGGCTGCAACGCGATGTCCCCCATCTTCCGCGCAAAGGATCAACACGCGACGGCCACGGTATGCCCGAGAAACGCAAAGCCGAAGAGCAGGCCAAAGGCGCGTTCCCCGTCTGGCAGCTTTCGGGTGCGGGGGCGGTCGGCAGTCAGGTGATCATGGGATTGCCCATGCTCGCCCGCCTGCGCAAAACCTTTGGCGATACACTCACCACTTGGCCGTTCGAACCTCTCTCAACATCCATTGCGCTGGTCGAAATCTGGCCCTCACTGATTGCCAAAAACATCGCCGCAACCCAGCCCGAGGGCCAGATCAAGGACGCGCACCAAGTGCAGGTCATGGCAGAAACGCTCTCGGGGATGCCCGCCGAAAACCTTGCCCGCTTGCTTGATGTCCCCGCCAACACAGAAGGCTGGATTCTCGGTCTGGGCCACGAAGCGCTGCTGACACAAGAGCCCCTTCCACCCCCGCTGAAGAACGACTGCTTTGCGATGCCGCAAGGCGCGCATTGGACACCTGTCGAAACGGCACTCGACCATTTGCGCCATGAGCTGTCCTGCGCCACAGGCACGCGGAACATCCCCCTCAAAGACGCCGCCAACTGCATTCTGGCGGCGGACGTCATCGCCGCGCGCGCCCATCCGCCCGCCCCCAACGCCGCCGTTGACGGCTATGGTTTCGCAGGCCCCGCACCCCAAGGCATCAACCACCTTCCTTTGGTGCAAGGCCGTGCCGCAGCAGGCACACCATTTGCCGGAAACGTCCCCGCAGGCCACGCGATCCGTATTCTGACAGGGGCGAACCTGCCGCAAGGCGTCGACACCGTAGTGCTGCAAGAAGACGTCAGCGCGACCGCCTCAGAAGTCAGCTTTCACGGCCCCATCAAACAGGGCGCGAACGCGCGCAAAGCAGGTGAGGATATGCAGGCGGGGCAAACCGTTCTGCATGCTGGACGCAAACTTACCCCAGCCGACCTTGGCACGATGGCCGCCGCTGGTGTGGACAAACTCCGCGTCTATCAAAGACTGAGGGTCGGTATCCTCTCGACAGGCGACGAGTTGCGCGATCCAGGTGAGGCCGCGACCGATGGGCAGATCTTTGATGCAAACCGCCCCATGCTCTCTGCTTTGGTCGCGCAATGGGGCTACGATGTGATCGACCTTGGCCGCGCCCCCGACAACCGCGACCGCCTGCGCAACATTCTGGATGACGCGGCACGCCGCTGCGATGTGATCGTGTCATCCGGCGGCGCATCTGCGGGGGATGAAGACCATATGTCTGCCCTTCTCAAAGACACAGGGTCCTTCGCGCTTTGGCGGATCGCTATGAAACCCGGACGCCCGCTTGCGATGGGGCAATGGCAGGGCAAGCCCGTTTTCGGCCTGCCCGGTAATCCGGTTGCGGCGATGGTCTGCGCGCTGGTGTTTGTCGCGCCCGCCCTGCGGGTACTGGCAGGTGGCACATGGCAAACGCCCGCGCGCTATATGGTGCCCGCCGGTTTCACCAAATCCAAAAAAGAAGGCCGTCGCGAATACCTGCGCGCCCGCATCGAAAACGGTGCCGCAGTGGTTTTCCCGTCCGAAGGATCAGGCCGCATATCCGGGCTAAGCTGGGCAACAGGGCTTGTGGAACTCGCCGATCCGGCGCAAAAGGTCGCACCCGGTGATCCGGTCGCCTTTCTTCCATTCCATAGTTTTGATGCATGAAAATTACTGTCGGCATACCCGAAAAAGACCGCGAGGAAGCGGCTGCCCTCTACTGGGATGCCTTTGGTGAAAAGCTTGGCTTTACGATGGGCCCCAAATATCAGGCCTTGATGTTCGTGCGCGCGGTTCTGCGGCCAGATCATGGCATTTGCGCCCATGACGACGATGGGCAACTGTTGGGAATTGCAGGGTTCAAGACCGCGCAAGGGGCTTTGGTTGGTGGCGATTTCAGCGACCTGCGCAAGGTCTATGGCTGGGTCAGTGCCGCCATTCGCTGTTCGCTCCTGTCCCTGCTGGAACGCGACACCGAGAACGAACGTTTCTTGATGGACGGGCTTTTTGTCGCCCCCGAAGCGCGTGGTAGGGGCGTGGGCACCGCGCTGCTTGATGCAATCGTGGATGAGGCAAGGCGGCGCGGCTTTGATCAGGTCAGACTTGATGTAGTCGACACGAACCCGCGCGCCAAAGCGCTTTACCGGCACGTGGGGTTCAAAGAGGTCAAGACCGTCAGGATCGGCCTTTTGAAACACATCTTCGGCTTCAGCGCCGCGACAACCATGGTGCGGGACGTCTAGCCTGCACCAATCAAAGCACCGGCCCCAAAGACCAGCGAACCACCCAGAACCACCTGGAAAATGGCCTTGAGCCAAGGTGTCTGCATATAGCGGTTCTGGATCCAGGCAATCGCCCAAAGCTCGACAAAAACAACAATCAACGCAATGATCGTAGCGGTCCAGAAATCTGCAATGAGATAGGGTAAAGCATGGCCCAGACCACCGATGGTGGTCATCACACCTGCCGCCAGACCGCGCTTATAGGGCGATCCGCGGCCCGAGATCTGGCCGTCATCCGAAGCGGCTTCCGTAAAGCCCATCGAGATGCCGGCACCCACCGATGCCGCCAGACCGACAAGGAAGGTGGTCCATGTGTCTTGGGTCGCGAAAGCCACTGCAAAGATCGGCGCAAGGGTCGAAACAGAACCGTCCATCAAGCCGGCAAGCCCCGGCTGCACCCATGTCAGCACAAACTGCCTGTGCGCCGCAGTTTCTTCCTCTGATTTGGTGTCGCCTGCAAGGTGGGCCTCGGCCAGCTCTTGGGCCTTGTCCGAATGGCCCGCCTCGGCAGCCGCGAGATCACCCAAGAGTTTGCGCGTCGCCGCATCGCTCGTCGCAGCGGCAGCCGCCAGATAAAACCGCTCCGCATCACGCTCCATCTGGGCGGCTTCATCGCGGATGCGTTCAAGTCCGAGGTTTTCGACCAGCCAGACCGGACGACGGGCATAGAACCCAGAAACATGTTCGCGGCGGATCAGCGGGATCACTTCGCCAAAACGGGTGCGGTGCAAATCAATCAGCCGTTGGCGATGGCCGTCCTCTTCTTTGGCCATCCCGTCAAAGATCGCCGCTGATGCAGGATATTCACCGCGCAGCCGTTCAGCATAGCCGCGATAGATACGGGCATCATCTTCTTCTGATGAAATCGCCAGCGCCAGAACCTCTTGCTCTGATAGCTCGCTAAAGCGGCGGCGGTAACCGAATGCCTGCAACATGAGGGTCATCCTTTCTTAGAATAGTTCTAAGTTATGATCTGTACCAGAAATCTCAAGCAAAAAAATAAACTAAATCGTTCAGCTTTCATCTTGCAATCTGAACTGATCGGTTTAGATAGATGTCACGAACAGAAACAAGCAGGACCCAGCCATGTCTCGTCTCTTCTTTATCCTGATCGCCGCCGGCATCGCCGTCGCTGCGGGCGCAGTGTCTGCCCAGTCGACGCAGACGGATACATCCACGCAGACCCAAACGTCTCAACCCTCACCTGAGACGACCAAAGGCTGTGCCGATCTCGGCACGCTTTCCAGCGAAACTTGCACCCTGCTGGGCAAGTAACGCTGTCGCAGCGATGGGGTTAAATTCTCCTGGCGCCCCGTCGCTGCTATGTCCTTGCCGCAAGTGAACTGATCGTTCTATGATGCAGACCTGTAAGGAGCCCAAGATGCCCGACGGCACGCCACAACCCAAAAAAGGACGGAAGTTTGATCAGGTGCTTGAAGGCGCCCGACAAGTCTTTTTGTCTGACGGTTTCGAAGGGGCCTCGGTTGATGACATCGCCAAGGCGGCGGGTGTGTCTAAGGCAACGCTCTATAGCTATTTTCCCGACAAGCGCTTTTTGTTCATGCAAGTGGCCAAGACCGAATGCGCGCGCCAGGCCGAACATGCGATCGAAACGATCAATATGGATGCGCCCGTCCGGCAAGTGCTGAATGCGATTGCTGTCGAGATGGTGGATTTCATCACATCGCAATTCGGCAAACGCATCTTTCGCATTTGCGTGGGCGAAAGCGACCGCTTCCCGGAGTTGGGGCGTGAATTCTACGAAAGCGGCCCACTTTTGATCCGTGGCCGGTTGGTAGATTTCTTCCACAAAGCTGTGGAAAAAAACGAACTGGCGATCACCGATTTCGAACTCGCCGCAGAACAATTCCACGAACTCTGCAAAGCCGACCTGTTTCCGCGCATGGTGTTCAACATGGATGATGAATTCACGTCAGCCGAGAAACAGCGCGTGATCGACGGTGCAGTCGATATGTTTATGGCGCGCTACGGGGTTTAATCCAGCCGCCGCACCTCAACATTGCGCCCTTGGGCTTTTTTGATCTCGAACCGCCCTGTCTTTTCCAACAGATCGCTCAGTTTCGGGCTACCATAGGTGCGCGGATCAAAGTCTGGACTGGCGCGGGTAATATACTGGCCAAGCTGGCCCAGCGAAAACCACTCGCCTTCGGGGTCAATACTATTCATCGCCTTGATCACCAAAGGGATCGCTTCGGATGGCGGGTGACGGTCATTTGTTGTCTGCTGCTCTGGTTTCCCAGCCCTCTGCGGCTTCTCGGCTTCCTTGTCGGCGCTGACAATATTTTCGATCAGGATAAAGCGATTGCAGACATTGCGCAGACTTACCGGCGCTTTGCTTTCCCCGATGCCAATCACCTCGACCCCGTTTTCGCGCATGCGGTTGGCAAGGGCGGTGAAATCACTGTCCGAAGACACCAGCACAAAGCCGTCAAAGCGGCCTGTGTGCAGGATATCCATCGCATCAATCACCAGTCCGATATCGCTGGCGTTCTTACCTTTGGTATTGGCGGTTTCCTGATTGGCGACCATGCCCAACTCCATGACCACCTTTTTCCAATTGCCCAGCGCGGGACTGGACCAGTCACCATACACACGCCGCAGCGCAGGTTCACCGTAGGTCGTGATCTCGCGCATGATATCGGCGGCATATTTCGCAGGGATATTATCGGCATCAATCAAGACGGCCAGCAGCATACGGTCTTTGGACACGGGGGTTTTCCTCGGCTATGGGTAATTTGAAATCGCTACGGCAACAACGCAACGCTACCGCGTTCGGTTCAGAGATGGAACCAAGTTCCCTCAAGTGCAAAAGGCCCGATCAACGACCGGGCCTTTGTGATCATGGAGTTTGTTCTAAAACTCAACGACAGCCCGAATAGATTTGCCCTCATGCATCAGATCAAAGCCCTTGTTGATATCATCAAGGCTCAGCTTGTGGGTAATCATCGGGTCGATCTCGATCTTGCCCTGCATGTACCAATCCACGATCTTGGGCACATCGGTCCGGCCACGCGCACCGCCAAAGGCGGTCCCGCGCCAACTGCGGCCTGTGACCAGCTGGAACGGCCGCGTCGATATTTCTGCTCCTGCTGGAGCGACACCGATGATGATGCTTTCGCCCCAACCCTTATGCGCCGCTTCCAGTGCTGTGCGCATCACACCGACATTACCAGTTGCGTCAAAGGTATAGTCCGCACCACCGCCTGTCAGCGCCACCAGATGCGCCACCAGATCACCGTCAACTTCGCTGGGATTCACAAAATCAGTCATGCCGAAACGTGTGGCCATCTCGACCTTGCCGGGGTTCAGATCAACGCCGACAATCTGATCCGCACCCGCCAGACGCAGGCCCTGGATCACGTTCAGGCCGATCCCACCCAGACCAAAGACAATCGCGGTAGAGCCAATCTCGACCTTGGCCGTGTTGATCACCGCACCAATGCCTGTCGTGACGCCGCAGCCGATATAGCAAATCTTGTCGAACGGTGCGTCTTCACGCACCTTCGCCAAGGCGATCTCGGGCAGCACGGTGTGGTTCGCAAAGGTTGAACAGCCCATATAATGCAGGATCGGCGTGCCATCGAGCATGGAAAAGCGCGAGGTGCCATCCGGCATCACACCTGCACCCTGCGTGCTGCGGATCTTCTGGCACAGGTTGGTTTTCGGGTTCAGACAATACTCGCACTCGCGGCATTCGGGCGTGTAAAGCGGGATCACGTGGTCACCGGGCTTTAGCGTGGTCACACCGGGGCCGACCTCAAGCACAACGCCCGCACCTTCATGCCCAAGGATCGCTGGAAACGCGCCCTCCGGATCAGCGCCCGAGCGTGTGAATTCATCAGTATGGCATAGACCGGTCGCCTTGATCTCGACCAGCACCTCACCGGCCTTGGGGCCGTCAAGGTTCACTTCCATCACTTCCAGCGGTTTGCCCGCTTCTAGTGCCACGGCTGCACGGGTGCGCATATCGGGTATCTCCTTATTGATTGCCTAGACGATCAGTCAAACAGGACAAAAGTTCAACCACTCTGTGCGCGACGTCTTGTATTTGAGGCCAAACACCGGAGAATGGCGGAATGAAACGTTATATTGCATTGATCCTTCTTGCCGGTTGCACCGCAACCCAAGCCCCGCTGCCCCCGCAGAGCGAGGACACCTGTGGTGCTTCGGAATTCGCGGGGCTGATCGGGCAACAGGCAACGGCCCTTGAACGGACGTTATTGCTTGGCCCTGTCCGCGTGATCAGGCCCGGCGATGCTGTAACGATGGATTTCCGGACCGATCGGATCAACTTCTGGATCGGCGAAGATGAAAAAATCCAGAGAATTTACTGCGGCTAAAGCTTTTGGGGAAACGAAGTTCCCCGATGTCACGAACTGGGTGGGGGCTATTGGCCGCGACATCGGGGTAGCATTTCGCTATACCCGAATGTTCGCAACCAGTTGTGTTCCCAGTTGGCAGGCGTTGTGACGTTGCGTCGTTCATTTCATGGCAGAACAAAGGCAATGAAAGATCGGCCCTTGATTTTGTTGGGGTTTGGCGCAACTCTGGGATATGACCTTTCAGCTTCCCTCTCAGTTTCACGCACCCGAACAAGTCGCGTTCCACCGGACAGAACTGAATGTGATTCTCGGCCTTTACGGACGGATGGTCGCCGCAGGCGAGTGGCGCGACTATGGCATGTCGCATCTCCGCGATGTTGCCGTATTCTCGGTATTCCGCCGCACTGCAGAACACCCGCTCTACCGCATCGAAAAGCGACCCAAACTGCGGCTGCGACAAGGGCAATATGCCGTCATTGGAATGGACGGACAAATCCTCAAGCGCGGCAATGATCTGCGTCAGGTCCTGCGTGTACTGGAACGCAAACTGATCCGCGCGGTCGACTAGAGCCGTTTGCGCGCCACAACAGGCCCGTCACCCTGCGCCTCGATCCGCAAAATCGCCCGCTCAACCGGTTCATAAGCAGTCGCCATATGGTGGGCGTTCGCGTGGATCAGCGTGGTGTCATCCACCATCATCCCCACATGCCCTCTCCAGAACAACAGATCACCGCGCTGGTATGCGCCCTCAAAAGGTGCGCCCAGATCGGCCTGCTGCATGTCGCTGTCGGCGGGACAGGGGATCGCACAGGCCTCCAAAGCTGCCGCGACCAACCCCGAACAATCAATGCCACGGGTGGAATTCCCGCCCCAGAGATAAGGCACACCGAAATGCAACTGCGCGACGGTCGCCGGATCGCTAAAGGGCCGGTCCAATGCGCGCAGGTGGCTTTTAGGAACAAACCCGACATTCGTTTCAAAGAACTTGCGCCGTTCATCCAGCACCGTCACCCGCGCCCCGAATGGCAGACCATGCAGATCGGGGGATTTGAAGTCCTCTTCCGCATAGGCATGGGTCGCGGCGGCTGCGACAAAATGCGAAGGCGGCGTCACTGTGGCCAACCGGTCTGACGACACATAGCCCACGTAACCGTCGCCCCCCTGGACAAAGGACCAACCGTCCAGATCCTCAAACACGGTGACCGCTGCCCCCAGCAGCAGTTGCCGGTCACGCGGCCCATCAGGTGCGGCGCAAAGGTCCGCTACAGGCACCGCGACCATCGCGGGCCACCCTTCAAGATAGCGTTCCGCTTCAACCTGCCCTGCCAGATGCATCGCGGCGACACGGCCATTCGCGGGGGTCAGGCGCCTGTCAGTCACAGCTTGAGCATTGCTGGCAAGGCCTCAAGCACTGCGCGCGCACCCATGCCGACACCGCCACGCGGACGGGACGGCGCCGCACTCGGCTGCCAGCCGTAAATGTCAAAATGCAGATAGGGGCTTTCCACAAAACGGCGCAGGAACAAGGCTGCCGTGATGGACCCGGCAAAACCACCCTTGGGCGCGTTATCCAAATCCGCCACCCCAGGTTCGATCATGGTCTCATAGGGTTCGTAGAATGGCATCCGCCAGACCGGATCAGCGACCTTGCGCGCCGCCTTCGCAAGCGCATCGGCATGGTCATCATTGTCGGTGTAGAACGGCGAGATATCAGCCCCCACCGCCACACGCGCAGCACCCGTCAGCGTTGCCATCGAAATCACAAGCGCCGGATCATCCTCATCCGACAGTGTCAAAGCATCAGCCAGCACCAAACGCCCTTCGGCATCGGTATTGTTGATCTCGACCGTCAACCCCTTGCGCGACATCAGAATATCCTGCGGCCGGAAAGCACTGCCACCAATGCTGTTCTCCACCGCAGGGATCAATACACGCAGGCGCAAAGGCAGGTCCAGCGCCATGATCATATGGGCCAACCCCAGCACCGTGGCTGCACCGCCCATGTCCTTTTTCATCAAGCCCATCGAACTGCCGGGTTTGATGTTCAGGCCACCGGTGTCAAAACACACGCCCTTGCCCACAAGTGTCAGTTGCGGGCCAGTGTCACCCCAACGCATGTCTATCAAACGCGGCGCGCGCGATGACGCACGCCCGACCGTATGGATCATCGGGAAATTGCTGGTGATCAGGTCATCGCCCGTAATCACATTGATGCTCGCCTCATGTTCTGACGCCAGGGCGCGCGCGGCGTCTTCCAGCTCATCCGGCCCCATATCTGATGGCGGCGTGTTGATCAGTTCGCGCGTCAGCGCCTCGCCATTTGCAATGATTGCGATCCGGCCAGCATCCACCTCATCAGGTGCAACCAGGAGCGCGGCAGGTTTGGACGGTTTCGTGTAGCGGTCGTAGCTATAACCGGCCAAAAGCCACGCAAGTGCGGCTTCCTCCAGTTCATCGCCGCGGAGCCCGCTTGCGATCTCATATGTTCCTGCAGGCAGCTTTTGCGCCGCCGCCCCCATATGAAACCTGTCGCGTGCACGCCGCGCCGCTGTGCCATAGCCCACCAGAACCCGCGCAATACCGCCCGTGGCATCCGGCAGACACAGCACCTGACCCAACGATCCGTTAAATTCCTGCGCCTTGGCCCAAGCCCGAGCTTCTGGAGACAGGGCCCCTAACGCGGTATCAACATCATCACTTTCGATGACATCAACAGAGATTGCGGCATCGCTTGGGTCTGCAAAGGCAAGTGGCATGACGGTTCCTTCTGAAAATTGTCACGCCCAACCCTAACTTCCCGCCCGGAGGCTGCAAGCACCGATCACAACGGCACTAGAAATCCCGGAAATTCCACACCTCGCTCACGGCCATATCAAAGCCCCGCTCAAGCCGCGCCATAGTGGCATCCAGCGCGATCCAGTCTTTTTGCCCGATACAGGCGCAGACATGACCCGCTGCCACGGAAACCTCTGTCAGGCCGATATGATCGGCCACGACACCAATACGGACCGCAGGGCGCTGCATCTTGGCAAATGCGTCGGCAGCACGGGCGCGCTGCAACATATCCAGCCGCGTTGCGATATCTTCCAACATCCGGCAAACAATCGCCTCGGCGTCATTGTCGTCGGTTTCGGCAAACAGCCGGACAAGTGGCGAAGGATCAAAGAACATCCGATGCTGGCAATTGAGAACAACCACATCAGGAGATGGGCCAGAAACCGGTGCGGGGAAGGGTGTTATATTTTCCATGACCGTGGTTTTACGTAGACAAGGTTCCCAGAAGGTTGAGACAAGAGTGAAAAATCACTCGAAATTCGTGAAAATGCCACGTATCCCTGCGGAAGTAACGAAAGACACGCCCATGGAACATGCCCGCGCCCTTCCGGCCTATCTGGTCAACCGCTATCACGGATGGAAGGCGACAATTTATACAGAAAACCGCGGCTGGTACCGGCGTTTGGCCGAAGACGGACAGCATCCGCGCTCAATGGTGATTTCCTGCTGCGACAGCCGTGTGCACGTCACCTCGATCTTTGGCGCGGATCAGGGCGAGTTCTTTATTCACCGCAACATCGCCAATCTGGTGCCGCCTTTTAACCCTGACGGACACCATCACGGCACCTCGGCGGCGGTGGAATATGCAATTTCGGGCCTGAAAGTGGCACATCTCATCGTGCTGGGTCACTCGGGCTGTGGCGGGGTTGAAGGCTGCTATAACATGTGTTCCGGCAAAGCCCCCGATCTGGAAGAAGCAAGCAGCTTTGTGGGCCGCTGGATGGAAATCCTCCGCCCCGGATATGAAGCTCTCGAGCCTGGCGAAGATGCGGCGCGCAAGACCGCGCTCGAAAAGGCATCTGTCGTGATCTCTTTGAAAAACCTGATGACATTCCCCTTCGTGAAATCGGCGGTCGAAAGCGAACTGCTGTCGATCCACGGCCTGTGGAATGATATCGGCGAGGGCGGGCTTGAAGCCTATGACCCTAAAAAAGATATGTTTTACCCCATTTAAAACCACACATTCCCTGGGGCATCGGGTGCCCCTGAAACCACGCATATTCAAGGACTGAGACGAAATGCAGGAAATCCTATCACTGGCAGGTGCCAACCTCATTTCACCGATCATCCTCAGCTTTGCCTTGGGCCTTGCGGCGGCTTTGGCGCGCTCCGACCTGACCATCCCCGAGGCGGTGGCCAAGGGCATGTCGATCTATCTCTTGTTCGCCATCGGCTTCAAAGGTGGCGTCGCGGTCAGCACGCATGGCATTGACCAAACGCTGGTCCTGTCGCTGGTCGCGGGCCTGATCCTGTCTTTCGGATTGCCACTGATTGCTTTTGCGCTGCTGCGCGTCATGACTGGCCTGTCCAACATCGACGCCGCTGCCGTGGCTGCGCACTATGGCTCGATCAGCATCGTGACCTTTGTGGCCGCAACATCCGTTCTGCAGGGCCGCCTGATCGACAGCGAAGGTTATATGGTCGCTGTCGCCGCCGTCATGGAAGCCCCCGCGATCCTGTCCGCCCTCTGGCTTGTCGCCCGCAGCGGTGGCGGTGGCAAAATGGAGCCGGGTTTGATGCGCGAACTGCTGCTGAACGGGTCAATTGTCCTGCTGGTCGGCGCGTTCTTTATAGGCGCAATCACCGGCGAACAGGGCCTTGCAGAGATCAGCCCCTTCATCGTGGCCCCCTTCAAAGGCGTGCTCTGTCTTTTCCTGCTCGACATGGGTTTGATCGCGGGGCGTGGCCTGCGGCAATCGCGCGGGGTGGTCGGGATGGGGGCTGTCGGCTTTGCGATCCTGATGCCGCTTGTCGGCGCGATGATCGGGCTGGGTGCGGGTCTGCTCGTCGGCCTCTCGCTCGGCGGCGTGGTTCTGATGATGACCCTCAGCGCCTCGGCCAGTTACATCGCCGTACCCGCCGCGATGCGCGTGGCCCTGCCCGAGGCCAACCCTTCGGTCTATCTGACCCTGTCGCTCGGGGTCACCTTTCCCTTTAACCTCACGCTTGGCATTCCGCTTTATTTGGCCGTAGCGCAAATCATCGTCGGAGGCTGACATGCAAACCCATACAGCAAAACGGGTCGAAATCGTGATCGAGGCGCCTTTGGAGAGCCGCCTGATAAGGGCCCTGACCGAAACAGGCGTGACAGGGTTCACAATCCTGCCAGTGCACGGCGGCTCTGGACGGTCTGGGGTTTGGACCCGCGAAGGTCAGGTGGGCCGCGCAGGCATGGTGTCGGTCGTCTGCCTGATCAAGCCAGAACGGCTCGACGGGTTGCTTGATGCGGCGTTCAGCGTGTTGGAAAAACATATCGGCGTGGTCAGCATCACTGACGCACAGGTGTTGAGGGCCGAGAGGTTTTAGGGGGGCAAACGCTATATGCTCCCAGCTAAATTGTGCCTGAGAGAGAGAACTTTGTACGCGGTATGCTTCAAAGTCTGGAATGCGCAGTAAGCTCCATTTCACTGCAGGTGCGCCAATGTCTGGTTTGTCGAACCGTTCAAAAAAGACCGTTCCCAAACCCGACTGGAACTAACTGTGAAGGCACAAGCGCAGGCCTAAGGTCTCAGGCCTGTAACCGAGATCTGAGTGTCTGCGGCTGTGGTGCCCGCGGCCAAGAGGCCAGAGTGCAAAGTGACGCTCGCGATTGAAATATCCGAAGAAATGTTTTCAGGGAACGTTGCGGTTTCCCAGACTCGTAGCCTATTCCCGAAACGGCGCCCCGTCCTATCTTCGTAGGTTTGGCCAGCGAAAATACTTTGGGACCATTCTGAAAATGCATCAACGTCATCCGAAGTCGTCGCAAGCATGCATTTGGAGTTAGGATTTAGATCATTGTCAGCCGGCCCAAAAACAAAACCACTGCTTTGATCTGGTGAAACGAAGAAGTTGCCTTCGTTATTCCTAAACCCCAGAACCAGAATATTTCCAAACAAACCGCCATCACCAAATCTAGGAAGCCTCGCGCGCGTCCAGCCTAATTCTTCCAAGACCTCCGCAGATTGGGTCGGTGCGTGTAGATTACTCACGCAAACATTCTGGAACGTCTCAAAAAGGTTGGTTTGCGTGCGTTCCGCTAGTCTCGGGGAGGTAGCAACATCGGCACAAGAAGGTGCCACAAGCAAGAAAACAAGAGCAGAAAAAATTCGCATTCAATGACGTTCCCCGAGGCAGTCAACCTTGAATTGTGCACAGTGACGTTTTCTAAGCGCATTTTCTGGCAAGTCGCAATAGCAGACATTCGCTGCGACACAGAAATCTGTCATTTTGAGCACTCAGCTCCCGTTTGCTGCGCAACACACCACTGTCTGCTAAACGCGGACAAAGCGGTTATTCGCTTCACCAGAGTTAAGGGCTGCTTTTGGCTCTTTTTAGCCAGCTTTGCTTTGTCGGTGCCGTGAGTATACGCCAATGTCGCCATTGTCCTTTAGCCTCATGATACGTGTGACCCACGCAGCACCAAGGGGCACTCCATTCTTTCTGTCACGACCGAAGAGCCGTCCGTTGATAACAATTGCTCTACACACCATTGTCCCATCTCACGATGCGGCAATAGCACCGTTGAAAGTGCTGGCGAAAGATGTTGCGCGATTTCCTGATCGTCATAGCCCATCACGGCGACAGTCTTGCCAACCTGGACACCCAGTTCCTTGAGGGCCTCATAGCATCCCACTGCCGTCAGATCGTTCGCACAGAAAATGGCATCAGGCGGGACCGATGCCTGCATCAGTTTCAGCGTTGCGTCACGCCCCCCACTTGGCAGAAAATTGCCTTCCATGATCAAGGACGGATCAACCGGAATACGTGCCGCGCGCAACGCCCGTTCATAGCCTTCCATCCTTTGATCCGATGCCTCCATCCACGGCTCGCCCGAGATAAAGGCGATGCGGCGGTGCCCTGCGGCAAGCAAGGCTTCTGTGGCGACTTCTCCGCCTCTGCGCTCGGCGGGAACCACAGACGAATACTGTTTGTCACGATCATAGCAATTCAAGAGAACGGCACGGTGTCTTGCCAACCCTTGCGGCGGGACCAGTTCGCGCGTCAGGATTGATCCGTAGACAACACCGATTGCATTGTCACCGGACCATTTCTTCAGCACCTCGGTCTCATAGTTTTTGTCGCCGCCAGTCATGACGACTTCGACGATCAGATCATTTTTCCACGCCTCTTCCTGAACACCCTCGATAGATATCGCGGCAAAGGGGCTGGTTGCGATCTCATCAATCATCAGCCCGATAACACCGGTCCGGTTCGACTTGGGCGGGCGCCCTGCACCGCGGGGGCGGTAGCCAAGTTCCTCGACCGCCTGCATGACGCGCTTGCGCGTCTCGCGGCTGATGCGCATGTCTTCCAAACCGTTCAACACAAAAGAAACCGTCGACTGGGAAACGCCGGCATGCAGGGCAACATCCTTCATTGTTACCCGCGTCTGGGTCTCTTTTTCGGTCAATTTCATTCCAGATCTAATTTCCCTTGTCGAATGCTAATAAATATTGCTAATAATATTAGCACAAGAGGAATCGGCATAGCTCTGAGGAGGGAGAGATGCGGGCCAGAACTTCACGAAGAATGACCCAAACGCAGGCAGCCTATGCCTTGCTGCTCCCTTTTTTGGCGGTCTACGCCCTTTTCCTGATCTATCCATTCTTCCACGGCATCTGGATAAGCCTGCATGACTGGAACCTGCTAGCTGTTGCCTTCAACCCCGACGCCAAGGAATTTGTCGGCCTGCGCAACTACGAACGCGTGATGTGGGGCCGCAATATCGAATGGTCGCTGTTTGCAGTGCCATTCTGGCAGGTCCTCGGCCTCATCGGACTGGTGCTCTCTGTCGTATTGCGCCTCGGGGACAAGCTAAGCCGCTTCAATGCGATTGCCCTTGGTATTCTGTCAGTCCTTTTGATAGTCATACCCGGTTTCCATCCGGGCGAGGGCGGTCGCTGGTTTGACCGCAGGTTTTGGCCCACCGTTGGCAATACACTCGTCTTTGTCGGTTTGGCGGTGCCCGGAGTGACGATCTCCGCGCTTCTGCTTGCGGCCGCCGTCAATCGTGAGACCCGTGCGATGTCAGCGCTGCGTACGCTGTTTTTCCTGAGCCAGGTGCTGTCTGTGACGGTTGTGACGTTGATCTGGCAGATCATGTTTTCGCCCCGTCAGGGCCTGATCGCAAACATCACGCAGGCCGTGGGTGGTACGCCGATCAACTGGCTGACCGACCAGCAATTTGCCATGGCCGCGATTGTGATCGCCACAATCTGGTGGAGCCTCGGGATCGCGATGATCCTCTTTCTCGCCGGTTTGCAGGATATTTCGAAAGACCTTTATGAAGCGGCGGCGCTTGATAACGCCACGGGCGCGCGGGCGTTCTGGTACATCACCCTGCCAAACCTCAAGCGCACCATCACGGTCGTCGTGATTTTGCAGATCATCCTGCACTTTCAGGTTTTCGGGCAATCGCATCTGATGACCCAAGGTGGCCCGAATGACAGCACGCAGGTCCTTGTCCGCTACATCTACCAGACGGGGTTCCGCGATAGCGAACTTGGCCGTGCAAGTGCGATGGCAGTCTTTCTTTTTGTCATCATGGGCTGCTTTTCCATCATCCAGTTTGTTGTCGGACGGGAGAAAGCGGAATGAGCCGTTCATATTACTGGCTGGTCACAGCGCTCGCCGTTCCCGCTTTCATCTGGCTTGTCCCGACAATCTGGATGGTCTCGCTCTCTTTCCAGCCCAACGATGTTCTGGCGCGGACGACGTCCTCCACTGCCTTCGGGCTGATCCCTTTGCCGTTCACATGGGACAACTACGCAGCCCTTTTCAGCTTTGGGCAAACACCCGGCTGGTTTTTGAATTCCTTGATCGTGGCCGTCGGCATGACGCTGGGTGTGCTCGCGGTGTCAACGACAGCCGGATACGCGCTTGCGCGGCTAGAGTTCCCGTTCAAAAAGACGATCACCGTGATTTGCCTGATTGGGCTGATGGTGCCGGAACAGGCTGTTTTCATTCCGCTCTACACGATGTTCGCCGATTTCGGCTGGCACAACAGCTATCACGCGCTGATCCTGCCGCGCATGGCCGTGCCGATCGGCGTCTTCTTGATGATGCAGTTCTTTCGCGCGATCCCGAAAGACATCGAAGAGGCCGCACGGCTTGATGGTGTCACATGGCTCAGGATTTTCTGGTACGTCATGCTGCCACTGGCGCGGCCTGCCATGATGACTTTGGCGATCCTGACGTTTCTTTATGCGTGGAACGATTATCTCTGGCCGCTCGTCAGCGCCCAGCAGCGGGAATACTTCACCATCACTTTGGGCCTCGCGTCCATTCAATCCAACTTCGCGCAATCGGAAGGGCTGGGCCGTGTCATGGCCTCGGGCGTTATCGCGTCCCTGCCGGTTGTCATCCTGTTCCTGATTTTCCAGCGGTACGTGGTGCAAGCCATGACCGTGGGCGGATCAAAGGGCTAACCGCACATTCTAGGGAGGAATACCATGAAACATGTGCTACTCATCGCGGCCGCAACCGCACTCATCGCCACCGAAAGCGTGGCGCAGGAGATCACACTCGGCCGCTTTTTCGGCGCCTGCGAGGATGCAGGAACCGACACCACGACAAGCGCGGGCGAGGCTTGCATCATCCAGTCGATCATCAATGCAGCCGATGCGGAACTGGACGGGATCAGCATCAACACGCTGCCAACCGACTGGGGCAACTATTATGACCAGATCAAAGCGGCCTATGCCGGTGGCACGCCGCCCGATGTGCACGTCATGCACCGGCACCGCATCCCAGAATTTGCCGGTCTCGGCGCACTCGCCGAGATTTCCGGTGAACTGGAAGCGGCAGGCATTGACGCATCCGACTGGTCCCCTGCCGCACTTGACGCGGTGAGCTACAATGGCGGGATCTACGGTGTTCCAATGGATTTTCACGCCAACCTCTGGCATGTGAACATGGACATCATGGAAGCAGCCGGATTGGTCGAGAACGGCGCGCCGGTGTTGCCAACATCTCCGGCTGAAATGATGGAACATGCGGCAATGGTCAAAGAGGCCACCGGTCAGGATTATCTGGCCGCCGATTTTGCACAGTTCCCGATTGGTGTGCGTCTGGTGCTTGCCCTGATGTGGCAGCAAAACGCGAACATCTTTACAGATGACGGCACCGCCACGATCAACACCGAAGCCGGCAAAAACGCCGTTGAAGCAATCACGCAGCTCTTCGATGCGGGCTTCGCAAATCCGCAGCTCAACTATGCGGACAGCCAACAGGCTTTCCTGAACGGCGAGGCTGCGGTTCTCGTGAACGGCACATGGGTCGTGGATTTCTACAGCGCAGAGGCTGCGAAAGAAGAGGTGGCACTTGATAACTACTATGTTGCCGACTTCCCAACCCTCTTTGAAACAGGCGCGACCTGGGCCGACAGCCACATGTGGGCGATCCCTGCATCGCTGGAAGGGGCCGAGCGCGAAGCGGCGTTGAAAGTGCTGGCTTTCATCAATGACCACAACATCGACTGGGCGCGTACCGGCCACATGTCTGTGCGTCAGTCTGTGGTGGACAGCGAAGCCTATCAATCCTTGCCACACCGCGATGAATACACAGGCACCGCCGCCATCGCGAGGGACACACCGCCATCCGCGCGTTATGGCGCAATCCAGGATGTGCTGAACCGCGAATTGCAGGCCATCTGGCTGACAGACAAACCGGTGGAAGCGGCGCTGCAGGATGCAGAGTTCGAAGTGCAAGATCTGCTTGATCGCTAAGCACTGCCTCCCTGTCGCTCCGGTCCTTTTGATCGGGGCGGCATTTTCAACACTCTCGCTTTACGGACACGCCCATGGACCGCTGGACAACCAAAGACGCCAATGCATGGTGGGACGCCCAACCATGGGTATGTGGATTTAACTTCCTGCCATCCACTGCCGTGAATTTTCTCGAAATGTGGCACGCAGACAGCTTTGATCTGGCGACAATCACACGGGAATTGCAGTGGGCGGCCGACATCGGTTTCAACGCGATCCGCGTGAACCTCCACCCGCTTTTTTGGGAACACGACCGCGCCGGTTTTCTGGAACGCATCGACAGCCTGCTGGCGGTTGCGGACCAGTGCCGGATCAAGACCGCGCTTTGTCTGTTTGATGACTGCGGTTTTGGTGGGGTCGAACCTGTCTATGGTCCACAGCCCGACCCGATCGCAGGCGTGCATAACAGCCGCGCGATTGCCAGTCCGGGGCGCGATGTGGTCATGAATGCCGAACGGCATGACACCCTGCGGGCCTATGTTATCGGCGTTGTGCGCGCTTTCCGGAATGACCGGCGTATCCTGTTCTGGGACATCTACAATGAACCCGGCAACAGGATGCAATTCAGCAAAGACGGCTTTTCGCGCTACCCCCGTGACCTCGAAAGCCATTCGCTCGCCTTGATGGAAAGTGCCTTTGCATGGGCGCGTTCGCAATATCCCATGCAGCCTTTGACGGTTGCGGCCTGGACAACACCATTGCCGGGGGAAGCGGCACACCCCTATCAGACAGAAATTGACCGCAGCGCATTGCTGCACTCTGACATCATTACATTCCACGCCTATTGGCGCACCGATCAGGTGGAACGCTTTATTGACTACCTCTCTGTTCTGGATCGCCCGATGCTTTGCACCGAATGGATGGCGCGCGCGGTAGACAGCACGATACCCGACCAACTGCCAATGTACCGCGACCGCAAGGTTGGTTGCTTCCAGTGGGGATTGGTGCAGGGCCGGACGCAAACGCATCTGGCCTGGCCGCAGGACCTTGTCCGCGCGCATGGCGGGCAGGAGACGGGTGATCTGTGGTTCCATGATCTGCTTTACCCCGACGGCGCGCCCTACGATCAGGCCGAAGTTGCGACGATCCGCGCCCTGACAAAGGGCCACCAAAACCAGTCCATAAAAGGAGCCTGATATGTCCGGTGTCACAATGAACAGCGTCATCAAGAAATATGGTGACGTACAGGTTATCCACGGCATCGACCTTGAAATTGACGACGGAGAGTTCTGTGTTTTCGTCGGCCCCTCCGGATGCGGGAAATCAACGTTGCTGCGCATGGTCGCCGGGTTGGAGGAAACGACCGAAGGTCAGATGCATATCGGCAAGCGTGATGTGACACGGCTTGACCCCTCGGATCGTGGTGTCGCCATGGTGTTCCAGACTTACGCGCTCTACCCGCACATGACCGTCAAGGAAAACATGGGCTTTGGGTTGCGCATGAACAAATACCCCAAAGACGTGATTGAGGCCAAGGTGGCCGAAGCCTCACGCATCTTGAAATTGGATGACTATCTTGATCGCAAACCCGCCGCTCTGTCAGGCGGCCAACGGCAGCGCGTTTCTATCGGACGCGCCATCGTGCGCGGGCCGGATGTGTTTTTGTTCGATGAACCCCTATCCAATCTTGATGCCGAATTGCGTGTCGAGATGCGGGTGGAAATCACGCGCCTGCACAAGGAAATCGGCGCGACCATGATCTACGTCACCCACGATCAGGTCGAGGCAATGACACTGGCCGACAAGATCGTCGTGCTGCGTCTGGGGCGGATTGAGCAGGTCGGCGCACCGATGGACCTCTACCGTGACCCCGATAACAAGTTTGTGGCGGGTTTCATTGGCAGCCCTGCAATGAATTTCTTGAGCGGGAAAGTGACGGACGAAGGTGTCGAAATAGCTGGGCTAAAGCAAGTCCTGACAACCGATCTTGCGGCTGGTCATGTGGGCGAGCATGTCACTGTCGGTTTGCGACCTGAGCATCTGGCGATCGATCCAAACGGTGATGCCTTGACTGTCGACCTCGTAGAGAGCCTTGGCGGCGTATCTTTTGCTTATCTGGTCGCCGATACTGGCGAACGGATCGTCGTCGAAGAGCGTGGCGACGAACGCGTAAAGGAAGGGCAGCGCATCGGTCTGAGTTTCGAACCGCAACGCCTGTATCTTTTTGACAACGATAGTGAGCAGCGCATCAGAGACTAACCCAGGCTCTGCCGGCATCAGGCCAAAGCAGACCTATGCTGCGTGGCGGCAATTTGGCGATTTAGGCTGATTCTATTGAATAACAACGTGTTGCGAGCGCAGAATTTAGGGTTTTGAACAGCGGTCGCGTGCCTTTCGCTGCAATTCGTACAAATGTCCGGTTTTTCACATCAGGTCGGTCTATAGTCCAAAACCATCTACCCCGCCCAATCCGCCGACTGCATCTCGCGCAAACGGCTGGCGGTACGCTCGAACTCGAATGTGCCAGTGCCTTCAACATAGAGCATCTCAGGCACCGCGGCGGCAGAGCAAACCAGTCGCACCTTCGCCTCGTAAAGCGCGTCGATCAGTGTGACGAAACGCTTGGCTTCATTGAAGTTATGGCGCGACAGGATCGGGATGTCCTCGAGGATCAGCACCCGCACCGCATCAGCCAGCGCCAGATAATCCCCCGCGCCCAAGGGCCGGCCGCACAGGTCAAAGAACTTGGCCCGCGCGACCCCGTTGTGAAACTGTGGCAAGGTGACTTCGCGCCCTTTGACATGGAGCACCAGCGCTTCCGACACCCCGTTGCTCAGGTGATCCCAGATCTTGGCGATGGCTTGGTGCGCGGCCGCGTCATTGGGTGTGAAATAGCTCGGGCTGCCCGCCAACCGGTCCTGACGGTAATCCGTCGGGCTGGCCAATTCATGCACAACCATCCGCTCTTTCAGCAAGGCGATGAACGGCGTGAAAAGCTGACGGTTTAATCCGTCCTTGTAGAGATCATCCGGTGGACGGTTCGATGTCGTGACAATGACCACACCGCGCGCAAACAGTGCTTCAAACAGCCGCCCCACAAGCATCGCGTCGGTGATGTCGGAAATCTGCATCTCGTCGAACGCCAGAAAGCGCACCTCATCCGCCAGCTTTGCGGCCACAGGTGCCAGTGCATCATCCACGCCGGTTTTGCGCGCCGCCGTCATCTCGGTGTGGACCCATTGCATGAATGCATGGAAATGGCGGCGCTGTTTTGGGACCGTGACCAGATCATAGAGCAGGTCCATCAGCATCGACTTGCCGCGCCCGACCCCACCCCACATGTAAAGGCCGGGAACAGGCGGTGGCGCTTTGCGAAAGAGACCTCGTTTCACGGGCGCGGCAAGGGCGGCGCGCACGCGCTCCAACTCGGGCAGCACCCCGATCTGGGCATCATCCGCATGGAGCCTGCCTGCAGCAACCGCCGCGTGATATGCCTCTTGTACTGTCATCGCGTTTGGATAGCGCGCAGCCCTGCCGATGAAAAGCGTGTCATATGTGCGAGGTTGCAGAATATCGGTGCAAAGGCGCCGCGACCTGCCTAGCGCCTGCGCCGCAGATAGATCTCGACACCGATAAGATATGGCAAAAAGAACGCAAAATTCTGCACCAGATCAAAGCCGCCTGTGAATTGCGGGTTCGACCAGAGACCGTCAGTCGCCAGATACCAAAGACCGTAGTGAACACGGTAGAACCAGGACCCCAAAGCCAACCAGAAGAACCGCAAGGCCCAGGCGTTGTGATCCACGAAACGCCCTGCCCGCGCATGGCGGATCGTTTGCAGCGCAGTCCCCAGAAGCAACACCCCGTAAAGCGAAAACCCGATATCCATCGGTGTTCCGCCAATTGTGCCGCGCAGCGCAATATAAATCAGCCCGCCCACTGCGGTTGCGACGCCGGCTACGATAATCAACCGCCCCGACCGGCGGTGCAACGCAGGCCACCGCCGCCGGATTGCGGGGATCAGTTGGAAAGGCACCAAGGCGGTGATTGCCGCACCCGCCGCCATGTGGACGAAAACCGAGACATTCGCGACAGCAATGTCGGATTGTAGGTAGTGCGGCTCTGGCAGGGCATCCCTTAAGCCTCTTTGCGCGAAATCAGTCGCGTAGAATGCAAAGGGCAGTGTCAGCAGCACTAAAAGAACCAGCGACGATGTTTGAAGAAAGGGTCTCATGGTCGGTCCAGATAACGCATTTCAAACTCTGAGCCAGTTTTGATTGTGACGCACAAGATAGTCCAGCAATGCGAAACACAAACCGCCTGACGCCTGGACTCTGTCAATCCCGCAGCGTGGCGCGCAGAGCTTCTGCCAGTTCGGCCTTATGCGTGTAAGGCATCGCATGATCTGCCCCCTCCACAACCTCTTGCCGTGCATCCCTGTTCCACAGTCCCAAAAGACCCACAGCGCGGACGGAGATCACCGGATCTTCCCGCGCCCAGATTGCCGCGACAGAGATACCCTGACGATGCAGCTTGCGATGGTCGTCCTCTTGGGTCTCATTGAGCATTCCACGCCGCGATAACAGCTGCGCAGGCAGATAGCCGCGCCGCTTCAATTCCTTGCGTTGCGCGCTCAGGACCTGCTCGATATCGGGTGTTTCGCCCCGTGCAGGGATCGCTTTGCGCATGCGCTCATGACCAAAGGCGGCATGTGCCCAATCGCCCAGCAGTGGGACCCGCCGACAAAACCGCGAAAAACGATCTTCATTCGTCGCAATGCCCGAACTTGCGATCAGGATCACCTGCTTCACGCTATGGGGGTATTCGCTGGCAAATGCTGTCGCAATGGCCCCACCCATGGAAAATCCGGCAATCGTGATCTCTTCGGTAATGCCTTGATCGGCGCAAAGATCGGCCAGTTGCCGCACAAAAAACGCACGATCCTGTTTGCCGGCAGGGGAATCCGACAAACCACGCCCGTAAAGGTCGTACATCAAAACACGATATCCCAAACGGCCCAAGCCCTCGGCCACCCCTTCCATCGCAATCATCGGCGTCGAGATGCCATGAACGACAACGGCAACCGGACCGCGCGCAGACCCTGCCCAAAGGAAATGGGTCACGCCTTGGGACAACGTGACACATTCACCGCGCGCGCTCTGGCGTTCTGCGTCACTGATCGCAGGGCGCCTGCGTTCAACCAAAAACGGTTGCGCGGCAACATAAGCACCTAGCGCGAGCACAAGAACAAAAAGCACCCAAACCACGACCGCTGACCCTTTCCAAGACCTTCAGGGGCTCTTAACCCTCTGCCGACCAGGCTTCCAGTATGTATCGGCTCGTCATCAGATCCAGATGCGCACCGCCGCCGTTCTTAAACAGGGTAATCTCGTCGTCATTATGGCGCTTGAACCGGTCAAGCTGATAATAATCTGCGACCACATCTGCCGCGCGGAATGCGCCAGAGGCGATCGGGATTTTCAACTCACCAATATGCCCGATCGTCGTCTCGCGGCTATCGACAAAGACCCGCGCCTTTTGTAGCGCCGCATCGTCCACCTCGCGCATATCGGGACGATAGGCGCCAATCAGATCAACATGCTGGCCGGGTTGCAGCCACGCCCCCTTGATGACCGGATCGGTCGACATTGTGGCCGACGTAATCACGTCGGCGCCGCGCACCGCCTGCTCCAGATCATCCGCAATCGCTACATCCGGATGCTGCGCCTGAAATGCCTTGGCACCTGCGGGCGAACGGTTCCAGATTGTAAACGCCGCATCGGGGAAGGCCGCGCCATAGGCTTCATAAAGCGAATGTCCCACAGTGCCTGCACCCACGATCAGGATACGCCTACTATCACGTCGTGCCAGCCGCCGCGCCGCCAAAAGGCTGTCGCCTGCGGTTTTCCACTTGGTCACCAGCGCAAAATCAAGGATCGCCTCAAGCGTTCCATCCTGACCGGAGAAGAGGTTTACCGCCCCGCCAATCGCAGGTTTGCCAGTGGCTTTGTTGCCGGGAAAGATCGTCGCGCATTTGACGGCCAGCCCGAGGCCCGCAATCCACGCAGAACGGTTCAACAGCGTGTTGTTGCCTTCATACAGAAACACATCCGCGACCTCCGCCTTCGGCCCATCGTGACCCGCAGCCAACGCATCGGTCAGCGCCAGCCAATCCAGTTTCTTCTGACCTTCCGCGAAAGGGATCATCACGGTCATTGCGCCGCCTCCTCACTTAAAACATCCTCGGCGACCAAACGGTCAGCCCAACCCCGAGGGTGTTCGAATAGATGCGTCTGCCATCCGCGTGACGCAGCGGCGTTGATATTGTCGATCCGGTCGTCGGTGAACAGCAGGCCATCGGGCGGCACACCACAATCCGCCTCGACCTGCGCATAAATCTCCGCATCAGGTTTGATCACGCCCATATGGCCCGAGATATAGCGGCGGTCGAATTCACCGAGAAAGGGATAGACAGGTTCCGCAATCTCGAAGGTCTGGATGCCGAAATTGGTCAGCGCAAAAACAGGTACATCCGCCGCCCGCAAGGCCCGCAACAAGCGGACCGAGTGATCAATCGCAGGGGCTGCCATATCAATCCAGCGATCGTGCCACATCATCACTTCATCATGCCATTCGGGATTGGCTTTGGCCGCCGCCGTAATTGTGGCATGAAAATTGCCGCCACGGTCCACCTCATCATTGATGCCGTGCAGATCAATCGCGGCAAACATTGCGCGGCGGCGTTCTTCGCCGATCATACTGTCGAAAAACCGCTCGGGCTGCCATTCGATCAGCACGTTTCCAATATCAAAAACAACCGCTTGAACACCTGCCATAAAGCGACTCCTTTTTGCAATGCACGCCAGCCTAACGCCGCAATGGGCGCTGTAAAGCAACCGGTTTGGCCCGCGCCTCCCGCCAGACCATAAAAAGCCCCGCGCCAAGGATCAAAGCCATCCCCACAAAATCCCAGACGTCTGGAAATTCATCAAAAACCACGATCCCCCAGACCACAGCCATCGGCAGCGCAAGATATTCGAACGGGGCCACATAAGACGCCTCGGCAACGCGGTAGGCCTGAGAGATCAGATACCCGGCAACCGCAGTGCCCACACCGATCACCAGAAAAATCGGAAGGTCCGCGACGGCAGGCCAGCTCCATGCGCGGAACAAAAAAGCCAACGAGAGGTCGCTTTGGTCGCCAAAACGCCCGTCACCTGCGATCAGGCCAAAGGATACCCCGACAAAGAGAAAGACGACCTGAATATAGAACGCCATCGTCGCAGCACTCTCGGTACCCCCGATCCGGCGGGTCAGGATGTGCAGCCCCGCATAGCACACCGCCGCCGCCAGCGGCAAAAGCGATGCAACCTGAAACGCAGCAGTCCCGGGGCGCATCATCACCAGCACGCCGATCAATCCCACAGCAATGGCAGCCCAGCGCCTTGGGCCGACCAGTTCGCCCAGAAAGACCACCGAGAACAAGGTGATGACCAGAGGGCTGACAAAGAAGATCGCCACCGCATCCGCCAGTGGCATCGCCGCCAGCCCTAGGAAGAACGTCATATTGGCAAAGACCACGCAAAGGCCGCGCAGGATGTGCATTTTCAACCGCTTGGTGCGCGCAATCGCCCAGCC
>NZ_DASYOK010000185.1:0-5572 GCF_036007805.1 Yoonia sp.
GCTATTGCGACCGTGACGACCAACCCTGCCAAGGCTGTGCGGTTGCATGATCGTGGTGCCTTGAAGACAGGTTTGCGCGGTGATGTCTTGCGGGTACGCAAAATTGGCCAAACACCGCTGCTGCGGGGCGTGTGGAGCCAAGGCAACAAGGTTGCATGACCCTGCTGCGCATTGATCGCGACTACCTGCCCGCAATCGGGTTGGGGATTACACAGATCATGGGCTACGGCACATTGATGTACGCCTATGCCGTGTTGCTGCCGGAAATGGCCAAGGACCTTGGGCTTACCTTGTCAGAAGTCTTTGGCATCCTGTCATTGGGTCTGTTTTTTGGTGGGCTGGTCTCGCCTGTGGCGGGCAAACTGGTGGACCGTTTCGGTGGGCGCTGGGTGATGACGCTTGGCACGATTGTGGCCTGTCTGGCAGTGATGGCAATGAGCCAGGTCGAAAGCCGGATCGGGCTTTTTGCACTCATACTTCTGGCCGAAGGGGCAGGTATGTTCGTCCTTTATAACGTGGCCTTTGCAAGTGTCGCGCGGTTGGATCTGACCGTTCCGCCACAGCGTTCGATTTCTGTGATCACCCTGTTTGGTGGTGTGGCGTCCACGATTTACTGGCCGCTAACACTTGCGCTTTTCAATCGCTACGGATGGGAAACAACCTGGGTGATCCTCGGGTTCAGTGCCCTGCTGATCTGCACCCCGATCCATTTTTTCGTTCTGCGCGGCCGCGAACGCGCGGCGGACGCCCCCAAGCCTGACAACGCACCGGACTGGCCCGAGCTGTCTGGACGGCTGCGCAGACAGGCCATGCTTTGGATGGTCGTATCGTTCATCTTCTCGGGCTACCTGATGGGTGCCGTGATGACGCTTTGGGTGACCAACGTGCAGGATCTGGGACATACGGCTGCCATGGCCGCTCTTGCAGGGGCGGTGATTGGACCGTTCAAGACGGTAGGCCGGTTCTTCGAGATGCTCGTCAGTCAGAATATGTACCCGCTTGTGACCTATGCCCTCAGCCTTGGCTTGATGTTTTCCGGTTTTGTCGTCCTGTTGACGCTTGGCTTTACCCTGCCAGGGCTTTTGCTGGCCGCCGCACTTTACGGGATGGGTGACGGGATCAAGACGATTGCCCGCGGCACACTGCCATTGGCTTTGTTTGGTGCCAAAGGGTATGGCGCGCGGCTTGGCTGGATTTCATTTGTGCAGATGGGGATCAACGCCTCTGCGCCCTTTGCTTTTGCATGGGCCACGCAGACTTATGGGGGATGGTGGTCTTTTGCTGTCATGGCACTGTGCCTTTGCTGTGCGATGGCAACCTACATGTTCATTCCCGACCCGAGGACACACAGAAATGACCCCGCTCAAGATCGGCGCCTGCCTGACCATCCCTGAGATTGATGACCACCGCGACTGGCTGTTCGATGCAGCACGCGATATCGAACTGCAGGATTTCATGACCTATTCCGCTTTGACGACGGGGTTTGAAGATCGCGTCGCCGCAGCCAAGACAGCCCTTGATGGTCACACGGGAAGGTTAGGTATTCACGGCCCCTTTGAGGGATTGGATATCGACAATAAAGATGCCGAACTGCGTCCGCTCATCACGGCGCGGTTCTTGAAGGCTTTAGAGGCGGCAGACCGTATCGGCGCGCGCCAGATGGTTCTGCACTCCCCCTACACAGCTTGGTATCAGAACAATATCTTTAGCATTCCCGATTACGCCGAAAAGAAGCTTGCACGCATTCATGAAATTCTGGGCCCGGTCGTGCGCGCCGCCCAAGACATGGGCATCACACTGGTAATCGAGAATATTCACGATGTGCGGCCCGAAACCCGCCGCGCATTGGTGGACAGTTTCGGATCCACGGCCATCGCGCTGTCTATTGATACGGGCCATGCGCAGCTTGCGCGACGCATGGCAGGCGCACCACCTGTTGCTGATTTTGTCGCCGATGCCGGCGCGCAGCTTGCACATGTCCATCTGCAAGACGTTGATGGCCATGCGGACCGGCACTGGGCCCCGAGTGAGGGCGAGATTGAATGGACTGCGGTGTTCCGCGCCTTGGCCGCTTCCAACAGTGACCCGCATCTGGTTTTGGAATTGCACAATAAGGCCGACATACCCAAAGGCTTTGGCGCTTTGCGCGACCTTGGTTTGGCGATCTGATACGAACAGTCGAAACTTGCCGAATCGACGACATCTGAATAGCGTCACAGTCGTGTTACAAGAAATATGGCTGGGGGGCTTTATGGCGTACTACATTGCAGAGCTTGATGAGGCGCAACAGATTGCTGCCGTTTGGATTAAGGAAAGCATGGCCCGCGCGCCGCGTGTTTTCGACCCGGCGAAGCACTTTTTCGATGCAGACACTGCTTCAGGGTTTATTGGCGCGACGAAAGAAGAAATCGCCAGCTGGATAGCGTGCGCTTGCGGGACTGCGCATCACCCTTCCTATCCATAGGGGCAGAACCCCTTCAATCGCGCCTTCCGACATTAAGCTAGACCCGCGCAGATCTGCGTCTAGCCATCAAATATGTGCTGGTTCACAATGGCACTCTTCTTTGGCACCCACGGGCTGATCGGGGTAGAATGCGTCAGAAAATCTCATGCGGTTCCTTTTGCGCCTGTTGAGGGCGATATCAAGTCCGCCACCTGTCGCCTCACGCTGGTCATCAGCAAATCGCATGACGGAACGTAGGGGCGATCTATCGCTTGAGCATATCCCAACTTTGAGCGGTTTCCGATGCCCACGCGCTTCTGGGCTGGGGCCGGGTTGACCCACGCGGGCCGCGCGTTCGAGCGATATGCCCTTTCCATCATCCGAGTCTGGGAGGAGATGCGCCAGCAAGTCGCTTTTCGCGGTATCATGCAAAGCGGTAAGACCGACAACAAAAGGGTCGGGATTAGTTCGTCATCAACACGGCTGGGGGCGGAACAAACCGCCCCCGAAGTTGTTCTGGCCTAGTCGATCAGCGCGTTTAGTGTCGGCGATGGGCGCATCGCAGCGGCAGCGCGGTCCTCTGACGTGTGATAATAGCCACCCAGATCAACCGGTGTGCCTTGACCCTGTGACAACTCGCTCAGGATCGCCGCCTCGTTTTGCGCCAGTTCCGCTGCAAGCGGCGCAAACTTTGCCGCCATTGCGGCGTCATCCGTTTGTGCTGCCAATGCCTCGGCCCAATACCGCGCAAACCAGTAGTGGCTGTGGCGGTTGTCGGGTTGGCCCACTTTACGCTGCGGCGAATGACCCTCGGACAAAAGCTTCTCGGTCGCGGCATCCACGGCATTGCCCAAGACATTGGCCGCAGCTTTGTTTTGCGCATTACCAAGGAAGCGCAGGCTTTCACCCAAGGCGCAGAACTCACCCAGGCTGTCCCAGCGCAGGTGGTTTTCGTTTACCAGTTGTTCGACGTGCTTGGGCGCGGACCCACCGGCACCGGTTTCGAACAAACCGCCGCCCTGCATCAGTTTCACAACCGACAGCATCTTGGCCGATGTGCCGACCTCGAGGATCGGGAACAGGTCGGTCAGGTAATCGCGCAGCACATTGCCTGTCACGGCAATTGTGTCTTTGCCCTGATAAATCACCTCGAACGACCGTGTCGTCGCCTCGCGCGGGGCCATGATTTTTACGGCATCTGTCAGACCCGCCTTGGCCAAGGCCGGTTCCACGTATTTCAGTAGCTCCGCATCATGCGCGCGGTTCCGGTCAAGCCAGAAGATGGTCTCGAACCCCGTTGCCTGCATCCGGTCAATCGCAAGCTGGATCCAGTTTTCAATCGGTGCGCGGCGTGCAGAGGCCATGCGCCAGATGTCGCCCGCCTCAACCTCGTGTGTGTGCAACACGTCACCGTTGCCTGCGATGACACGCACGGTGCCGTCCTGCGGGATTTCAAATGTCGTGGGGTGAGAGCCGTATTCTTCGGCCTTCTGCGCCATCAGACCAACGTTTTGCACAGTCCCGGCAGTTACCGGATCAAGCGCGCCGTTCTCTTTGCAGAAGTTCACCGAGGCCTCATAGACCGGTGCATATGAGCTGTCAGGGATCACGCAGTTTGTGTCCCCCTCTGCACCATCAGGGCCCCAGCCCTTGCCGCCCGCGCGGATGACCGCAGGCATCGAGGCGTCGATGATCACGTCAGAGGGCACATGCAGGTTTGTGATGCCACGGTCAGAGTTCACCATGTAAAGCGGGGGGCGTTCGGCCAGCACCGCGTCGATCTCGGCTTTGATCTCGGCGCCGTTCGGCATTTTGGCAATCGCATCAAACATCGTGCCAAAGCCCGCATTCGGGCCAACACCAGCGGCGGCGAAAGCATCGGCATGACGGTCAAAGACAGGCTGAAGATAGGCCACAACTGCATGGCCGAACAGGATCGGGTCAGAGACCTTCATCATCGTGGCTTTCAGATGCAATGAGAACAGCGTGCCATCGGCCAGCGTCTTTTCGATCTGCGCGTGGTAGAACGCCTTGAGCGCTTTGGCTGACATGAAGGTCGCATCCACAATCGTGCCCGCCGGCATTGTGATGCCGTCTTTCAGTGTCGTGACAGTGCCATCGGCGGCCGTGTGTTCTATCTTGAGCGGACCTGCGGCCTGCGCTTCGGTCAAAGTGACCGAGGTCTCGTTCGAATAGAAATCATTCGCGCCCATCGTGGACACGCAGGTCTTGCTGTCCTTGGACCACGCGCCCATGCGGTGCGGGTTGGCGCGGGCATAGGCTTTGACCGATGATGGCGCACGGCGGTCGGAGTTGCCCTCGCGCAGCACTGGGTTCACGGCAGACCCTTTGACGGCGTCATAACGCTTGCGCGCCTCGACCTCATCAGGGGTCTGCGGGTTTTCGGGGTAATCGGGAATGTCATAGCCTTGGCCCTGCAATTCCTTCACTGCCGCCACCAGTTGTGGCACAGAGGCCGACACGTTGGGCAGTTTGATCACATTGGCGCTTGCGTCTTTCACGACCTCGCCCAGCAGGGCCAGATCGTCAGACACCTTCTGCGCATCTGTCAGACGTTCCGGGAATGATGCCAGAATGCGCCCTGCAAGCGAGATATCCTTGGTGCCGATGGTGATATCTGCCTCGCCCAGAAACCTGCGCAGGATCGGCAGCAAAGAGGCGGATGCCAGTTGCGGTGCTTCATCGGTTTTCGTGTAGATGATATCGGGAAGGGTCTGGTCTGACATGCGCATATCCTCGTGGCTTGGTCGTGTTGCATAGGCAAGCGGCCTACATGAAAAGAACCGCACGCGTTTGATTCACATCACTAGTGGAACAGACTTCGAAAGGGAATGCATTTTGGTGTACTGTTGTACACAAAGTGCTTTATATCCCGACAAACAAGGGGAAACTGACCCCCAAAGCCCATGCAAGCACCAATCCAAGCGCTATTCCGGATGTCGTTGGTCCCGCCCGGCGTGCGACTTGCCGTCCCATCGTGCCGAAGACAGCGTAGAAGAGCACAAGCACCGGCGCGATCATGATGAGAAAGAACAGCCCCCCAAAATCCAGCGCGACAGCGATGCCGAGTGAAATCAGGAAGGCAAGGCGCACCAGCAGCCTGCGCCA
>NZ_DASYOK010000186.1:0-2884 GCF_036007805.1 Yoonia sp.
ACGCATTGCTGGCGGCACGGTTGGCCCGGCTCTGATGCGTATTCCATTTGACAATTCCTACGCGCAATTGCCGCCACAGATGTACACCGCGCAATTGCCGACACCGGTGAAAGCGCCGCAGGTGATCGCGACAAATGCCGCACTGGCAACGATCCTCGGGATTGATCCCGCAGAGCTGGCCACACCTGACGCGGCACAGGTTTTTGCAGGCAACCATATCCCCGACGGGGCCGCCCCGCTTGCGCAGGTCTATGCGGGGCATCAGTTCGGCAACTGGAACCCGCAACTGGGCGACGGGCGTGCTGTGCTTTTGGGTGAGGTTGTGGGCAAAGACGGCATCCGCCGCGATATCCAGCTCAAGGGCGCGGGGCGCACGCCCTATTCACGCAGCGGCGACGGGCGCGCGTGGCTGGGGCCTGTAATGCGCGAATACCTCGTCTCCGAGGCGATGCACGCGATGGGCGTGCCCACAACCCGCGCGCTGGCCGCCGTGACCACCGGCGAAGACGTGTACCGTGAAGAACGCCTGCCCGGTGCTGTCATCGCACGCGTCGCCCAAAGCCATATCCGCGTCGGCACGTTTCAGTTCTTTGCCAGCCGTGGCGATATGCAGGCGCTGCAAGCGCTGACAGACCACGTCATCGCGCGGCACTACCCCGACGCAACCGGCCCGGCGGACCTGCTTGATCTGGTGATTGCCCGCTATGCCAAACTGATTGCGTATTGGATGGGTCTGGGGTTCATCCACGGAGTGATGAACACTGATAACGTCTCGATTGCAGGCGAGACCATTGATTACGGACCTTGCGCCTTCATGGACGGCTTCCACCCCGACAGCGTGTTCAGCGCGATTGACCAATACGGGCGCTATGCCTATTCCAACCAGCCCGGGATCGGCGTATGGAATATGGCGCAGTTTGCGACCGCACTGATCCCGCTGATGCCAGACCGTGATGCAGCGATTGAAGATTTTACAGCCGCCGTGCACCGCATGCCTGCGCTCTATGAAGAGGCATGGCTGTCGGTCTTTGGTGCGAAACTGGGGATCGCTGACCCTCAGGAAGATGACCGCAAGCTGATTACCGATCTGCTTGATCTGATGGCCAAGGATGGTGCAGATTTCACCAACACCTTCGCCAATCTGAACACAACCAATGCCCGCGATCAGTTCATCGACCGTGATGCTTTCGATACGTGGGCCGCGCGGTGGCAAACCCGCAAATCAGCCGGTGCCGCGCAAATCATGGCGCAGGCCAACCCGCACATCATCCCGCGCAACCACCGTGTTGAAGAGGTCATCCAGGCAGGCCGCACCGGCGACTATGCGCCATTCCACGCGCTTCTGGCGGCAGTGACAGCACCCTACGCATCGCTGACAGAGGCAACCGCCAGATTCGCGCGCGAGCCCAGCAAGGACGAAATGGTTACGCGGACGTTCTGCGGGACCTAGGCCGGTTCACCATCAGGATCCCGATGGCGACGAGGATCAGCGCCATGATCAGGTTGGGCCCAACCTCTTCGCCCAGCAACAGCCAGCCAAGCGCCACCGTCAGCACCGGTGACAGAAAGCTGAACGAGGCCACACCGGATGCGGGATAAATCGACAAAAGCCAAAGCCAGAAGATGAAACCCGCACTGACCACCACAACGATCTGGAACGCCAGCCCTGCGATATGGACGGGGGCAATATCACGGATCAAAGGGCCGAAGAAGAGTGCGGCAAAGAGCAACAGAGGCGCCGAGACGCCAACCTGCCACATCAACTGGATTTCAGGGCGTACCCGCGACAGCGACGAGGCTTTGGCGATCATCGCGGTGACGGCCCAACCGACGGCGGCACCCAAAGCCGCTAGATCACCCCAGAAACTGCCCACACCATCATCACGGGTCAGGATCGCAACCGCCACCCCCGCTAGAGCGAGCCCAAGGCCAACAGCTTTGACAGGCGTGATCTTATCGCTTGGCATGATGAAATGCGCCATGATCGCAAGCCAGATTGGCATCGAATAAAAGATGACAGACGCGCGGCTGACAGCCGTCAGATCAAGGGCCACAAAGAGACAAAAAAACTCGAAAGCAAAGACGCAACCAACGGCAAAGCCCGCAACCCGCGTGCCCTTTTCAAAACGCAACGGGATGCCCCGCCAGCGCAACCAGAGCCAGATGCAGACCACGGCCCCTGCCGAGCGTAGCCCTGCGAAAAAGACCGGCTGCAGCCCACCATTGGTGACCTTGATCACGACCTGATTAAAGGCCAGCAAAAGCGCAAAACTTGTGAGTGCCACCGCACCGAACAGATCAATCTGGGTTTTCTTTTCCATCCGCGCAGATCATGCGCGCAGGCCCCCGGTGTCAAGCGAAACCCTATGACTTTCCATGTCCCTTCAAACTTCCGCCGGAGGCAGCAACCGCGCAGAAGGGTACAAGGCTAATTGCCGATCATCCAGGTCCCCTCGGGCCAGAAGGCGTGGAACGCAAAAGCAAACAGCACATCATGTGGCAGGTCGTTGCCCGCGTCGTCGCGCACCCGCACGTTGCCCACGTCCTTGCCTGCGCCGATGTCGGCACTATCCAGCGCCGGGGCCTGCCCTGCGGCCCATGACAGGGTCACGCCTGCCTCGGTCAGCGTTCCCGCCTCTGTCAGGCGCGTCAGCGGCCACGCCCGATCTCCGACGCGAACAACGCGCGCCAAAGCGGGGATGTTATGGGGTGGCATTTCACCGGAATAGAGGAACGGGCGATGAGAGCTGTCATAGCGCACATAGGGGTTGGCCCCGTAGTTGCGGTTGAAGGCGGGCTCTTCCATCACCAAGCCTTCGGGATTGCGGCTTGCAAAAGTCTCCCAGCTTTCCATCCAGCTGGGCAGACTGATCAGGTCTGCCCC
>NZ_DASYOK010000187.1:0-3227 GCF_036007805.1 Yoonia sp.
ATGGACAACAAGTCTTTTGGGAAAATGAAGCGTGGCAAGCTGAAACCCGAGGGGCGTATTGATTTGCATGGCATGACCATGGCGCAGGCACATCCGGCTTTAGTGTCCTTTATTCTAGGATCGCAAATGCAGGGGCGCCGTTTGGTTCTGGTCATTACCGGAAAAGGAAAAGACCGTGATGATGGTGGGCCGATCCCGACACGGCATGGCGTCTTGCGGCATCAGGTGCCGCAATGGCTTGCGCTGCCGCCATTATCGCAGGCGATTTTGCAGGTGACGCCAGCGCATATCAGACACGGCGGCCATGGTGCCTATTACGTGTATTTAAAGCGGAACCGCTAAAGCCTGTCGCGCTTTGCGTGTCGGGATGATCAGGACGAGGGCTGCGAAAGCAAAGGTTGCGGCATAGCCCAGTTGTTGTTGTTCAAATCCGACACCCTGGTCAATCAACCAACCGCTTAAACCTGGCCCGATGGCTGACCCCAACACCATCAAAGCCGCTGCCGCTGCTTTGATCGCGCCTATGTGCCGCGTGCCATAGAATTCTGCCCAGCAAGCGTTCAGCAAAGTCGCCTGCCCGCCGCCCGCGACCCCCATCAGGATGACCGCCAATGCGGTCCAACCCAGTGACGGCGCGTACCAATGCAGGATGAAGGCGATCACCAGCGGGATCAGGTAAATCGGCAATAGCCGCGTTGCACCGAAACGGTCGACCGCCCAGCCGTAGCCGATGGTTGAGATGAGAAGTGCCGCGGTACCCAAAGGAAAGACCGAGACGAGCGCCAGATGCGACCAGCCTTTGATTTCCGCAAAATGGACCTGATGGAACCAGAATGCTGTCCCGAATCCGGAGAATGACATCACCGCCGGCACCATGGCCCAGAACAGTGGATGGCGCAGCGCATCGCTGCGTGTCCAATGGCGCCCGTTCATACCTGTGGATTGCGTGGTTTCAGCCATGGCCTGCGGTGTGCGCTCCAGCCGCAAAAGACGGTAAAGCACAAAGCAGGCCAACACGCAGAAAACAGCGAAACAGACCCAGAGTGTCCGCCATTCAATCATGGATTTGAGCCAGACCATGGTCAGCGGCAATGCGGCCTCGCCCAGCATAAAACCAAAGGCAGCGACCGCCAGCGCGCGGCCGCGCGTGGCAATGAACCACCGCGACATCGCAACAGTGGCGACATGGGTGGTCATGCCTTGGCCTGTAAAGCGCAGTGCGAAAATCACGAAAGGCAGCAACGCGACAATGCTATTGAAGGCCATGAACAGGCAGGCCGATGCAAGAAGCAGGACCACGACGATCCCCAATGTCCGCACCCGAAATCTGTCTGCCAACCCACCCGCAAAGACCATCACCACTGCCGAGGCACCTGTACCGATCATATAGGTCAGCCCCCACTCTCCGTTGGTCAGACCGTAGGCTTCGCGGATTTCACCGCCAAAAATGGAGATAAAGAAAGTTTGGCCAAAGCTGGACAGAAACGACAACAAAAATCCCGTTGCAAGGAACGGGAAATTGTCGTGGATGAAGCGAAAGTAATTCGGTTGCCGGTTCATGCGCCTTTGATGATCCGACTACGGACAAGTTGAAAGCGGAAATTGCGTCAGAGCACGTAGCGGCTGATGTCGAGCGAGCGTGAAAGTTCGCCCAGATGTTTCTCAACAAAATCTGCATCTACTGCGATTTCATCGCCTGCGCGGTCGGGGGCGTTAAAGGACAGGTCCTCGAACACCCGCTCGATCACGGTGTAAAGGCGGCGTGCACCAATGTTTTCGACGGATTCATTCACTTCCGCCGCGATCTTGGCGAGTGCTTTGATCCCGTCTTCGGTGAAGGTCACGGTGACCTCTTCGGTTTTCATCAAGGCCGCGTACTGCAATGTCAGCGCGTTGTCTGTCTCGGTCAGGATGCGCACGAAATCATCTTCGGTCAGGGCGCGCAGTTCGACACGGATTGGCAGGCGACCTTGCAGTTCGGGCAGAAGGTCAGACGGTTTGGCTACGTGGAACGCGCCCGAGGCGATGAACAGGATATGATCGGTCTTGATCGGCCCGTGCTTGGTGGACACGGTCGTGCCTTCGATCAAGGGCAGCAGATCACGCTGGACGCCCTCACGTGACACATCGGCACCGCGCGCATCGGCGCGGGCGCAAACCTTGTCGATTTCGTCCAGAAAGACGATGCCGTTTTGTTCGACCGCTTCAAGTGCGGCTTTGGTGACGGTTTCATCGTCCAGCAACTTGTCAGCTTCATCGGCGATCAGCGCGTCATAGCTATCGGCCACGGTCATTTGCTTTTTGACAGTGCGGCCGCCCATGGCTTTGCCGAACAGTTCGCCAAGGTTCATCATACCGCCCATGCCGCCGGGCTGGCCGGGGATTTCGAAACCACCCATGGGGTTTGAAGTATCCGTCAGTTCAAGTTCGATGATCGTGTCGTCAAGCTCGCCTGATTTGAGTTTGCGGCGGAACATCTCGCGCGTGCCTTCGCGCGCATCGGTGCCTGCAACTGCGGTGATCACCCGTTCTTCGGCCGCGGCGCGGGCCTTGGTTTTGACGTCTTCGCGCATATGTTCGCGGGTGTCGATGATCGCGGTATCGACCAGATCGCGGATGATCTGTTCGACATCGCGGCCGACATAGCCGACTTCGGTGAATTTGGTTGCCTCGACCTTCAGGAAAGGCGCACGCGCCAGTTTTGCCAAACGGCGTGAGATTTCGGTTTTGCCCACGCCGGTGGGCCCGATCATCAGGATATTCTTGGGGTAAACCTCATCGCGCAGATCATCGCCCAATTGCTTGCGTCGCCAGCGGTTACGCAATGCGACAGCAACGGCGCGTTTGGCATCTTTCTGGCCGATGATGAACCGGTCAAGTTCGGAGACGATTTCGCGTGGCGTGAGGTCAGTCATGAATGAACCTTAAACTTGAGAAGGGGGAAGACGGTGCAGCGGGATAAATCCGGGCATCACGCGCAGGATACGTGCGCGGATCCGTTCCCAGAATGCACCAAGAAGAAGCAGGACAATGCCGAGGATCAGGATGGTCGGCGCGGTTCCGGCACCGTCAAAAACAGCCGCCCCAAGGGCGACGATATACCCAATCGCTGCAATCAGGAACGACCTGCGGTCGATGACGATGGCGACGATGGCAAACAACGCAAGAACAGCGAGAAGGATCAGGTTTGACTGGTCCAGAAGCGAAAGCGCCATGGTGTTCACCAG
>NZ_DASYOK010000188.1:0-2500 GCF_036007805.1 Yoonia sp.
CTGGCACGGCAACAGGCGGTGGAGCGCGCAGTCGACGACGCGCAGAAGGCGTCAGGGCGGAGTACGGGTGGCCGAGGCGGAATGCGCGGTGGGAAAAGCAGGTATGGGGGGAAGCGGTGACAAAGATCGCTTCGGTATCTTATGAATCAAAATGTATCGCTCAACTCTGTGCGATCGCAAGGAACGACATAGGTGAAATTGTTCGAAAGCGTTGGAGCTCGGGTTTTTTCTGGCGGCACGGCGATGTTCCCTTCCTAATCACTAATCGCCATTGTGTGACTGGCAGAGACGGAACAAACGAACCGCTAAGCGATGGATTTGATCCTGTCGGACTTCAAGTACTCTTTCGTGTACCTAGCGAAGGCGTGGCAGATGATGCGCAGACCTATGCAAATCGAGCTATCGAATACCACTTATGGAAAGATGGCAAACCGGACTGGCATGAACATCCAAAGGGCTCTTTCATCGATGTCGTCGCCTTGAAAATTTCTGATTTCCCCGATCAGATTCACTGCGTAAACGACAAATCCCAATATGATCATTGGCAACCAGAAGCTGGGACTGATTGTTTCATCGTAGGATATCCCGAGGCGCTTGGTGGCAGTGAAGGAACCCCAATTTGGAAGCGGGGTTCAATAGCTTCTGAACCTGAATTAGAACTCGACGGTATGCCAATATTTCTCTGCGATTCAGCTACACGCGAAGGGCTTTCAGGGGCGCCCGTTTTCGCGAAAATGTTGGGTAACTTTTCAATCGAAGGGCGCCCGTTTAGTGAAACTGCCTCGCCGCAATTCTTTGCTCACTGGACAAAGTTCCTCGGTGTTTATGCTGGTCGCGAAGGTGATGAGAAAGATGGCTTCCAACTTGGACGGGTGTGGAAAGCATCGATACTCAGCGATATCCTGAATAACACAAACACACCTGAGAGTCCGTTTATTCGTAAATGACCACGTGTAGGGTGGGTGAAACCCACGCGCCGCAACCCCGTGGGTTTCACCCACCCTACCCCCACGCAGTCCCGGACTTGATCCTGGACCTCAACGCCCCCCAAAACCTTAACCCCCCATTCACACATCCCACCGCACGCGGCCTTAACCCGCCCAAACCGTACACCGCGTACATACGGGTTGTGTACGGCTTGTGTACGCATTGCATACGCCCCCATCCCCTGCAAAACCCTGCGTTAACAGGTGAGTCCCTGCGTCACCGCCGCAATCGCCCCCAAACCCCCACCGCGCGTTGCACCGCTGTGGCCTTGCCCGCCGCCGCGCGCCGCCTACATCCCCCTCATGCGCACCGCTCTCGCCTTCCTCCTTCTCGCCTCACCCGCCGCCGCGTGGGAGTTTTCGGCCTCCCCGATCTGCACCCTGACCGACACGCAAGAGGCAGGCGAAATCACCGTCACCTACGACCCTGCAATCACCGAATATGCGGTCACCGTGACCCTGCCCCAAGGGCGCTGGTCCGGTGATCCGGTCTTCGGCATGGCCTTCGCCAATGACCGCCCGATCAGCATCCAGACAGACCGCCATAGCGTCAGCCCCGATGGCCGCAGCCTTACCGTCAAGGACCGTGGATTTGGCAATGTTCTCGACGGGTTAGAGTTCAACGCCCGCGCCTACGCGATACTGGGTGACACAACCGTCGGCTTTGATCTGGACGGGATCGGCCCCGCCATGACCGCCTTTCGCAACTGCCCCGCCGCCAACCTCGCGTGATGACCGACCCGATCAACCCGACCGACGATAGCGCCCGCGCACTGGCCCAGAAACTGCTGCAAAACACCCGCTTCGCCGCCCTCGCTGTGACCCACCCCGAGAGCGGCGCACCCTACGTCGCCCGCACAGCGATGCTATGGCATGAAGGCGCGCTTCTGACGCTGGTCTCGACACTCTCACTGCACACCAAGGCGCTTGCCAAAAACCCGGCCTGTGCTGCGCTGATCGGTGAGCCGGGTGCCAAGGGTGATCCCCTCACACATCCGCGCATGACACTGATCTGCACAGCACACGAGGTGGATAAACCTTCCCACAAAACGACGTGGTTGAAGGCCATCCCTAAAGCGCAATTATACTATGATTTCAGCGACTTCAGGATGTACGCACTGGCGGTGTCCGAGGCGCATCTCAACGGCGGTTTCGGCAAGGCGTTCACCCTAGGCGCGGACGACCTGCGCGTTTAGTTTTCCCCGCCAGACAATCGTGCCGTCCCGCCATGTGCCGTCAAGCAGAACACCCTTCTTCGCGGCATGCGGAAACTGGACCCGCCAGTCGCGGTATTTGTCATTGCTGACAACACGCAGGCCATGATCCGTGGCCATCGACAGGATCGACACATCCGCTATGACGCCTTTGTTAACAACGCAGATATGCTCCTGCGGGATACCCAAAAGCGGGGCCAGTGCCGCCTCGTCATAATAATGATCGTCAAGCACATAGCCGACGCTCGCATCGAAGAACACAATCGGCGTATAGCCTGCGCGTTCAAGGCTGCGCAGCAC
>NZ_DASYOK010000189.1:0-7746 GCF_036007805.1 Yoonia sp.
GTCACCTGCCCCGGCATCACCGTCAGGCTCACGTCATCGACGACACGACGGCCGCCGAAGTCTTTGACGATATGGCTGATCTCAAGGCGGGGGGCTGGCATAGGGGGCGGGATCCCTGACGAAAACTATTGGGTATAGCGCACCTAACAACAGTTTTGCTGCGGGGCAAGGTCCACGCCCTGCCCCGGTCGTTCTTTTGAAGGTCTTAGATCGTTGCGTTGATCGCGCCGCCGTCCAGCACGATGTTCTGGCCCACGATAAAGCCCGCGTGATTGGAACAAAGGAAAGCACACATCGCGCCGAATTCTTCCGCGGTGCCATAGCGACGGGCGGGAATCGTCGCCTCACGCTGGGCTTTGGCGGCCGCGATATCTATGCCTTGCGCCGTGGCAACACCGGTATCAAGGCTAACCGCGCGATCCGTGGCGTGAATACCGGGCAGCATATTGTTGATGTTGACGCCGAACTGCGCCACCTGACGCGCGGTGCCGGCGGCATAGCCGGTCAAACCCGCACGGGCAGAGTTTGACAGCCCCAGCTGCGGGATCGGCGCCTTCACAGAACCGGAGGTGATGTTCACGACGCGGCCCCAGCCCTTGTCGATCATCCCCGGCATCAGCGCCTTCATCAGCGCGATCGGGGCCAGCATGTTGGCATCAAGGGCTGCAATAAAATCGTCACGATCCCAATCAGACCACATGCCCGGAGGCGGGCCACCGGCGTTATTGACCAGAATATCAACACCTTCAGCCTCTTTGAGCAATGCGTCACGGCCTTCCTGCGTGGACACATCTGCAGCCACGGTCACAACATCGACGCCATACTTGCTGCGGATATCTGCCGCTGCAGCCTCAAGTGCCTCAGCACCGCGTGCGTTCATGACAAGATTGACGCCTGCCTCAGCCAAAGCTTCGGCGCATCCACGCCCCAAACCCTTTGATGATGCACATACCAGCGCACGCTTGCCTTTGATCCCAAGATCCATCGTGTCGTTCCCTTCTTCATTGATTGTGGACGATCTAGCACTGCCGCCCCACTTCGGCAAATGAAACGCGCAACGCGGCGTTCATGCTTGGCCTGAGGCCAAAGCCAGTGTAACTCCAGTCGCCATGAGCCAGCGCCCCATTACTGTCGATATCTATCCTGCGACCAAAGTGATCGCCAGCGATGGCGTGACCAAGGGCGAGACACTGTCGTTTGCCGATGAACTGGTGATGGATGATGTCTACCGGATTGACGCCGATGCAGGACTGACACCGCTTGAACTGATTGCAGATGACAAGGGGCTGCACCGGGCCGACACACAAGGCAATCTTGTGCATCTGGACTGCTGCCTGACGCTTATGGCCCCTGACGGGGACACGCATGAAGCCCTTGTTCTGGTCGAGGTCGAAGACGACAATGTCGCAGATATTTTCCTGCTACCACTGGGTGAACTGCAACCTGCTGTCGATTATCGCCTTGTGGGTTTGGAACGTCACACAGCCACCCGCCGCTTTGCCGAAGCCGCCAGCGGGTCTTTTGCCCGTGGCACGCGCATCACCATGAGCGACGGCCAGATGCGCCCGATCGAAACGCTGAGCATCGGAGATATGGTGCTGACCCGCGACGCAGGCAAGCAACCGATCCGTCATATCGGGCAGGCCACAATGCGTGCCTCGGGCAATTTTGCACCGGTCGTGATCACCAAGGGTGCATTGCATAACGAGGCCGATCTGGTGGTGCGCCCTGACCACCGTCTGTTCATATACCAGCGCGAAGACCAGCTTGGCGCCGGACGCCCCGAAGTTCTGATCAAGGCGCGGCATCTGGTGGATCACAAAACAGTGTTGCGGCGGCGTGGCGGTTTCGTGGATTACTTCCAGCTGATTTTTGATGACCATCACATCATCTACGCCGAAGGGATTGCGGCGGAATCGCATCTGATCAGTGCGCAAACGCGCCACGGACTGCCCGCCGGCGTATCCTCACCCGATCATGCACACCGGCCGCATCTGGATTATGAAGTGCAAAACAGCCTTATTCCTGCACAAAAAGCGGTGTCTTTGCTGCGCAAGGCATCTACGCGATAGACCCACGGGCCCCGTCACCGGCTATTTTCTTCAAGTACGATCACGATTGTTCCGTCTCGTGTCGTTCCGTTCTGATCGACCTGCGCTTCCAGATCACTGCCCGCAAAGGCGGATGCAGGATTGCCCAGCAAAACCCCCGTGATCACCCCCGCAAACCCCAGTGTTTGCCCCCCGCCACTCAGCGCGCCCGCATAGCCCAGCGGCATATCCTGCCCGACAGCGTTGCTTTGCAGATCAATCGTTCCGGTATAATCCGCGATATCGGCGTCAGAACTGCCCCCGAAAACACTGCTGACCGCCCCTTGGGCCGCACTGGTGTCAAAATCAATCTGCAAATCCGCATCGCCGAACAGGATGATCGGCTGGCTTCCCGTCTCGACCCGCATCGTTGCAAAACCGGTCAGGGACATGGTGCCGGTTGTGGGGATGTTTTCGTCAGCCGTCTCTCCCATGCCCACAACGCCCGCCGCAGGGTCGCCCAACACCCGCAGGTTTTGTGCCTCGTAGATGTCCAGCCGTGCGAGGCGGGGATCAATCCCGCTACCGCCTCCACCACCTCCGCCGCAGGCAGCGAGGCCGGACAGCAGACAAATGGCACATGCATAGTGTTTCATTGCAGCCCCCTTGCGCGAGGCAATATCAATGAAAACCAAATCTTTGGTTAAGCACACTGTCCCGATTGCCCTTTCCAGCCCGAACGCATAAAGCGTGATGCATGACAAATCGCCCAGACCTTCCCCCTGAAATCGCCCGCCGCCGGACCTTTGCGATCATCTCGCACCCCGACGCGGGCAAGACTACGCTGACCGAAAAGTTCCTCCTTTATGGTGGCGCCATCCAGATGGCGGGACAGGTGCGCGCCAAAGGCGAAGCACGGCGCACGCGGTCGGACTTTATGCAGATGGAAAAGGACCGCGGCATCTCTGTGTCCGCTTCTGCGATGTCGTTCGACTTTGAAAAATACCGGTTCAACCTTGTTGACACACCCGGCCACTCGGATTTTTCCGAAGATACCTATCGGACACTGACCGCGGTCGATGCCGCCGTGATGGTGATCGACGGGGCCAAGGGTGTGGAAAGCCAGACCCGGAAACTCTTTGAAGTCTGCCGTTTGCGCGACCTTCCCATCTTGACATTTTGCAACAAAATGGACCGCGAAAGCCGCGATACATTCGACATTATTGACGAAATCCAAGAAAACCTTGCGATTGACGTCACACCGGCGTCTTGGCCCATTGGCGTGGGACGCGAATTCATCGGCTGCTATGATATTTTGCGCGACAAGCTGGAATTGATGGACCGCGCCGACCGCAACAAGGTTGCCGAAAGCATCCAGATTTCAGGTCTCGATGACCCCAAACTGGCTGAACATGTGCCCGCACATCTGCTGGAAAAATTCCTTGAAGAAATCGAAATGGCCAAGGCATTGCTGCCCAAGCTTGACCCGGAGGCGCTCTTGAACGGCTCTATGACGCCGATCTGGTTCGGCTCTGCCATGAACTCATTCGGGGTCAAGGAATTGATGGACGGTCTGGCGACCTACGGGCCAGAGCCGCAAATCCAATCGGCCCAGCCCCGCAATATCGCGCCCGAGGAAACGAAGGTCGCGGGTTTCGTATTCAAGGTGCAGGCCAACATGGACCCAAAGCACCGCGACCGCGTGGCCTTTGTGCGCCTTGCATCCGGGCATTTCGAACGCGGCATGAAACTGACCCATGTGCGCAGCAAAAAGCAGATGGCCATCACGAACCCCGTGCTGTTCCTTGCCGCTGACCGTGAACTGGCAGAAGAGGCATGGGCCGGTGATATCATCGGCATTCCCAACCACGGCCAGCTCCGCATCGGCGATACATTGACCGAAGGAGAAGCAATCCGCGTCTCGGGAATTCCGTCCTTTGCACCGGAACTTTTGCAGACCTGCCGCGCGGGCGATCCGATGAAGGCCAAGCACCTTGAAAAGGCCCTGATGCAATTCGCTGAAGAAGGGGCCGCCAAAGTGTTCAAACCAACCTTCGGGTCGGGCTTTATCGTGGGCGTTGTGGGGGCGCTGCAATTCGAGGTGCTGGCCAGCCGGATCGAGCTGGAATACGGCCTGCCGGTGCGCTTTGAGGCGTCACAATTCACCTCGGCCCGCTGGGTGGCGGGGCCGCAAGCGGCGGTTGATAAATTCGTGGCCGCCAACAAACAGCACATCGCGACGGACAATGACGGTGACACAGTGTATCTGACGCGGCTGCAATGGGACATCGACCGCGTCGGGCGGGATTACCCCGATATCAACCTAACCGCGACAAAAGAGATGATGGTTTAGGGATTAGCGTTTGAGCAACAGTGTCCAGACATTCCCCGGCGGTATCGGCAGCCTGATGCCCCAATACCAAAAGCGCCGTGCACTGCTGACCGGCGCCGACCTCCCGCCATTTGACGTTGATTTTGAAGCGCTCAAGGCCATGCCATTGCCCCCCCAAGTGATGCCCCGCCCAGAGGGGCTGAGCCGTGTCGAGAAAAAGCGCCACATGCTGCTGGGCGAACTGCAAGGCCATTGTGAACTGGCGCTGCTACATGGCCTGCTAGTGTCGCATCTGCGCAAACACACTTACCCCGAAGGCGCGGCCCCATTGTTCCGGCGGCTTTGGGGCGAGCAAGAGGCATGGTTGCTGGGCACCCTGCCCACCCGTTGGTTGATTTCTGCGCTCATCACTTTTGCAGAACACGGCGAGACCGAGGCAGACCGCAACCTTGCTGCGCGCATGAACATGTTGTTTTCGATGATGAAAATATATGAGGCCGAGCGCGCCTTTTCCGGCCATCCCCCACAAACGCCGTTTCGGACGCAAGATCGCAACAAATCCCCCCTGCCCATGGGGATGAGGGATTTTTCGGTCCTCAAAGGCGATCTGGAAGCCAATCTGCTTGCCCCCCTCTGGCGCGACGCCGAACATGCACCAACAATCGGAAAGCTGACACGACATTTGCTCGATATACTCAACAGTGATGATGGTACCGTCTTCCGCCGCTTTGCCTTGATGCGCGGAAAAGCCACGAAAGCCCGTTGAAGGCAGGCGGTTTCCGCGCTCAGCTTGACGGTAACAGGCATTTCCGCTATCGCATCTGCATGGCGCGTAAGTGCCTACGACGCGGGACGCTCGGAGAAATGCGTCCTTTCACAACATGCGGACCGAAACCGCATCCAAAGGACGTATATGACCAAGTTTTCTGATTTGAACCTTGCCCCCAAGGTTCTCAAAGCGATTGCCGAAACCGGCTATGACACCCCTACCCCTATTCAGGCCGGCGCGATTGCCCCCGCCCTCGAAGGCCGAGATGTTCTGGGGATTGCCCAGACCGGCACCGGCAAAACAGCCGCTTTTACACTGCCGATGATCACGCTTTTGGGCCGTGGCCGTGCGCGTGCACGGATGCCGCGCAGCCTTGTTCTGGCGCCAACGCGGGAACTCGCCGCGCAAGTGGCCGAGAATTTCGACGCCTACGCCAAATATACCAAACTGTCGCGCGCCCTGCTGATTGGCGGCACAAGCTTCAAGGATCAGGACGCCATCATCGACAAAGGCGTCGATGTGTTGATCGCCACCCCCGGCCGCCTGCTCGACCACCTCGAACGTGGCAAACTGATCCTGACTGACGTCAAGATCATGGTTGTGGATGAGGCGGACCGCATGCTCGATATGGGCTTCATCCCCGATATCGAGGAAATCTTCAAACGCACGCCGTTCACCCGCCAGACACTGTTTTTCAGCGCCACCATGGCCCCCGAGATCGAGCGGATCACCAACACCTTCCTGTCAAACCCTGCCAAGATTGAAGTCGCCCGTGCGGCGACCACGAACGTCAACATCAAGCAGGGTGTTGTCATGTTCAAAGGGTCTTCCAAGCCCAAAGAGCCTGCGGAAAAGCGTGATCTGCTACGCAAGCTGATTGATGCCGAAGGTGAGGCCTGCACCAACGCGATCATCTTCTGCAACCGCAAGTCGGACGTGGATATCGTGGCCAAATCGCTGAACAAACACGGCTATGAGGCCGCCCCGATCCACGGCGATCTGGACCAAAGCCACCGGACCAGGACACTTGATAAATTCCGCGACAATGATCTGCGCATCCTTGTGGCCTCTGATGTGGCCGCGCGTGGCTTGGATATTCCTGCGGTCACGCATGTTTTCAACTTCGACGTGCCCAGCCATGCTGAGGATTATGTCCACCGCATCGGGCGCACCGGTCGTGCGGGCCGCACGGGGACTGCGATCATGATCTGTTCGCCGCGCGACGAGAAGAACCTCGAAGATGTGGAGCGTCTGGTGAACCAGCCAATCCCGCGCCTTGACGCGCCCGGCGGCAAAGCAGCGCCGACACCCGCACAAGCCGAGGCCGTGGCCGTGGCCGAAACGACCGAAGAAAAGCCCAAGCGGACACGTAGCCGTCGCAAGCCGGAGCCAAAGGCAGAAACACCAAAGGCGCAAGAACCCAAGGTCGTTGAAGCCAAGGAAGAGGCCCCGGAACGCGCGCAAAAGCCACGCGAGGACCGTTCACGCGGCGGGCGTGGGCGCGGCAACGACCGGCGTGACACTGGCCCGAAAATCGTTGGCATGGGTGAGGATACGCCAGCGTTTATCGCGCTCAGCTTTGCCGAGCGGGCCAAGAACTAGCGCCCTTTGCCGACAGTCATGAAGCGGATGTTCCTTAAGCGGGAACATCCGTTTTTGTTTGGGCGACCTTAAGCAGGACAGGCAATCTGGATGCGGTTTTCAGACAGCAGCCGGTCACCGGCAGGTCTGATCGTCACCCCTTCGCGCTCATTTATGATCCGGTAACCCTGCGGACACAGCCGTGCTGCATAGTTGTTGCGCTGTTGGTCATAGGCCTCTGCCCCAAGCGGATCGGCATAGCGTGTCATGCTGAATTCATAGATATCATTTGCACCTTGGCGGCCGATCAGGTGACTGGACGGATCGGTCATCATGCAGCCGGACAGCATTGCGGCCGTTAAAATCAAAGGAATGGACTTTGGTGTCATTCTCACTCACCTCACAGGTTTTGCCCCATGAGGTGATGATGAACAAAGCATAGGGGCAAAACTATGACGTTGTCGTGTTGGCGCTGATGGGGTAATTTTATCTCATGCAAGCTTCCAGAGCGCAGGTCTGCGGTCTGTAGCCCCCACCTACCCCAGCCTTGACACAATCACCGTGACTTCGGTCTTTTTGCCAATTTCGCCCATATTTTCTCGGTAGTCTAATTGGATGTTCGTTTTTGCTTGCCAACGCCGAAGCAAACAGCTTATTTTTGGGACTACATGGGTAGACGACGCGATTATAGCGAGAGGTCTACCTTGGAAAACATCATACAACTAATAAGAGAAGCCGAACTAAATCTGTTCTTCATGAGCGGAACGGGGATTGGTTCGCTTCTACTCTGCGCAATTGCAATAACCGCCCTACTGCGGTTCCGAGGCATCCAAACAGACTGGAGCAAAATTGCAAAATCATTCCGTCGTTCGTAGGTCGGGGTACTGCCCGACCCTACCCCAGCCTTGACACAATCACTGTCACTTCAGGCTTTTTGCCGATCTCGCCTTGTGCCGACCGCCGCGCAATCGTCTTGAGCTCTTTTTCCAGCTTTACCTCGTCGCGCAATGTCTTGGCATCGGCGCGGTTCACAA
>NZ_DASYOK010000190.1:0-6311 GCF_036007805.1 Yoonia sp.
CGCACGTCAACCTTGTCGCCAACCTGGAAGCGCTCAGGGCGCTGCTCGGCACGGTCACGGGACAGATCGGAACGACGGATGAAGGATTTCGCACCCTCATAGTCAACTTCGATGCCGCCGTCTTCGATCTTGGTCACTTCAACAGTGATGACCGAACCGCGCTTTACGCCGCCAACAGCCTCTGCAAAGGGATCACCGTCGAGTGCTTTGATCGAGAGCGAGATACGCTCTTTCTCGACGTCCACTTCGGCAACCTTCGCACGGACCATATCGCCCTTGCGGAAATCACCGATGACGTCCTCGCCACGGCCTTCCCATGTAAGGTCGGACAGGTGAACCATGCCGTCGATGTCGCCTTCAAGGCCAACGAACAGACCGAATTCGGTGATGTTCTTGACTTCGCCTTCCACTTCGGTGCCCTCAGGATGTGTCTCGGCAAAGACTTCCCATGGGTTACGCTGTGTCTGCTTGAGGCCAAGGGAAACGCGGCGCTTGGCGCTGTCGATTTCCAGAACCATGACTTCGACTTCCTGAGAGGTCGACACGATCTTGCCGGGGTGGACGTTCTTCTTTGTCCAGGACATTTCAGAGACGTGAACCAGACCCTCAACACCGGCTTCCAGCTCAACAAATGCGCCGTAATCGGTGATATTGGTCACACGACCCTGATGCACGGAACCAAGCGAGAATTTCGCTTCAACCGCATCCCATGGATCGTCCTGCAGCTGCTTCATGCCAAGGCTGATACGGTGGGTGTCTTTGTTGATCTTGATAACCTGCACCTTGATCGTCTCACCGATTGTGAGGATCTCGGATGGGTGGTTCACACGGCGCCATGCCATGTCAGTGACGTGCAACAGGCCGTCAACACCGCCCAGATCAACGAACGCACCGTATTCGGTGATGTTCTTGACGACGCCGTCAACTTCCTGGCCTTCGGTCAGGTTGCCGATAACTTCGGCGCGCTGCTCGGCACGTGATTCTTCAAGGATCGCACGACGCGATACAACGATGTTGCCACGACGACGGTCCATTTTCAGGATCTGGAACGGCTGCTTGAGCCCCATCAACGGGCCTGCGTCACGCACGGGGCGGACATCAACCTGAGAGCCGGGCAGGAACGCAACAGCGCCGCCAAGGTCCACAGTGAAACCACCCTTTACGCGGCCAAAGATCGCGCCATCAACGCGCTCTTCGTCAGCATAGGCTTTTTCCAGACGATCCCAGGCTTCTTCGCGGCGCGCCATCTCGCGGGAGATAACAGCTTCGCCGCGGGCGTTCTCAACCTGACGCAGGAACACTTCGACAGTGTCTCCAACGGCGATTTCAGCCTCTTCACCGGGGTTTGCGAATTCTTTCAGATCAACGCGGCCTTCCATCTTGTAGCCGACGTCGATGATGGCTTGGCCCGCTTCGATTGCGATGACTTTGCCTTTGACAACAGACCCTTCGGCGGGCGTGTCCATTTCGAAGCTTTCGTTCAAGAGTGCTTCAAACTCTTCCATTGAATTAGCCATGTGGCGTCGTTTTCCTAACGTTTGGTTTTATACGGGCCGTGCGGTTGTCTCCGCCGGTCTTTTGGGTTTCGGTTGGTCATTTGCATCATCTACGAAACATAAAACAACAGGGCCGGTTACTACCGACCCCGCTCAAGTCTCACGTCCGCGCCTGTTTCGACACTTCGACAGGGCGGCGTATAGGGGCATTGGGGCTTGTTTGCAAGGGGTTTCCCGCAAACAAGAAGGCTGTTGCCAAACGGATGCAAGCGTGGCCAATGCCCGCCTGAACGGCCAAAGAAACCTTTGGTCCGCGGTTAGACACCCTGTGCTCTTACGGGCGCGCCGCGTCGATGACCTTGATCGCAGCGGCAATCGCCTGTGCGGCCGTCAGCTCAGACGTGTCCAGCGTCACCGCATCATCCGCAGGCACCAGAGGGGCCGCCGCACGGTTCTGATCCCGCGCATCGCGTTCTTTCACTTCAGCGAGGACGGTATCATAGGTGGTGTCTGTCCCCTTGCCCGAAAGCTCCTGAAACCGCCGTTCGGCGCGGCATTCGGGGCTGGCGGTGACAAAAAGCTTCACATCCGCAGCAGGACAAATCACCGTCCCGATATCGCGCCCGTCCAGCACCGCACCACCGTCGCGCCCCGCAAAACTGCGCTGGAACGCCACCAGTGCGGCACGCACTTCGGGTATCACGGCCACCTCGCTAGCCGCTTGCGCCACAGCAGACGTGCGCAGGTTGTCATTTTCCAGATCACGCGCATCAAGCGCACGAGCGGCCGTAACCGGTTCCGCACCTGCAATCACTTTGGCCCCGACCGCACGATAGAGCAGCCCCGTATCAAGATGCGCAAAACCGAAATGCGCGGCAACTGCCTTGGAAATCGTGCCCTTGCCCGCTGCGGCAGGACCATCAATGGCGACGATAAAGCTCATACCTTGGCACGTATAATCTGCGCGCCCAGCGCACCCATCAGGTCCTCAAATATCGGGAAAGAGGTGGCAATCGGACTACCATCATCCACGCGCATAGGCTTTTGTGTGGCCATGCCCATAACCATGAACGCCATCGCGATGCGATGATCCAGCTCGCTCGCCACAGTCACACCGCCCGGCACATTGCCATGGCCCATTCCGGTGACTTTCCACCAATCCGGGCCTTCATCCACTGTCACACCGGCCGCACGCAAGCCCTTGGCCATTGCATCAATCCGGTCGCTTTCCTTGACGCGCAATTCCTTGACGCCCTGCATATCCGTGACACCCTGCGCAAAAGCCGCCACGACCGACAGCACCGGATATTCATCAATCATGCTCGCCGCGCGCGCAGGCGGCACAGCGATACCCCGCAAATCGGGCGAGAATCTTGCGCGCAGGTCTGCGACAGGCTCGCCCCCCTCCTCGCGCATATTCTCAAAGACCAAATCAGCCCCCATTTCCTGCAATGTGGTGAACAGCCCCGCCCGCGTCGGGTTCAACCCGATATTGGGCACCAGAACATCCGAACCCGGCGTGATAATCGCCGCACAGACCGGAAAGGCCGCCGATGACGGGTCACGCGGCACAACAATCGTCTGCGCGGTCAGCTCGGGTTGTCCATCAAGGGTAATCACGCGGCCTTCGTCAGTGGTCTCAACAGTCAAGGTCGCACCAAAGCCCTGCAGCATCCGCTCGGTATGATCCCGCGTCGCTTCTTTCTCGATCACAACGGTCTGCCCCGGCACATTCAGACCCGCCAGCAAAACGGCCGATTTAACCTGTGCCGACGGCACCGGCACGACATAACGCACAGGTACAGGGGCGCGCGCACCCACAATAGTCATCGGCAAACGCCCACCGGCACGCCCCACGGCCTGCGCCCCGAAAAGTGCGAGCGGATCAGTCACCCGCCCCATCGGCCGCCCGTTCAGCGACGCATCACCGGTATAGGTCACAGTAATCGGCGAAGTCGCCGCAGCCCCCATGATCAACCGCACACCCGTACCGGAATTGCCGCAATCAATCACGCAATCAGGCTCGGCAAAACCGCCAACACCCACGCCACTGACAGTCCACGCACCGTCACCATGATTGGTCACCGTCGCCCCGAAGGCCTGCATCGCCTTGGCTGTATCCAGCACGTCCTCACCTTCCAGAAGACCGGTGATCCGCGTCTCGCCAATACACATCGCCCCCAAAATCAGCGACCGGTGCGAAATCGACTTGTCACCCGGCACATGCGCCTCGCCCACCAAAGGGCCACAGGGGTGCGATATCATGGGGATCGGGGTGCCGTGACCGGACATTGGCAATCTTCCTTCTTAACTCGCGCGGTTGATAGCGCAGCGCGTTCGCCGGGTCTATCACCTGTCTTATCATCTTGCCGGAAATACTCCCCCCGGAGGGTCCGGCGCTCACACCCGGCGGAAGGTCAGATAATGCGGTGTCCGGCCTTCACGGAGCGCCTTCTGCTCATAACGTGTCGACACCCAGTCCGCCCATGGCGCGCGCCAATCGTCAGGCCCCTCGGCCAGCCATTCAAACCCGTGGACAGGCACCTGCTCCAGTGTCTGGCGGACATAGTCCTTGATGTCTGTCGCAACGCGCAACTCGGCACCCGGTTTCATCACACGGTGTAGGGGGGCAAGATGCTCCGGTGTCACAAACCGGCGGCGGTGATGGCGCTTCTTGGGCCAGGGATCGGGGTAGTTCAGAAACACCTTTGACAGCGTCGCATCAGGCAAGACGTCGAACAGATCACGCACATCGCCCGGGTGAACCCGCAGATTGTCAACGTTGGCCTTGCGGATCTTGCCCAGAAGCATGGCCACACCATTGATAAACGGCTCACAGCCGATCAGACCAATGTTGGGATAGGTCTGTGCCATATGCACCAGATGCTCACCGCCGCCAAAGCCGATTTCAAGCCAGATGTCCTTGCCACCAAAAACACCATCTAGCGCAAGCGGCGTCCTTTCGGGATTTTCTTCCCAACTGATGGGTCCGGGCGATAGCGGCGCAAGATCGTTCTCAAGATAATCGTGCTGGGCGGCACGGATCGTCTTGCCACGAAAGCGGCCATAGAAATTGCGCCACGGGGCGCCCGAGGGATGATTGGTTTTGCTCATAGGCGGGGCTTTAGCAAGGGTGCGCAGCTTTCGCAATCAGCAGGGTGGATCAAGATCCACCCTATGCACCGTGCAACCTGTAAGGTGGGTCTTGACCCACCTCACCTTGATCAAACAGCGCGCTTGAGCGCCTCAACAAGATCGGTCCGCTCCCAGCTGAACCCGCCATCCGCATCCGGCGCACGGCCAAAGTGACCGTAGGCTGCAGTCCGCTCGTAAATCGGCCTGTTCAGACCCAGATGCTCGCGAATACCACGCGGCGTCAGATCCATGACCTGTGCAATCGCACGCTCGATCGCCGCCGGATCAACCTCGCCGGTGTCATGGGTATCGGCATAGATCGACAAAGGCTTGGCCACACCAATTGCATAGCTCAACTGGATCGTACAACGCTCCGCCATGCCAGCGGCCACCACGTTTTTGGCCAGATAGCGCGCGGCATAAGCCGCAGACCGGTCCACCTTGGTCGGGTCTTTGCCAGAGAAAGCACCGCCACCATGCGGGGCCGCACCACCGTAGGTATCTACGATAATCTTGCGGCCCGTCAGACCGGCATCGCCATCAGGACCACCGATGACGAATGTGCCTGTCGGGTTCACCCACCATTCTGTCCGCGCGGTGATCAGGCCCTCAGGCATCACCTCGCGAATATAAGGCTCGACAATTGCACGGATATCTGCGCTGGTCTGGTTTTCATCACTGTGCTGGGTCGACAGCACGATAGACATCGCCTCAACCGGCTTGCCGTTTTCATACCGCAGCGACACCTGGCTCTTGGCATCAGGGCGGAGCGTCGGTTCTTCGCCGGATTTGCGCACCTCTGCCAGACGGCGCAGGATCGCGTGGGCATATTGGATCGGGGCCGGCATCAGCGCATCGGTTTCTGTTGTGGCATAGCCGAACATGATCCCCTGATCGCCCGCACCTTCTTCTTTGGTGTCGGATGCATTCACACCTTGGGCGATATGCGCGGATTGCTCATGCAGCAGGTTCGTAATCTCGCAGGTCGCGTGATGGAACTTGTCCTGCTCGTATCCGATGTCCTTGATACAGGCGCGCGCAATATCCTCGATCCGCGCCATATGGTCCTTCAGCTTCGACTGGTCAGACAGCCCCACTTCACCGCCGATCACCACGCGGTTTGTCGTGGCAAAGGTCTCACAAGCGACACGCGCTTCGGGTTCTTCGGTCAGGAATGCATCCAGAATACTGTCAGATATGCGGTCGCAGACCTTATCAGGATGCCCCTCTGAAACGGATTCAGAGGTGAAGATGTAATTGTTACGCGTCATGGGGATGTGCTCCAGTAAGTTATACCGCCACGTCAGGAAGCCGTTGTGACAGAATCGAACACCCCGATATGGTGTGCCCGCTGCTAGGTCAATCGCTATCGCGTCTGGCCCGAAAATAACCGCCAAAGATGAACAAAAGCACCAACAGGACAACCGGCAGATCGCCCCATCTGCTATAAGGTGTCGCTGCAAGCGCCGCAGGCAGAGGCGCATCAATCGCGCCATCAACACCCAGCGGCAATGCGGCAGTGATGCGCCCTTTGGGATCAATCATCGCGCTGATGCCGGTGTTGGCCACGCGCACCATCGGCAACCCCTGCTCGATTGCGCGCAACCGCGCTTGGGCAAGGTGCTGATGCGGGCCCGCAGCCTCACCGAACCATGCATCATTCGTGATCAGCAACAACAA